>CAYGMG010000188.1:0-6652 GCA_964350895.1 uncultured Lysobacter sp.
ATCCGCGGCCAGCGTGCCGCTGCTGGTTGCTGCCGGACTCCCCCAGCCGCTGGCCACGCCCGCTGCGTCCGCGGCCAGCGGTCTTACCGCAGGCGACTGGTTCGCCCTGTGCTGGCTGCTCGGCGCGCTCGCCTGCGCCGGCTACTTTCTGATCCTGCAGCGTCGCTTCCGCCAGCGCCTCGGACAGCTGCGCGAATGCGCACCGGGCGTTCTGCTGGCCGAGAGCTGCGAGCTGGGCCCTGCGGTGCTCGGCCTGCTGCGGCCGCAGATCATTCTTCCGGCAGACTTCACTCATCGTTTCAGCGCGCAGCAGCAGACCCTGATCCTTGCCCACGAACGCAGCCACCTGCGGCGCGGCGATATCGTCGCCAACGCGATCGCCAGCGCGCTGCGCTGCCTGTACTGGTTCAACCCCCTTCTGCACTACGCCGCTGATCGTCTGCGCCACGACCACGAATTGGCCAGCGACGCCGATGTGATGCAGCGCCATCCCCACGCGCGCCGGCACTACGCCGACACGCTCCTGAATGTGCAGCTGGCCGTCCCTGGACTGCCGGTCGGCTGCCTATGGCAGTCCAGCCATCCGTTGAAGGAACGCATCCTCATGCTAAGTTCAGTCCGCTCCACGCCTCTGCGCCGCCGCGTCGGCGTCATGTTGTCCAGCGCTCTCGCTGTCTCCTTGGCCACGCTTGCCTGGGCCGGCCAGCCGGCAGAGAAGACTTCACACACTTCCCAAGGCACGGGTGCAACCCAGCTCTACCGCGCCGCTGTGACCGCCTCCATTGATGGAAAGACCCACCATCCGGAACTTCACTTTGATCCCGAGGCCGGATTCGCGTTCGGCATCGACGACTGGTTCGCTGAGCTTCACTACGATCCAAGCACGAAACAGCTGATCAGCGCCCAGTTCCAGCATCAGGGCAAGCCATCCACGGCCATCGATCTCGGCGCGCTGTCACGGGGCGAATCGGTGCGGATTCGTGCCAGCGACGCAGCATCGGTACTGACCGTGCAGGTCAGCATCACGCCACTCGCCGAGGCGGCTGCCAGCGCGAACCCCAAGCCGCGTTACGGGCGACTGTCGCCGCCAGCCTATCCGGTGGAGGCGCTGCGCAACCGGCAGCAAGGTCGGGTGATCCTCAACGTCCAGGTCAAGGCGGATGGACAGGTCGGCCGCATCGAAGTGGACAGCTCGGAGCCACCCCGCGTGTTCGACGCTGCAGCGATCGAGGCGGTCAGCAACTGGACCTTCGAACCGGCGCAAGCAGCAGGCGCCCCGGTTTCTGCCTGGGTCCGGGTACCGATCTGCTTCAGCCTCAATCCCGGCACGGAGCCTGCGTGTTCGGGCGGAGCGGAAGCGCTTGATGGCATCCAGCTGAGCGCTCCGCAGGAAGCCCCGAAGGGATAGACCGGCGGCCGCACGCATCCCCTGCGCGCTGTTGGGCCAGGGGATGCGATGCAAGCAAGCGCAACGCCTTGCTCATGACGTACGGAAGTTGCTGACCCGCTGGCCCTGTCGCGAGCGCAGGACGACGGCGTGTCATCGGCCTGCCATCCCCGGGTCATCGACGGATCACATAGCCCGCACACACTTTCCGAAACGCGGGGAGTGCGCATGCACGTTGCCATCGTCACCGAAACCTATCCGCCCGAGGTCAATGGCGTTGCCTTGACCATCGAGCGGTTGGAGCGTGGTCTTGGCGAGGCAGGCCACCGGGTTTCCCTGATCCGGCCGCGGCAGCGCGGAGAAACCGCCAGCCCCAGGCAGTCAGCGGAACTGTTGGTTAGCGGCGCACCGATTCCTCGCTACCCTGAGTTGCGTTTCGGCTTTCCGGCAAGCCGCCGAATTGGCGCGCGCTGGGGCCAGGACCGTCCGGACGCGGTCTACGTGGCAACCGAAGGCCCGCTCGGCTGGTCGGCGCTGGGCGCGGCACGGCGGCTGGGCATTCCGGTTGCCGCCGGCTTCCACACCCGCTTCGACGACTACATGCGGCGCTACGGGCTGCCCTTTCTCGCCCCGCTGGCGCTGGGCTGGATGCGGCGCTTCCACAATCGCGCCCAGGGCACCCTGGTGCCGACCTCCGAGCTGGCTCAGTACCTCGCCGGCGCGGGCTTCGAGCGCCTGCACCAGCTTGGCCGTGCGGTCGACTGTGCGGTGTTCGATCCGGCGCGCCGCGACCCGGCGCTGCGGGCGCAATGGGGCGTGGATGACGACACGCCGGTCGCAGTGCATGTCGGCCGGCTGGCCGCGGAGAAGAACCTGCCCCTGCTGGTCGCGAGCTTTCGCGCTATCCAGCAGCTACAGCCCGCGGCGCGCCTGCTCTTGATCGGTGACGGCCCGGAGCGCAGCCGGCTGCAGGCAGCGCATCCGGACTTCATCTTCGCCGGCGTGCATCGCGGCGCAGCGCTCGGCCGCCTGGTCGCCTCGGCCGACCTGTTCCTGTTCCCCAGCCTGTCCGAGACCTTCGGCAATGTGACCCTCGAAGCGATGGCGTCCGGGCTTGCCCTGGTCGCCTTCGACTACGGCGCCGCGCGCGAGGTGGTGCGCCACGCCGAGAACGGCTGGCTGGCCTCGTGCGAGGATGCCGACGGCTTCATCGCCGGCGCCGTTGCCCTGGCTGCAGATCCGCTCCTGCGCCGCCGGCTGGGCTTTGCCGCGCGCGTCACGATGGGCGATTCCGACCCTGCCGCGCTGGCCCGCCGATTTGCCGACCTGCTTGCCGAACTGCCGCGTCCGGAGATCACCTGATGTCCACCCGCGCCCTGCTTCTTGATGGATTCAAGCGCCGCGAACTTGCCTGGTGCCTGGCCGCCAACCGCTGGGCCAGGCAAGGTCAGGGCGGCCGCCGCTTCACCTGGATCAGCCGCGCTGGCGACGGACCGATCTGGTACCTGCTGATGGTCCTGGTGGTGCTGGCGGACGGCTGGCACGGCCTGTCTGCGTCGGTGCACATGGCCGGCACCAGCCTGCTCTCGCTGCTGCTCTACACCGTGCTCAAGCGCCGCACCCGACGGCCGCGGCCGTTTCGCGATGACACCCGGATCAAGGCGATCACCCCGCCGCTCGACGAGTACAGCTTCCCTTCCGGCCACACTCTGCACGCGGTCGCATTCACCATCATCGCGGTGGCCTGGTACCCGCTGCTCGCCGCCCTGCTGGTGCCCTTCGCCATCGCCGTCGCGATCTCACGCGTGGTACTCGGTCTGCACTATCCGAGCGACGTCATCGCAGCTGCCCTGATCGCCACCCTGCTCAGCCTGGCCTCGCTGCTGCTGGTCGGCCTGCCCTGAGCCAAGCGCCCTGCGCCCTGCGCCCTGCGCCGGGGCGTCGATGGCCTGCGCCGGATCGAGCCGGGCTGCCAGAACAGCGACCCGGGTCGGCTGTAATCACTCCTGCTTGGGACTAAGCTGCGGCAATGCCGCTCACCGCCCTGCTGATCGCCCAATGCCTCGGCGCCATCCTGCTCGCCGGGGTGCTGGGCATGTACTGGCGCGAGTACCGGCAGTCCTACCTTGGCTGGTGGGCATGCAGCTTCGCTGCGCTGGCACTTTACGTGCTGGCCCAGCTTGCCGCCTACCAGATGCGCGGCGCCGGATTCGTCGCCAACGATGCGCCGATGTTCGCCGCTGCATTCATCTACACATCGCTTGGTTTCTTGCAGCTGATCGCCCTGCTGGTCGGTCTGATGCTGCTGCTCCGTCCGCGCTGGACTCCGCGCCGCAGCCGAATCTGGATCGCGCTGGCATCGCTGCTGCTGGGCGTCCTGGTCACCCTGCCCTACGCCGGCGAGCCCGACGGCAATCTGAGCCGGCTGTTCCTGCGCACCGGCCTGCGCTACCTGCTGACCGGAATCGCCTTGTGCGTTGCCGGCGCGACCATCCTGCTCGCCCGAGCGCCCCAGCACGGCGGACGCTGGCTGGTCGCAGCCGGCCTGCTGCTGTACGGCGTACTGCTCGCGGTCATGGGGACGATGAGCGTGCCATTGCTGCCCTCGTCGGGCAGCCGCGCGCTCGGCGAGTTGGCCCGGCTGCAGCCGGTCGCCGAGCTGCTCGCCTACCAGGTGATCGGCCTGGGCCTGGTTATCTGGCTGCTCGACATTGAGCGCCGCCGCGCCCAACGCGCCGACCTGCGCCTGCGCACCCTGAGCCGGCTCGATGCGCTGACCGGACTTGCCAACGATGCCGGCCTGCGCCAGTCCCTTCACCAGCACTTTGCGCGAAACCCGGGTCAGGGCGTGGTGCTGGCCCTGGTCGGCCTGGACAATTTCCGTCTGGTCAATCAGGCGCTGGGCATGCATGGCGGTGATGCGGCGCTCGCAGCGCTCGGCAAGCGCCTTGCCGCACGCGCCGATGATGGCCTGGAGATCGGCCGGCTGGCCGGCGACCAGTTCGTGGTGTTCACCTGCGACGACGCCGGCGCCATGCCGCGGATCCGCGCCCTGCAGCAGCTGATCGCCACGCGCTTGCCGGTCGGCAGCCAGTCGCTCGGCCTTGCCAGCAGTATCGGCTGGTCGCGGCTGCGCTCGCCAAGCGCCTGGGACAGCGTGCTGCGCGAAGCGGAGATCGCCCTGCACACGGCCAAGGAGCAGGGCGGCGGCCAGGCGCTTGGCTTCTCGCTGGACTTGCGCGCCCGAATGCTGGACTGGGTGAGCTTTGGCGACGAACTCGAACAGGCCTTCGCCAGCGATGCCTTCGTGATCTACCTGCAGCCGATCATCCGCTGCGCCGACGGCAGCGTCAGCGGCTTTGAGGCGCTGGCGCGCTGGCAGCATCCGCGCCGCGGCCTGCTTGATCCCGGCGCCTTCCTGCCCCAGCTGCACACGCTGCGCATGATGCCGCGCTTCGACACCCTTATCTTCGAGCGCACGATTGCCCTGCTCGGCCGCTGCGATCCTGCGGTCGCGCCGCGCATCTCGGTGAACCTGTCGGCCGAGTCGGTGGACCGCCCGAACCTGGTCGGCGAGATCACAACCATGCTCAAGCGGCATGCCGTGGACCCCGGCCGGCTCCAGGTCGAGGTCAGCGAAAGCGCGGCGATGCGCTCTCTGGATGCCGGTCTCGAACTGCTCCAGCAACTGGTGGATCTTGGCGTTATGGTGGCCATCGACGACTTCGGAACCGGCTATTCGTCGCTCACCTATCTCACCAGCCTGCCGGCCGATACCATCAAGTTCGACCGCGGTTTCATCCGCTCGCTGGGCGAAGGCGGGCACGAACGCGATGTGCTGGAAGCCCTGGTGCCGCTGTGCCACCGGCTGGGCCGCAGCGTGGTCGCCGAGGGCGTCGAGGACGAAGCGCAGTTCGGCCTGGTCCGCGCCCTGGGTTTCGACGCCGTGCAAGGCTACCTGTTCGCCCGCCCGGCTCCGGCCGAGGGCGCATTGGCCAGTTGGTCCGGCGCCGCTTCCCGGCCGCCTTCTGCCGTCGCGCCAACTGCAGGCAGCGCCCATCCCAGCCAGGCCTGAGCACCACGCCAGACCCCATGCGGATCGCATGCACGGCCCGTGCAGGCTGCGCGAACGGCTAGCGTCGCCCGCCTGACAAAGACTCGCAAACTATTGTTTTGTTTGAATATATGTGATTGGCATGAAGCTTGTTTGTACTCCGGTGCGTCCCTGCTTCGACGCATGTCCCACCCCAGCAACAGGAGAAAGACATGAACAACAAGACCCTGCCTATCGCCCTTTCGATCGCGCTTGGCCTCGGCCTCGGAACCGGCCACGTCCTCGCAGAGGAGCATTCCGACAAGAGCGAGCGCAGCGTCGGCCAGGTGATCGACGACAGCACCATCACCGCCTCGATCAAGACCGATCTGATGGAAGATGAGCGCACCGAAGCCTTCGACATCAACGTGACCACCCGTCACGGCACGGTCACCTTGGAGGGCGGCGCTGACAGCACGCTTGCCAAGACCACGGCGACCAATATCGCCAAGGCCACCGAGGGCGTGAAGTCGGTCGATAACCGTATCGTGGTCGCTGATGAGGGCACTCTTGCCCGCCGCGAGGCGAACACCGCCACCGCCAGCGGTGAAGTGCGCGCCGGCGCTGCCGAACTCGCCGACGAGTCCAAGGACGCCTGGCTGACGACCAAGGTCAAGAGTCAGCTGATCGCCGAGGATGATGTCGACGGCAGCAAGATCAATGTCGAGACCCGCAACGAGATCGTGCACCTCAGCGGTGTGATCGAGAGCAGCAGCATGAAGGCAATGGCCATCCGCATCGCCGAGAACACCGAAGGCGTGCGCGAGGTCAAGGCCAACAAGCTGATGGTCGTCGACAGCTAATCCCGCACCCGCCAGCAAGGAAGCCCAGCCGCGCCCCACCCGGGCGCGGCTTTCCTTGTTTGCGCGGGGCACACCCGGATCGATCGTGATCCTCTGCCTTGGAATTGTGCAGGCTGCTTTGCAGGCAACAATGGGCGCAAAGCAGACGTTCGTAGGGTGCGCCTTGGGCGCACCGGGCGTACCGTCCGAACGCCCGTATCGAACGTTGGGGCGCCCATCTGTTGTGGGAGCGGATCGTATCCGCGACCGCAGCACTACAGGCTTGCCACTGACTGCGGCCAGATCGAGGTCCCGCGGTCGCGGATACGATCCGTTCCCACATCAAGCCAGGCTTCGTGGTCGAAGCGCAGCAGGCTCGCTAGCCGCACA
>CAYGMG010000189.1:0-6650 GCA_964350895.1 uncultured Lysobacter sp.
GGTCGCGGATACGATCCGCTCCCACAACAGCTCGCCGGATTGCCCCGCGAACGTCTTGTTTGCGCCCACACCGGACCTGCAGTCCGCCCTACAGCTCCACCGCATCAAACTCGCAGATGTTCTCCAGCAGCAGGTACAGCGACTGCTCCACTGCATCGCGCGAGCGTGCCTGGGTGAGCTGGCGCATGCTGTTGACGATGGCGATCCACCAGCGCATGTGCCTGGCGCTGAGCTGGGCGGCGACCGGGATCATGTCGCGGGCAAGGCCGAGGTTGTCGATGCATTCGCGCTTGATTGCCAGCATGTCCTCGAGTTCCAGCTTGGCGCCGGGCAGCTCGCGAAGGAAACGGTGCACGATCATCAGGTCGGTTTCCAGCAGCGAGGTCGCAGCGGGTTCCGCATGCGGCGGCAGCAGGGCGATGTCCAGCTTGGAGAGCAGTCCGCGCAGCGCGCCGCGCAGGCTCAGCCAGAGCTCGCGCCGCTGGCGCCGTTCCTGCGACTTCTGCAGCAGGCTCAGCAGGCCGACCAGGAAGAAGCCTTCCATGCAGAAGCCGATCAGCTCGGGGACCATGTTCTCCTTGAACGGTCCCTCGCCGCCAGGCAACAGGAAGAAGGCCAGCAGCGACAGGCCAGCAAGGCCGAGTACGGCCATCGGTATCGCCAGCAGGCCGCGCCTAGCGTGCATTGCCATCGTCCGCTTCCGTTTCGGCTTCCTCGTTCTCGGCCGCGGCCTGCGGCACCAGGGCACAGATCACCCCGGCGATCCGCCGCGCCTCGTCGGCGCTGAGATCGAGCGGGAGCTGGGTGATGTAGACGGTGACGCCTTCGCGCAGCGGCACCGACAGCATGTCGCGGCGGCGCTCGCTGCTGGCCAGGGCGATCTCCTCCAGCGCGCGGGCCTCCTGGTCCGAGGCAGGCTTGGAGAAGAAGCGCATCTCGCGACGCAGGGCATGCCCGCTGTTGGAGGCGAAGTCGTTGGGCTTGTCCAGCCAGGCAAAGTAGTCCTGCAGCGCTTCCTGCACGCGCTTCTTGTACAGGGCCAGCACCTCGGGCCGGATCGTGCTGTCCTGAATCTTGTGCAATCGGGCAGCGAGGCGCTCGACATCGACGCAGCGCAGGTCGGCGCGCTCGGGCTCGCTCAGCTCGACGAACAGGTGCTCGATCGCGCTGGCCCGGCTGCGTGCCACGGCCGGGTTGAGCAGGCCTTGCCCGGGCGCCTCGCGCAGGAAGTCGAGCAATCGTCCCGGCGTGTACGGGTGGTCGGCCATGGGGTCCTCGGAAGGCTGAAACGGTGCCGGCAAAGCTTACTTGCTTCGTCGGCCTGACCGCAGGCCGCGTCGCCGAGCGGTCGCCGACGCTGTCACGCCACGCCTGCACGAGCGGGCAGGGGAGCCGCTACCATGGAAGCGGGAGTGGGCCGGGATACGCATCGAGCATGGCGAGCAGCGCGGCAGGAGGGCAAGACAAGGCGGGCCAGTTCGGCCTCCTGCAGCGGCTGCCCTGGCTGCTGCTTTGCGCGCTGCCTGGTCTGGTTGGCGCCGCCGACACAGCCTTGCGCGACTACTTCCAGGAGAGCTGGCGCACCGGCGATGGGCTGCCGCACAACCTGATGCTGGATATCGAGCAGTCGCGCGACGGCTACCTGTGGCTGGCGACCTGGGAAGGCGTCGTGCGCTTCAATGGACACGATTTCGAATTGCTCACCGAGGCCGAGGTGCCGGGCCTGAGCGATCGTTCCGCCAACGAGCTTGCGATGACCGCCGATGGCGACCTGCTGGTCGGCATGGCGCGCGGCGAGCTGCTCCGCCGCGGCGCTGATGGCTGGCGCAGCCTGGGTCGCGACGCGGATGGCGCGGCCCAGGCGGTCTACTCCCTGTTGCCCGAGACCGACCGCTTGCTGGTCGGCACTGCAGGCGACGGTCTCTGGCAGCTCGACGAGAAAGGCTACGCGCCGCTGACCGGCAGCGATGCGCTGTCGCGCAGCATCATCTTTGCCCTGGCGCGCCAGGACGGGCGGCTGTGGATCGGCGCCGACAGCGGCCTGTACCGGCTCGACCAATCCGGTTTGCAGCGTTTTCGCGCCCAGGGCGCCCTGCCGGCCCTGGGCGTCCTCAGCCTGGCCGTGCTGAGCGATGGCGCCCTTGCCATCGGCACCGAGCGCGGCGTGTTCCGGCTGGACGGCGACAGTGCGCGGCCGCTGCATGCGGACCTGCCCGACGTGTCCTACGAGAGCCTGCTGGTCGATCAGGGCGGCGACATCTGGCTGGGCACCGCCACCGAGGGGGTGTTCCGGCTCAGCCAGCGTGGCGTCGAGCAGCTTTCGGTGGATGACGGTCTGCCCAGCAATCGCGTGGTATCGCTGTTCGAGGATCGCGAGCGCAGCCTGTGGCTGGGCACCAGCAGCGGCCTGTTCCGCCTGCGTGCCGCGCCCTTCGTGTCGCTGACCGCGCGCCAGGGGCTGGACTCCGAGTACGTGCGGACCCTGCTCGAACTGCCTGACGGCCGGATTCTGGCCGGCACCAGCGGCGGGCTGGCCCTGATCGCGCGCGGACGTGACGGCGACCGCGTCGCACAGCGCCTGCTTTCCGACGAGTCGGTGCTCAGCGCCGTGCAGGACGCCGACGGCGCCTTGTGGATCGGCACCTACTACAACGGCGTCCTGCGCGTCGTCGACGGCGAGGTGACCCGACGCATCGATCGCGAAAGCGGCCTGCCCAGCCCGCAGATCCGCGCCCTGCTCAGCGACCCCGACGGCACCCTGTGGATCGGCAGCAACCGCGGCCTCGCCCGGCTCGTCGATGAGCGTATCGAAGTGTTCAGTTCGGTCGACGGGCTGCCCAGCGAGAGCGTGCTCAGCCTTTACCGCGACCGTGCTGGCACGCTATGGGTCGGCACTGCGCTCGGCATCGCCACCTGGAACCGCGATGGCTTCGTCTCGCTGCCCCTGCCGGAGCAGGCCGCAGCGCAGCGGGTCTACGGATTCTCCGAAGACGCCGAGGGTCGCCTGTACGTCGCCCATGATCGCGGCGTGGCGCGCCGGGTCGGGGATAGCTGGCAGCTGCTCTCGGCGCGCCAGGGCCTGCCGCTGGGCGCGGTGTTCGCTGTGCTTTTCGATGCACAGGGAAACCTCTGGCTAAGTTCCAACCGTGGTGTGCTGCGCATCGAGCGTGATGTCGCCGAGCGTGCTCTCCAAGGCGACGACGTGCTGAGCCGCTGGGAGCTGTTCGGCGAGGCCGATGGCATGGCCAGCTCGCAGAACAATGGCGCCGCCGGACAGCCGGCGCTGAGCGCCCGCGATGGCGAGCTGTGGTTCGCCACTGCCCGCGGCGTGACCCATGTGGCACCGCAGCGGCTCGATTCATTCTCCCGCATCGTGCCCCGGGTGCTGATCGAGCATGCCGGGGTCGACGGGCAGCGCATCGCGCTCGACCAGCAGCTGGAGGTCCCGCCACAAGGCCAGCGCATCGATATCGGTTTCGTCGGGCTCAACTTCCAGACCCCGAAGAAGATCCGCTACCGCTACCAGCTGGAAGGTTTCGATGCCGGCTGGGTCTACAGCCATACCAACCGAAATGTACAGTTCACCAATCTGGCGCCCGGCGCCTACCGGTTCCGTGCCCAGGCCGCCAACCCCTCCGGCGACTGGTCGCCCTACGAGGCCGAGCTGCGCATCGTCGTAGCAGCCTGGTGGTGGGAGCGTCCGGTCGTGCAGCTAGGTCTCGGCCTGCTGGCGCTGCTCCTGCTGCTGGCGGGTATCCGCTGGCGCCTGCATCGTCTGGAGGCCCTGCGCGCGCGCCTGCAGCAGCGTGTCGAACAGGCAACGGCCGATCTGCAGCAGCAGACCGACGTGCTGCAGGAGCGCAACATCGAGCTTGATGCCTACGCGCACTCGGTCGCCCACGATCTGAAGAACCCGCTGGCCACCGTGGTCGGCATGAGCTCGCTGATCCGCACCATCGGCGCCTCGATGGCCGAATCGCAGCGGCTCGACATGATCTCGCGGATCCACGCTGCCGGGACCAAGATGGTCGAGATCATCGACTCCCTGCTCCTGCTCAGCCACGCACGCTCGGATGTCGAGGTGCCGCTGGCCCGGGTCGACCTCTCGTCCCAGGTCAAGGAAGCGCTCAAGGGCCTTGCCGTGCAGATCGCCGACGCTGGCGCCAGCATCGAAGTCCACGAGCCGCTCCCCGACGTGGTCGGCTTCGCGCCCTGGGTTGACCGGGTGCTGACCAACTACCTGGTCAATGCGATCAAGTACGGAGGCAACCCGCCGCGGATCGAGCTGGGCGCGTGGTCGCTCGCCGACGGCTCGGTGGAAGTGTGGGTAAAGGACCATGGTACCGGTCTCTCCGACGAGGCCCAGGCTCGGCTGTTCCAGCCGTTCTCGCGCGCCGGACGGGTCGGCGGTGATGGCCATGGCCTGGGCCTGTCGATCGTCCGCCGGATCGTCGAGCGCATGGGCGGCAGCGTAGGCTGCGACAGCGCAGCAGAAGAGGGCGCGAGATTCTGGTTGCGACTGCCTGCCGCTACGCAGGCGCCACGGAGGAAGACCTGATGCAGGACAGCGAGCGCTACCAGCCGGCACTTGCCCGGCTCGCCGCCATCGACGGCGGCTGGGTGATCGCCGCCCCGCTCGGCCTTGGCAAACCCAACGGCCTGCTCAACGCCCTGTACGCCGCAGCCAAGGACTCGCAGCGCGAGCTCACCTTGCTGACCGCGCTGTCACTGACCCCGCCAAAGCCCGCTTCGGACCTTGAGCGGCGCTTTCTCGGACCATTCCTCTCGCGGCATTTCGGCGACGACTATCCGCTGCTCGACTACGTTCGCGACCAACAAACGGGAACCCTTCCCAGCCACGTCCGGATCCACGAGTTCTATCTGCAGAGCGGGGCCCTGCTCGGCTGCGCCTCGGCCCAGCGGTCCTATGTGAGCCTCAACTACACCCACGTCGCGCGCGCCGTCGCCATGCGCCGTCCCAATGTGGTGGTCCAGCTGTTGGCCCGCGATCCGCACAGCGGCCGGCTGAGCTTCAGCTGCAATCCCGACGTCACCCTCGATCTGCTCGACGAGCTGCGCCGGCTCGGCCTGCCCAAGCCCCTGCTGCTCGGCGAGGTGCATCCTGACCTGCCCTTCATGGGCGGCGGCGCTGAAGTCCCTGAAGGTCTTTTCGACCTGGTCATCGCCCCAGCTCAGCGTCCGCACCAGCTGTTCGCCCTGCCGCGGCACCCGGTCGGCGATGCCGAATACGCCATCGGCTTCCTCGCCAGCACCCTGGTCCGCGACGGCGGCAGCCTGCAGATCGGCATCGGTACCCTGAGCGACGCGCTGACCCATGCCCTGGTCCTGCGCCAGACCCGCAACCCGGAGTACCGCGAGATCGTCGAGGCACTCTGGCCGGGTGTCGAGCAGTCCGAATTGGTCTGTCGCTGGGGTGGTCTTGGCGAGTTCGAACAGGGACTGTTCGGGGCCTCGGAAATGGTCATGGACGGCTTTACCGCCCTGGTCGACGCCGGCGTGGTGAAACGCCGTGTGGTGGACGATATCGAGCTGATGCAGCGCATCCACGACGGCAGCGCCAGCGACGCCGATCGCGCGCGGCTGGAGCGCGAAGGCCAGTTCCTCCACGGCGGCTTCTTTCTGGGCTCCAAGGACCTGTACCGCTGGCTGCGCGAATTGCCGCCCGCGCAGCGCGCCGGCATCGGCATGACCCGCATTTCGCACATCAATGAGCTGTACGGCGGGCAGGAGACCCTCGAGCGCCTGCAGCGCCGCGAGGCGCGCTTCTTCAACACCTGCATGATGACCACCGTGTTCGGCGCCGCGGTTTCCGATGGCCTGGCCGATGGCCGCGTAGTCTCCGGGGTCGGTGGCCAGTACAACTTCGTCGCCATGGCCCACGCCCTGCAAGAGAGCCGCTCGGTCCTGCTCTGCCGCGCGGTGCGTGAAACCGCCGGCAGCGCGCAGTCGAGCATCGTCTACGACTACGGCCACGTGACCATCCCGAGGCATCTGCGCGACATCGCGATCACCGAATACGGCATCGCCGACCTGCGCGATCGCAGCGACGCCGAGTGCATCGCCGCGACGGTGTCCATCGCCGACGCGCGCTTTGCCCCGCAGCTGCTTGCGCGCGCCCGCGCCAGTGGCAAGTACGCCGGTCCCGATCTGTTCACCGCGGACAACACGCCGCAGCGCCTGGTCCGCACCCTGGCCCCGTTCCGCGCCCGCGGCCTGTTGCCCGACTACCCGCTCGGCGCCGACTTCAGCGCAGTCGAACAGCGCCTGGTCCGCGCCCTGGGCTGGCTCAAGAGCGAAGCCTCCCGCGGCAAGCTCGGTCTGATCTGGCGCGCCCTGCGCGACGCGCCCTGCAGCGACAGCGAAGCCCTCGCCCGGATGGACTTCAGCGCCCCCAGCGGACTCAAGCAAAAACTCGCCGCCCGCCTCGTCGGCCACGCCCTCAACCAGACCCGCAGCTGACCCCACCATCGCAGCGCCCGCGCCGCCCGCTCGCAGAAAGCGGGACCTGCCCCGAGCCCAGGTGGCCTCCGCTATCCCCTGCAATGGGGAGCGGATCGCATCCGCGACACGGGCGTAGCAATTCAGCGCACCAGCCCCGAGCGACACCGAGCCCCTGTGGGAGCGGATCG
>CAYGMG010000190.1:0-6560 GCA_964350895.1 uncultured Lysobacter sp.
GCCCGCCCCCATGCCCGACACTCGCGCCCCCGATGCAATGCAGCCCACGCGGCCGGATGAGCGAGACCGACGACAAGCTGGCCGACTTCCTCGCCCCGGGCATCGGCGCCGAGGATGTGCCGGCGCTGTTCCCGCTGCTCCGCGGGCGCGAACTGCTGCGCGCGTTCACTGCCCTGTTCCACGGCGGCGAGGCCAGCGTCACCGTGCGCCTGCTGGTCCTGCGAACCCTGGGCGCGCGCAGCAATACGCCGGACTGGAGCATGCAGGAGATCCGCGAGCAGCTGGCCTTCATCGACCCGGTCAAGCTGGAAACCGTGCTCGGCCGGCTCAAGGAGCACAGCCTGATCGGCTGGGATGGCGAGCGCCAGCTGTACCGGATCAGCCCGACCGGGCGCAAGGCGCTGGCCGCGCTCAGCGTCCTGCTGCAGTTCGAGTCCGACGACGGCGACGGGCTTGGCTACCTGACTGCCCAGCTGGCCGCTGGGCAGGCCATGGGCCGGGTTGGCGCCGAGGAACTGGGCCACCTGCTCTCGCGCCTGGCCGAACTCAAGGACGATTTCGACCGCGCCGTGCTGTCCGGCTCCGAGCACCGCATCCGCCGCGCCGCGCTGACCCTCGACTCGGTCTGGACCTGGGTCGAGAAGGGCACCGAGGTGATCCGTGCGGTCACCGAGGGCGGCGATCTTGATCCGCCGACCCACCGGCTGGCCCAAGCCGTGGGCCGCGCGCAGAGCGCGATGCTGCGACAGGCCGGCGCCTTCCAGCGCGCGCTCAACCAGCTCGACCGCGACCGCGTGCATCTGGGCAAGAGCGGATTGTCCTCGTCTGACCTGGTCGCCTGGCTGCGCGAGCAACCCATCGAGCGGCTCTGCGAGCTGGCCGACCAGCACCATGCCCTGCCCCTGCGCGGCGCCTTCCTGCAGGACGGCATCGCGCTGGACGTAGCCGAATTCGAATTGCTGGAACGCGAACGCGCCGCTGCCGAGCACGCGCCGATGCCCGGCGCCAGCGAGGCCCCGGCGACCGACAGCCTGCCGATCGAGCAGGAGGAACTCGGCCCGCTGCACGGCTGGCGCGATCAGCTTGCCGCGCTCGACGCCGCGGCCGACCTGCCCGAGCTGGTGCCGACCGCCGACTACGCCGAGAGCGCCTATCGGCTGTCCCTGCTCGGGCTGATCGGCGACCCCGAGTCGGCCGCCCTCGACGGCCCCGCCGCCGAGCTGGCCCGGCTGGCGCTGCAACTGCATGTAGAGACCGGCCTGCGCGTACTCGACCATCCGGCCATCGCCCTGATCAGTGAGGGCCGCGTCGAGCCGGCGCCGGCGCGGTCCGCCAGGCGCGCCAGACAGCACGCGACGGACCAGCCCGACGAGTCCGCGACCATGGACACAGCCGGGCAGGCGCCAGGCACTGCGCCACAACAACGCCATTCCGCCCGGCCGCAACCGATCAAGGACTCCGGATGACTGAAGACCCGATCGCCGACCTGATCGCCCGCCTGCTCGCCCAGCGCGTGCTGCCGCGCGACGATGAGCTGGCCCGCCGCGCCCTGCTCGACGAGCCGTTCCGCGAGGAGCTCGACCGCCGCCTCGCTGCGGCCGGCCTCGCCCTGCGCGAGCACCCCTACGCCGCGCACATGAGCCTGGCCGTCGCCCGCCCACAGGAGCGTGCGGTGTTCGCCCAGGACAACGCCTGGCTGTCCAACACCCTGCAGCTCGACCGCGATGCGATTGCCCTGCTGGTAGTGCTTTGGGCGCAAATCGTTCTGCCCAAGCGGCAACGCCAGCGCGAGCGCCTCGACGCCGAGTCCGCCGCCGCCCAGCAAGAGCAGATGTTTGCCGACAGCCAGCCGATCCCGCTGCAGCACGACCTCGCCCCGGTGATCGCCGAGCGCACCCTGCTCGCCGACTTCGGTGATCGCCTCGGCGGGCGCACGCGGATCAACTTCAACCTCGGCGTACTTGCCCGGCATGGCTTCATCCAGCGCCGCGGCGGCGAGCTCAGTGAGGGGCCGCTGCTCGACCTGGTATTCGACTACGAGCGCACCTCACGACGCATCCTCGATGGCGCGCTGGCCGAGCTGCTCGGCGCCCAGCCGCAGCCCGCCAACGAAGGCGCGACCCGTGACTAAGCCGGTCGTCCCACCGAACATGCCCAGCCACCGCAGGCCCCACCCCTGCAGGAGCAAGCTTGCTGGCGATCAAATCCTTGCCATCGCCAGCAAGCTGGCTCCTACAGACGCCGGGCGAAATCCGCTGCCGCGCGACTCCCACAACAAGAACTCCAATCACCATGTTTGAATTCCGCTCCCTGGAAGTCGTCCACTGGGATTACTGGGAGCGCTTCTCCCTGCCCCTGGATGCCAGCATCGTCACCGTGGTCGGGCCCAACGGATCGGGCAAGACCACCCTGCTCGACGCCCTGCGCACCTTGCTGACCATCGACTGCGCGGGGAATCGCGACTTCAAGTCCTACCTGCGCCACAACGGCAAGCCCTACGCCTGGCTGCGAGCGGTGGTCGGCAACGTGCCCGGCCCGACCGGCGCGCGGCCGTTCTTTCCGATCATGGATGCCAAGGCGACCCTGGTCTGCCGGATCCAGAAGAAGGGCGGCGAGTGGCAGCGGCAGTACGCGGTGCTGGCCGGCGATGTGGCGATCGAGGAGATCGAGCGGCGTGCGGAATGGATTGGTCTGCGCGAGTACCGGGTGCGTCTTGAAGGCGCCGGACTGTCGCAGGCGATCCGCCGGGTGCTGACCCTGGAACAGGGCGCCACCGACAAGCTCTGCCAGCTGCCGCCGCGCGCCCTGCTCGACCTGGTCTTCGACGTGTTCGGCGACAAGGCCGTGCTCGACGACTACCAGCGCGCGCGCAGCGAACAGCAGGAGGCCGAGCGCGAGCTGGCCGCCCTTAACCAGCAGCTCAGCCTGCTTGGCCTGTCCCTGCAGGAGTCCGAACTGCGCGTGCGCTCGCTGCAGGAGGGCCGGGCCCTGCACGACGAGCGTGCGCGACTGGTCGCCGAGGTACAGCCAGCAATGGAGCTGGCCGAGCTGGGCGCCTCGCTGCGCGGCGCGCGGCCGCAGCTAGCGCAGCGCAAGCGGCAAGGCGCCGAGCTGCTGCGCCGCGGCGCCGACCTGCGCGAGCAGCTGGCCCAGCTCGACGCCCACGACCAGGCCTTTCTTGAGCGCAAGCGCGTCGGCGAAGCGCGCCTGCAGGCAGCCATGCAGGCCATGAACGGCGCCCGCGAGTCGCAGGCAGAAAACGCGGTGCTGCTCAAGCAGGAAGGGCGGCTGGTCGAGATGGCTGCAAGCCAGGGCCAGACCGATCTCGCCGCACTGGCCGACAAGGCGCAGGCCTGGCGCGAGACGATGGCGGCGCTCGCCGCGAGGGAGCACGCCGCCCGCCAGGAGCTGGCCGAGCTGAGCAGCAAGATCGCCGCCTGGCGCAGCGGCCGACGCTACACGCCGGAATGGGAATCGCGTTTCCGCACCGCGCTCGACGAAGCCGGCATCCGCCATCGCCTGCTCAGCGAGATCGTCGAAGTCGAGGATCCCGCTTGGCAGGCGGCGCTGGAGGCCCTGCTCGCCGGCTATCGGCACGTCGTCCTGCTCGAGGATCCGCGCGACCGCGAACGCGCCTGGCAAATCGGTGAAGCTCTGCGTTACAAGCATTTCGTGGTCGCCGACCGCGCGCCACGGACGGCAGCCACGCCGGGCTCGATGCTCGAGGTCGTGCGCTTTCTCGCCGAGCCGCCGCAGTGGCTGCTCCAGCAGCTCGACCGGGTGCAGCGGGTGGAGCAGGTCAGCGATGGCGCGCGCCTGCCCCGCGAACAGGATTGGATCACCCCGCAGGGCTACTTCCGCGAGCGCCGCGGTGGCCGCTTCCTCGGCGTTGACGATGTCTGGTTCGGCGCTGCCGCTCTCGAACGCCAGCGCGAGCGCGGCGAGCAGCGGCGGGTGGAGATCGAGGCCGAACTGGCCGACTGGGCCGGACAGCGGCGCACGCTCGGCCAGCAGATCAGCGATGCCGAAGCCCTGCTGCGCGGCAGCCGGGCGCTGGATGAGCTGGCCGCGCGTGCCGAGGAGTTCGCCCTGGCCCGCGAGCAACAGCCAGCGCTGGAGGCGGCGCTGGCGCGACAGGCCGAGGCGTACGCCGAGGTGCAGGCGGACCTCAATGGCGTTCGTGACGCGCATCAGGCCAACTCGCGACGCCGCGACGACACCGCGCGGCGCATCGAAGAGGCCGAGCGCCAGCTGCGCGAACTGGTCGGCAATCTTGGCCAGCAGCGCCAGGAGCAGGTGCAGCGCGCGCTCAACTGGCGGCGCAAGCGACGCGGCATTGCGCCGCAGCTGCGCACCCGCGCCGCGCTGAGCGCCCTGCGCGAACAGTGGGACAGTCCGCAGTCGGTGCGCCGCGAGATCGAGCGCATCGAAAAACGCCTCGCCGAAGGCCAGTTCGAGAGCGACGAATCGGTGCTCGCTCTGCGCGACAAGCTGGCTAACGATCACGCCGCACAGAAGGCCGACCTCGAGCGTCGTGCGACCCATCTGGAACGCAGCCGGCGCAGCACCAGCGAGGCGCGCGGTGCCTATCTCAACGTGCTCCGCGCGACGCTGAAACAGTATGCGAAGAACCTCCGACATCTCGCCGAGCTGGCCGGCATCGGCGTCGACCTCGACCTGCCCGACCTTGCCAATGACGACCTCAGCGTCGCCCAAGCCGGCCTGATCGTGCGCTTCGAGTTCGATCAGAAGGGCTGGATCGGTCTCGACGATGGCGAGGCCTCCGGCGGTCAGCAGGTGATGAAGTCCCTGCTCCTGCTGGTCGCCCTGATGCGCGACGAGAGCCGTCCCGGCGGCTTCGTCTTCATCGACGAGCCGTTTGCCCACCTCGACATCTTCAACATCGACAAGGTCGGCGCCTTCCTCAAGTCGACCCGCGCCCAATACGTGCTGACCACGCCGGTCACCCACAACGTCAACGTGTTCCAGCCCTCCGAGCTGACGCTGGTGACCAGCAAGCGCCGACCCGGCAGCGCTTGGGCACAGCCGGTCGCGGTGCTGCGACGGCGGCCGGAAGCCGCCAGCGCCTGATGGCAGACCGCGGCCAGCTGATCATCGAAGGCGGGCTCGGCGAACGCGCCAGCCTGCGCGGCGGCCGGCGCCGCTGCCTCGACGGCCCGCCGCAGCCCGAAGCCGTCGCACACTGGCCTGGCGCTTGGCGCGATCTGCTGGCGCGCTGGCTGCGCGCGGCCGCCAGCACGCGGCGCATCGACAGTTTGGTCAAAGGCCTCGACGGCCCCGACCTCGCCAGCGCGCAGGCGCTGCTCGATGCCCTGCTGCACAGCGGCTGGATCAGTCTCGACGAGGTCCACGAGCGCGGCGGCGTATGGCGGCCGAAGCAGCTGGCCTGGCGCGATACCGACGGACTGCGAGAGGCGCTGGGCCTGCCGCGCCTTGATGCGCGGGATGCGGCACGCAGCGCGATCGCCGACCGCCGCTTCAAACAGGCCGAAGCACAGATCCTGCATGCCGCCCTGCTTGAACTGCCCGCTGCGCTGTGGGCCCGCCGCCTGGACCTGGTCGAGGCGGTGGAACGCTGGGTGGAGAACGGCCGGCGCGGCAGCCAGCGCGACTTCGAGCTGCACACCCGCGGCGCGACCAAGTCGTTCAGCAGCGCCGAGTGGGACTGGCTGCGAGGGTCGCTGGACCTTGAAGCGCTCGGCATCGGCGCGCACACGCCCGGGCTGTGGCTGCGCGCCAGCTTCGCTCTGCAGCTGGCCCAGGGCCGGCTCGATCTCGGCGCCATCGCCGAGCCGCTGGCCCTGACCCCCGACACGCTCGCCGCGGCCACCGCGATCAGCAACCCGCCCCACGCGTGGCAGGTGGTCGAGAACCGCACCAGCTTCGAACGCCTGGCCCGCGCCGCCGAGCCTGGCGTGGCCGTACTCTGGGTGCCCGGCCGCCCGCCGGTCTGGTGGCGCACGGCCGTGGCCCACCTGCTGACCCTTGCCCCTGCCCCGACGCAGATCGCCTGCGACCCCGACCCCGCCGGCATCGCCATCGCCATGGAGGTCGCCGCGCTCTGGCAGGCGCAGGGCCTTGACTGGCAGCCGCTCGGCATGGACCCCGACGTGCTCACCGCCCTGCCCGCCCTGCAGCCGCTGAACGACTGGGATCGCCAGCTCCTCGCCAGCCTCGCCCAGCAGCCCCTCCCCGCACCACTCGAAGCCCTGCGCCAGGCCCTTACCGAACGCGGCATGAAGGGCGAACAGGAAGGCCTGCTCTAGCGCGGAATCGATGCGCGGGAGGCACACACTCTCAACAATGGTGCGCTCACTCGCAGCTCGCGACGCGAGGATCTACCGAAGCCTTGGCAAGGCGGAAGGATCCACTGCAGCCAGAGGAACAGCTCAGGCCCCGGACCAGTCAAGAACCCGCGGAAGTGTTAGCCCAGCAGCGGCCGGCAGAAATCGACCCGAAGTGGGTCTTCGCGGATGCGTGCTTCGGGCGCATATTTGCCGTTCGCGCAGCGAACTCAATGCGCTCTTCTCGCATTGCTT
>CAYGMG010000191.1:0-6422 GCA_964350895.1 uncultured Lysobacter sp.
CGTCGCCATAGCGCTGCTATGCCTCCTTCTCGCGCCTTGCCTCGACGACGCATCCCGTCGCGACTTCAACAACATACTTCCGGAACAGGACACTAGGGAA
The DNA here is from genome assembly GCA_964350895.1 of uncultured Lysobacter sp. Lineage (GTDB taxonomy): Bacteria > Pseudomonadota > Gammaproteobacteria > Xanthomonadales > Xanthomonadaceae > Pseudomarimonas. The sequence goes on from CAYGMG010000191.1 coordinate 101, forward strand.
ATTCCTTACCCGCGGGCGCGAGCTTGGGTTAATCTGCGACTTCGAAGGCCTTGCGGGTGCGGGGGATGGGCGCGGCTGATCTGACCGTCATGGTGGTCGAGGACCACGGCTTCCAGCGACGCATGGCCTTGCGCCTGCTTGCCGAACTCGGCGTGCGGCGGATTCTTGAGGCGGTCGATGGCGGCGACGCGCTGCGCGTGCTCGGCGAGCAGGCCGAGGCGCCGCACATCGTGCTGGTCGACCTGGACCTGCCAGGCATCGACGGCATCGAGTTCATCCGCTGCGTGGCCAAGGACAAGCTGGCCAGCGCGGTGGCCCTTTTCAGCGCGCTGGACCAGGCGCTGTTGTCGACAGTGCAGGGCATGGCCCGCGCCTACGGCCTGCGGGTGATCGGGGCCATCGAGAAGCCGCTGACCGCCGGCAAGCTGCGCGCCCTGATCGAGCGCTACGAGCAGCCCGAGCTGGGCGATGAGGTGCCCTGCGGTGAGGCGCTCGACGCGAACGCCATCCGCAGCGCGCTCGACGAGGACCGGGTCGAGCCTTGGTTCCAGCCGCAGGTGACCTTCACCAATGGCCAGCTGGTGTCGGTAGAGGCCTTGGCGCGGCTGCGCCTGCCGGATGGCGAATGGGTCGCGCCGGCGCGCTTCATCGGCGTCGCCGAGCGCGAGGGGCTGATCGACGATCTCGCCGAGTGCGTGCTGCACAAGGCCTGCGAATGGAAAACGCGCTGGGCGCGGCAGGGCCTGCACACCAAGATGGCGGTGAACATCTCGATGCTCAATCTGGGCCGTATCGACGCCACCGATCGCTACCTCGGCATCGTCCGCGAGCATGCGGTGGATCCGCGCGAGATGGTCCTTGAGCTGACCGAAAGCGCAGTCATGGAAGAGGCCGCGGCTGCGCTGCACGTGCTGGCGCGCTTGCGCCTGAAGGGCTTTGGTCTGTCCATCGATGATTTCGGCACCGGCTATTCCTCGCTGTCCCAGCTCTCGCAGATTCCGTTCACCGAACTCAAGATCGACCCCAGCCTGGTCTCCGGCTCGCCGCGCCACCCACGCAAGCGGGCGGTGATCGAGGCCAGTCTCGACCTCGCCCGCAAGCTCAATCTGGGTGTGGTCGCCGAGGGCGTGGAGACGGTCGACGAATGGCAGATGCTGGCCGAGATGGGCTGCACCTATGCCCAGGGCTACCTGATCGGCAAACCCTGTGGTGCCGAGGACCTGCCCGAGCTGATCGCCCGCTGGCGCCGGCCGGAGCGATGAGCCCGGCTGGCCGTCCCGGGCCTGCTGGCCCGCGGAGCGCCTGAGCATGCCCGCCGCGAATCCGCGCTTCAGTCTGCGTACGCAGCTGATCGGCGTGTTCAGCCTGCTGTTTGCCACCGGGTTGTCGATCCTGCTGGTCGACGAGCTGGCCGAGCGCCGTTCGGCCACGGACCTTGCCACGCTCAAGGACGAATCGCTGGCCGGGCAGAGACGGCTGATGGCGGTGTTCGACGCCTACGCGGTGGAAATCGTCGGCGCGGTGTGGAAGGTCGGCCAGGGGCAGATGGGCTGGGATGCCGCGGCGTCGGCGATCGACAACGCGGCGATCCGGATCAGCCTGCATGCGCAGGCGCTGGAGGCGATGCCGCGCAGCGCCGACCAGCAGCTGCTGTTCGGTCAGCTGGCGCTGGCCCGCCAAGCTGCCGACCAGCTGGTGCAGCGGATCCGCGCGCTGATCGACGCGCGCGATGCCGATGGCCTGCGCCGGCTCGCCGAGGTCGAGCTGTATCCGGCATTCGACCCGGTCACCAGCCGCCTGCGTTTTCTTTCCGACCTGGAGCTGGTCAATGCCGAGCGCCGGGTACAGCGGGCCGACCAGCGCGCCAGCCTGGTGCGCGGCGTGCGCATCGCCCTGGTGCTGATCATGCTCGGCGTATCGGCCCTGATCGGCCGGCAGATCCTGCGCAACGTGTTTCTCGGCGTCGACAGCCTGGTGAAGCTGGCGCGCACCCTGCAGGCGCGCAACTTCGAGCGCGCCCCCGGCTATCGCCCTCGCGGCGAACTGGGCGAGGTGATGGACGCCTTCCTGGAGATGCGCGGCGCGCTGCGCGCCAACGAGGCCGAGCTGCGCGAATCGCTGCAGGCCAACGAGACGGTCCGCCACCAGCTGCAGGAGCGCGAGCTGTTCCAGCGCTCCCTGCTGCAGGCGGCGCAGATCGCGATCTTCTCGGTCGACGGCAGCGGGCGCTTCACCCATCTCAACCCCTTCGCCGAAGAGCTGTTGGGCTATTCCGCCGACGAGCTGGTCGGCATCGCCACCCCTGACATCCTGCTGTCGCCGGCCCAGCTGGAGCAGATCGCCGCCGAGCTCGGCCACGCTGACGAAGCGCCCGGCGTCGCCGACTGGCGACTGTTCTTGCGCCTTGCCGCCCAGGAGTATCCGCCGCTCGAGCACGAACTGCGCCGCCGCGACGGCACCACGGTGCCGGTGCTGCAGGCGGTGTCGGCGATGGAGGATGACGACGGCCAGCTGATCGGCCTGCTGTTCGTCGCCACCGATCTGACCGAGCTGAAGAAGCTGGAGGACGAGCTGCGCCGCAGCGAGGCGCGGGCGCGCGAGGCGAACCGCGCCAAGAGCAGCTTCCTGGCGGCGATGAGCCATGAGATCCGCACCCCGCTGATCGGCGTCACCGGGATGGTCGAAGTGCTCGGCCACAGCCGGCTGGATGCCGAGCAGCGCCGCTCGCTGGAGATCATCCAGCAGTCAGCCGACGCCCTGCTGCAGATCATCGGCGACGTGCTCGACTTCTCCAAGATCGAAGCAGGACGCCTGGAGCTGGCGCCACTGCCGGTAGCCCTTCGCGACCTGCTCGACGAGATCGCCAACGCCCATCTTGCCAGCGCCGCGAGCAAGGGTCTGGCCCTGCATTGCGATATCGAAGCGGGCGTCGCCGCCGCGCATCGGGTAGATCCGCTGCGCTTGCGCCAGGTGCTGGGCAACTTCCTTTCCAATGCGGTGAAGTTCACCGAGCGCGGGCGGATCGACCTGCGCCTGCGCCTGCGTGATTCCGGGCCGGACAGCCAGTCGCTTGAGTTCAGCGTCAGCGACACCGGGATCGGCATCAGCCAGGCTGCGCAGAAGCGCCTGTTCAGCGCCTTCAGCCAGGCCGAGGCAGACACCACACGTCGTTTCGGCGGCAGCGGGCTGGGCCTGGTGATCTGTCAGCGGCTGGCCGAGCTAATGGGCGGCCATGTCGAGCTGGACAGCGGCGAAGGCGTGGGCACGACCCTGCGCCTGGTGCTGGATCTAGAGTGCTGCGAGGCAGTCTCGCGCATCTCCGCCGGCGCTGCCGCCGGCCTGCAGGCTGCGACCTTCAGCCCGCAACCGATGATCAGCCGGCAGGCGGCCGAGGCCGGCCATGCACTGATCCTGCTGGTTGACGACCACCCGACCAACCGGCTGGTGATCGAGCGCCAGCTAGGCTTGGCCGGGTTTCGCTGTGAAACGGCCGAGGACGGCGAGCAGGGTCTGCTGCTGTGGCGCAGCGGGCGCTTCGCCCTGGTCCTGACCGACCTGCACATGCCGCGGCTGGACGGCTTCGAGCTGGCCCGGGCGATCCGCGCCGAGGAGCAGCAGCGCGGATCGCCGCTGACCCCGATTGTCGCCTTGACCGCCGCCGCGCTGCGCGGCGAAGCCGATCGATCGCTGGCCGCCGGCATGAACGACTTCCTGACCAAGCCGGTGACGCTGGAGATTCTCGCTGGCTGCCTGCGGCGCTGGCTTCCGCATCTGACGGCCCCGCCACTGGTCGCGCGCGAGCCGGTGGATCCAGCGAGCATCCGCTCGCCTCTGCAGGACGGCGTGCTGGAAGAGATCAGCGGCGGCGACCGGGCCGCGGCGCGAATCATTCTTGCCGATTTCCTCGACGCCTCGGAGGCCGACATGCGCGCCCTCCACGCAGCACTGGCGCGCGATGACGCCGAGGTCGCCACGCGCAGCGCGCACCGCCTGTGCGGCGCTGCGCGCCTGGTCGGGGCCAGCGCGATCGAGCAGGCCGCCAGCTGCATCGAGGACGCCGGACGGGTCGAGGACCTGGCCGCCATCGAGCGCGAGCTGCCGCAACTCGACCTGGCGCTGGCCCGGCTGCGGCTATGGGCCGATGCGCAGGGCGCTGGCGGCAGCACTGCCTGAGCGCGGCCGCCTCGGCCCATGAGTCGGCAAGCGCAGGCCCCGCGCAATGCGCCTTCGGCGGCGAGCGCCGTGGCTACTCGCCCTGGGCCTGCGAGTAGCCGCGCTGGCCGTCGAACTCGTAGAGGTTCTCGGTCTTCACCGCGTCGAGGCCGGCTTCGGCCAGGCGCAGCAGCAAGGCGGAGATGGCGCGGTGCCCCTGGCGCCGGTCAAACGAGCTGTCGAGCAGCGGAAAGCGGCAGCGCCAGTGGTCGGTGCGCAGGGTGTGCGGATTGCCGTTCGGGTAGCACTTCACGCCGCGATTGGTGACCAGGGCAAGCCTGAACTCGGGGCCGCCGAGCTGCTCAAGCGCGGCGCCGAGTACGTTCGGGTCGCGTCCTGCCTCGTCCCAGTTGAGGAACACGTCGACCCCGACCAGGGTCTTCTGCGCCGGGGCGCGCGGGCGGATGCTGACGTCGGGATGGACCAGCGACTCGGGCTCGCGCTCGGGGTAGTCGACGGCCGGAATTTTCAGCGGCCGCTGGCCAAGCCGTTCGATCACCGCCTCGGCGAAGTCACGAGTGCCGAGTCGGCGCCGGCTCAGGCCATCGCGATGGATGTCGGCCGTGTGCAGGCCTTCTTCCAACGCGCAAAGCCAGGCGTTGTGGATGTCGCTGGCCGGGCGCGCGCGACCCAGGTGCACCAGCATCATCACCGCCGAGATCAGCAGGCCCGAGGGATTGGCGATATCGCGGCCGGCGATGTCCGGCGCCGAGCCGTGAACCGCCTCGAACATGGCGCAGTCATGGCCGATGTTCGAGGAGCCGGCCAACCCCACCGAACCCGCGACCTCGGCGGCGACATCGGAGAGGATGTCGCCGTAGAGGTTGGGCGTCACCACCACGTCGAAATCAGTCGGCCGGCTGGCCATCCGCGCGGTGCCGATGTCGATGATCATGTGCTCGCTGCGGATCTCCGGGTAGTCCGGTGCGATCTCGTCGAAGACCTTGTGGAACAGGCCGTCGGTGAGCTTCATGATGTTGTCCTTGGTCATGCAGGTGAGCTTCTTCCGGCCGTGCGCACGGGCGTACTCGAAGGCGTAGCGGACGATGCGCTCGCAGCCGGGGCGGGTGATCAGCTTCAGGCACTGGTAGACCTCGTCGCTCTGCCGGTGCTCGATGCCGGCGTAGGTGTCCTCCTCGTTCTCGCGGACGATCACCACGTCCATCTTCGGATGCAGGGCAGTGACAAAGGGCTGGTAGCTGACGCAGGGGCGCAGGTTGGCGTACAGGCCGAGGGTCTTGCGCAGGGTGACGTTGACGCTCTTGTAGCCACCGCCCTGCGGGGTGGTGATCGGCCCCTTGAGCAGGACGCCGTGTTCGGCGATCGCCTGCCAGGTTTCGGCGCCGACGCCGGACAGCTCGCCGGACTCATAGGCCTTGAGCCCGACCGTGGAGTGTTGGAAGCTGAGCGCAGGGTCGGCCGCGCGCAGCACCGACAGGGTGGCCTCCATGATCTCCGGGCCGATGCCATCGCCGGCGGCAACGGCGATGGTGCGGGCGGGCAGGGTGGCAGGCTGGTAGCAATCGGACTGGATGACGGCGGACATGGCGACTCCCGGTAGGCGGCAATGAAGCGAAGTAAAATACGCGAATGGCAAAACACGAAAAGAATGTCGTGAATAGGATCGCAGGCAAGCAGCCGCCGGTCAAGTCGCGGGCCCGGGCTGCCCCGAAGGCGCGCCAAGCCAGCGCTGGCAAGGCCGCGGTGACGGCCGAGCCCGAACACGCCAGCTGGACCTTCATGTCCAACCACACCCATGTCCTGGTCTGCCTGCAGCGCGAGCCCGAGCTGACCCTGCGCGACGTGGCGACGCGGATTGGCATCACCGAGCGCGCGGTGCAGCGGCTGGTCGCTGACCTTGAGGCCGCGGGCGTGCTGGAGCGCTGGCGCGACGGCCGGCGCAATCGCTACGCAATCAACCGCAAGACCCGGCTGCGCCATCCGCTGGAGGCGCATCGCACCCTGGGCGAGCTGCTCGACCTCCTGGAGCCCTGATCAAGCCGCCCTGCTGGACGCGGCTGAAGCAGGTCGCTAGTGTCCTGTTCCGGAAGTACGTCGCAGAATTCGCTCGGTCTGCGCCGTCGATGCTGCGTTGCTCGTCGTCGCCATA
>CAYGMG010000192.1:0-6417 GCA_964350895.1 uncultured Lysobacter sp.
TTGTGGGAGCGGATCGTATCCGCGACCGCAGCGCGACAGGCTTGCCACTGACTGCGGTTGGATCGAAGCTCCGCGGTCGCGGATACGATCCGCTCCCACAGAAAGCCGGCGCAATGGAGGGGCATCGACGAACGGCAAATTTGTGCCCATTCCTGCCGAATTCCGGCGCTCAAGATCAAGGCTGTGCTGGCAACTCCCAGGCCGCACCTTCGCTCCACTCGCTGCTGCCGTCGGTGTAGTGCTCCTGCTTCCACACCGGGGCACGGTACTTGACCGCTTCGGTCAGCGCGCGGCAGGCGCGGAAGGCTTCGTCGCGGTGGGCGGTGCCGGCGGCGATGATGATGGCGGTGTCGCCGACCTGCAGCCGGCCGCAGGCGTGCTCCACATAGAGTTTGACCGGTGTGCCGAGCTCGGCGGCGACCTCCTCGGCCATGCCACGCATCAGGCTCAGGGCGAGTGCGCGATGGATGTCGTAGTGGATGCCGGTGGCCTCGCGGCCGAGGTTGCGCGAGCGAACCTTGCCGATGAACAGGGCCAGGCCGCCGAAGCCGGCGTCGCTGACGAAGTCGATCGCGGCGCCGGCATCGATTCGCGATTCGGCGATATCGCACACGCCGACGTGGATGGCGTCCATGTCAGCCCCCGCTGACCGGCGGCAGGATGGAGAGCTGGCCGTCCTCGGGCAGCGGGTCGGTATCGCGCAGCAGGGCCTGGTCGGTAGCGAAGGCCGATGCGCTGATCAGGGCGTGGGCTTTGGCTGAACTGGCGGCGGAGAAGTGCGCGGGCAGAGCGCGGCGCAGGTCGGCCACCGTGGCGCCGTCAGGCAGGGCAAGGCGCAGGGCCGGCTCTGGGTGCAGGTCACGGCAGGCGCCGTACAGGCCAAGAGTGATGTCAGGCATCTCGGTGCTCTTCGGCAGCAAGGAAGGGGAAGGGCAGGGCATGGCAAAGCGGCTGCACGGCGATGGCGTCGCCGGCCGCCAGGTCGCCGCTGTCGGCGGTCTGGATCGCCCAGCAGTTCGCCTTCAGCAGTGGGGCGATGCGGAATGACTCCTGGCCGCCGAGCACTTCCACGGCGAGCCGGCCGTCGCTCAGCTGCAGCCGCGCCTTGAGATGAAAGCGGAAGCCGCCGCGCGCCGCCAACGGCTGTGCCAGGGGCAGTGAAACGGTCTGTTCATCCGGCAGGCCGAGCAGCCTGCGGATCAGCGGCTCGACGAAGAAGCGAAAGCCGACCGCTGCCGAGACCGGATTGCCGGGCAGGCCGGCATACCAGATGCCCGATGCCAGGCGCGCCGCCAGCAGCGGTTTGCCGGGGCGCATCTTCAGCTTGTGGAACAGGCTGGTCGCGCCGAGCCGCTGCAGGGTGGCGGGGACGAAATCATGCCGGCCCATGGACACCGCGCCCGAGCTGAGGATGATCTGCGCGTCGGCCGCCTCGGCGCGGCCGATGGCGTCGGCCAATGCATCGCCGTCATCGCCGATGGTGGTGTCGAACACACACTGCGCGCCGGCGGCCTCGATCCTTGCCACCAGGCCCGGCCGGTTGCCGTTGCGGATCTGCCCGGGCTGTAGGGTCTGGCTGGGGTCATCGACCAGCTCGCGTCCGGTCGCGATCACCGCAATCCGCGGACGCCGCGCAACGGTGACTTCGCCGAGGCCCAGCGATGCCAGCATGGTCAGCACTTCGGCATCGATAAAGCGTCCCGGGCGCAGCACCTCGGTGCCGGCCTCGACGTCCTGGCCGCGGCGGCGGATGTGCTGGCCGCGCTGCACGGTTTCAGCAAGCCGCAGCCTGTCGCCCTCGCGAACCGTTCGCTCGACCGGGACGACCGCGTCGTAGCCCGCAGGGAGCAGGGCGCCGGTGGTGATCTCGACTGCCTCGGCTGCGTGGCTGATCGCCCCGTCACCGGCGAACTGCGCGCCGGACAGGGTGAGCAGGGTGTCGGCGGGAAGGCTGTCAGCGCTCATGCGCAGGGCAAAGCCGTCCATCGCTGCGTTGTCGAAAGGCGGCAGAGCATCGCGGGCGCGCAGCGCTTCGGCCAGCACGCGGCCGGGAGCCTTGCCCAGCGCCACCGATTCGCTCGCGGGTCCCGGCGCATCGGCCAGCCAGCGGGCCAGCGCAGTGGCGAAATCCAGCGGCTCGCTCATCCGCCCACCGAGGCCAGGTGCGGGGTCAGTCCGGTCTGGCCCTGGTGCAGCTGATGGCCAGCGGTCTTCAGCGCCAGCTGACCGGTAAGCCGGCCGACCAGCGCCTCGCGGTCGGCATCGTCCTGCAGCAGCGAGCGCAGCGGGATGCCGAACTCGCCGAACAGGCAGAGCCGGAGATCGCCGGTAGAGGTCACTCGCAGGCGGTTGCAGCCGGCGCAGAAATCCTTGGAGTAGGGCGCGATGATGCCGATCCGTCCGGCGTAGTCGGGATGCGCGTACTCGCGTGCCGGGCCGGCGCTGGGGCTGCGCGGCTGCAGGCGCCAGCCGTCCTCGCCGAGCTGGGTCTCCAGGGTTTCGGCGCGCAGATGGTGGCGGGCGAAATAGTCGGCGTTGTCGCCGGTGCGCATCAGCTCGATGAAGCGCAGCGACAGCGGTCGCTCGCGCAGGTAGTCGAGCCAGCCCGGCATCTCGTCGTCATTCAGGCCACGCAGCAGCACCGCATTGAGTTTCACCGAATGAAAGTCCAGCGCGAGGGCCTGCTCGATGCCGCGCAGGATCGAGGCATGCGCCGTGCTGCCGGTGATCGCGGCGAAGCGCTGCGCATCCAGGCTGTCGAGACTGATATTGATTGCATTGAGACCGGCGGCGCGCCAGTCGGCGACGCGCTTTTCCAGCAGGATGCCGTTGCTGGTCATCGCCAGCCGCTCCAGCCCCGGGGTTGCGGCGGCCAGCTCGATGACCTGCAGCAGATCGCGACGCAGCGAGGGCTCGCCGCCGGTCAGGCGCAGCTTGCGCAGGCCGACGGCGGCAAACGCGGCCAGCAGGCGGCGGATCTCGTCGAGATGCAGGTGCTCCTGGCTGCCGCAGCCCTGGTAGCCCTCGGGCAGGCAATAGCTGCAGCGGAAGTTGCAGGCCTCGATCAGGGATAGCCTGAGGTAGGGAAACTGCCGCCCGTAGCGGTCATTCAGCGCGGTCATGTCTGCTCCTTTCCGATTCGGGAGACCGCGCCGTTTCCCGCGCAGCCCTGGCACCGTCGATCCCGAAGGACCCGGCACGGCCGGAGCACCGTGCCGCCGGATGGGCGGGTTAGGTGAACCGGCTGCGGAGCAATCAGGAGCCGCGGCCCCGTCATGCCCAAGTGCCCAGCATAGCGGCTGCACCGCGCCAGGCAATGATCGCGATCAATACCCGGCCGCGCCCACGGGACGTTCAGGCCGGGGCGCTACACTATGCGCCCCCAAAACACGGCGCTGACTGGCATGTCGCAGATGATGAAGGCACTGGTCAAGAAAGAGGCGGCCAAGGGCATCTGGATGGAACAGGTCCCGGTGCCCAGCCCCGGCCCAAACGAAGTGCTGATCAAGCTGGAGAAGACCGCGATCTGCGGCACCGATCTGCATATCTACAAATGGGACGAGTGGAGCCAGCGGACCATCAAGCCTGGTCTGGTGATCGGCCACGAATTCGTCGGCCGGATCGTCGACATGGGCCCGGGCGTCACCAGCTACCGGCTGGGTGACCGGGTCTCGGCCGAAGGGCATATCGTCTGTGGCCACTGCCGCAACTGCCGTGCCGGCCGCCAGCACCTGTGCCCGAACACGGTGGGCATCGGCGTCAACCGCAACGGCGCCTTTGCCGAGTACGTGGTGATGCCGGCCAGCAACCTGTGGCCGATTCCCGACCAGATCCCCAGCGAGCTGGCGGCCTTCTTCGACCCCTACGGCAACGCTGCGCACTGCGCGCTGGAGTTCGACGTGATCGGCGAGGACGTGCTGATCACCGGCGCCGGTCCGATCGGCATCATCGCCGCCGGAATCTGCAAGCACGTCGGCGCGCGCAATGTCGTGGTCACCGACGTCAACGACTACCGGCTCAAACTGGCTGCCGATATGGGCGCCACCCGGGTGGTCAACGTGGCCAAGCAGTCGCTCAAGGACGTCATGTCCGACCTGCACATGGAAGGCTTCGATGTCGCGCTCGAGATGTCCGGCCATCCCGGCGCCTTCAACGACATGCTCGACTGCATGTACCACGGCGGCAAGATCGCCCTGCTCGGCATCCTGCCCAACGGCGCCGGGATCAACTGGGACAAGGTGATCTTCAAGGGTCTCACCCTGCACGGCATCTACGGCCGGCGGATGTACGAGACCTGGTACAAGATGACCCAGATGGTGCTGACCGGTTTCCCGCTGCAGAAGGTGCTGACCCACCAGATCCACATCGACGACTTCCAGAAGGGCTTCGACCTGATGGAAGCCGGGCAGTGCGGCAAGGTGGTGTGTAGTTGGAACTGAGCATGGGTGATTGGTGATTGGTGATTGGTGATTCGCAAGCGCGCGTTGCGGAGCAGCGAGCGAGGTCTGCCTTCCACAAGCCCATTGTCGCCAGCCTTTCGCTCCTGACCCATCACAGATCACCCATCACGAATCACCAAACGATGACCTACATCCTCTGGCACAACCCGCGCTGCTCGAAGTCCCGCGAGGCCCTGGCCCTGCTGCGCGAGCGCGGCTGCGAGCCGCAGATCCTCGAGTACCTGAAGCATCCGCCGCACTGCGCCGAGATTGAGCGCGTGGCGCGGGCCACCGGCCTGCCGGTCAAGGACATGATGCGCACTGATGAGCCGGAGTTCGCCGCCCTGGGCCTTGACGAGGAGGGCGTCAGCGACGCCGCGCTGTATGCGGCGATGGCTGGGCATCCGCGGCTGATCCAGAGGCCGATCCTGGTCGCTGATGAGCGCGCCGTAGTCGGCCGCCCACCCGAGCGCGTGCTCGAACTGCTGCGGGACTGAACATGCCGCTGCGTTGTGTGGCCGCCGCCCTGGCGGCCCTGCTGGCGTGCCTGTCAGGCGCGGCGTTGGCCGAGCCCGAGCCGCTGATCGCCAGCGCTGAACTGGTCGAGCCTTCCCTGTTGAACGGGCCGGGTTTCCGGGTCGAGCAGCAGGCCAGACTGCACGGGCTGCAGGCGCGCTTCATGATCCGCACCGAATGGGGTGACATCGAAGCGCATTCAGTCGAAATGCTGGCCCTGAGGGTCGCCGAGATGCCGGCGCTGGGCGCCCTGATGGCGACCGACCTCGGCGAGGTCCTGACACGCGCCGGGCTGGACGAGATGGCGGCACCCTGGCGCAGCGCGCGAGCGCTGGGCGAGGCGCCGGTCGAGCGCATCGCCCGTCTGCCAGAGGGCGTGCTGCGCTATTTCAGCGCCCGCCTGCGCGGCTGGGGCGCACGCGCACAGCGGCTCGGCAAGCGTATCGATCAGCGCCTCAGCCATGCGGGTTCGGCCTACGAAGGACTGCAGCTGGGCGCAGATGCCGATGCCCACGCCGCAGCGGAAAGCAGCAGCCCGGTCGAAGCGCCCTGGTGGGACAAGCCGGTCGACGAACTCGGCCGGCTGCTGCGCTCCGAGGCAGGCCACGGCCGCGCCCGACGCGCCATCGCCGCGGCTTGCGGTGTTGATCCGGCGAGCAGCAATCCGCTGCTCCGCCAGCGACTCGACCAACTGGCCTGGGCGGTGGCCAGCCAGCGACTGCTCTACGAACAGGCATTGAACCTGGCAGCGCCGGGTCTGGCCCTGGCAATTGGCCAGCTGCAGCAGGCCGAGTCTTTGTCCGCCGCGCCGCAGGACGATGACCGGCGGCGTGACAACGCGCAGCGCCTGGAGCGTTGGACCAGCGATCCCGACCTGATCTTCTACCTTGCCCAGCGCGGCGCCTATCCGCCCGAACTGCTGGCGGAACTGCTGGATGAGCTGGACCGGCTGGCACCCAGCGCCGGTGTCGAGGCGGCGCTGGAGGTTGCACGCATGGCGCGTGGAGAGGCCGAGGCGCGCTTCGTGATCCAGGCACTGCGCCTGCTGCAGGCACCGCGTGCCGAGCGAGGCGGGACGGGCGAGCTGGTGGCGGTCGGCGCCTTGCTCGGCTGGCGCGATACCGGCGGCGAGTTCTTTCTCGCCCTGCCGGTCGATCAGCTGAGCTGGATTCCTCGGGTGGGCGACTATTTCGATCACGCCCAGGTGGCTCGCTTCCCTCGTCGCACCGTGCTCATCGCCGGCGCCGTCAGCGCCCGCGCCGAGCGCCAGATCACCCGCCGCGGCTGGAGTCTGCTCGCCTTCGTGCGCTATCCCGGCTCGCCGCCGTATCGGAATCCTGCCGAGGCGCGGTGAGGCACCGGTTTGGGCGCATTGCTGCCGTTCGAAGGGCAATCCGGCGAGCTGTTGTGGGAGCAGATCGTATCCGCGACCGCCGCGCGACAGGCTTGCCACTGACTGCGG
>CAYGMG010000193.1:0-6387 GCA_964350895.1 uncultured Lysobacter sp.
GCGCGGCGCCGCGCGAGCAGGTGTCGATGATGTACGCGAGATAGAACTGCTCGTAGGGTTCGAGGTTCTCGACGCCGCGCGCCATCAGTTCATGGTAGGCGTCGGCGAAGGCGTCGCTGTCCAGTAGCTCGCGTCGTAAACGCTCGCTGGGCGTGAGGGACTCCGGAGATGCTGCGGGGAGTGTCGAAGAGCGCGCCAAGACGCCCTTGGATCCGTCCTTCCCTTGGCCCGCCGCGGCGACCTTGTCGGGGTGAGGCCGATCGCCTGGCTTCGCAACGCCAAGCCAACCGTGCTCTGGCCTGTCGAGCGCGAAGACGCCGACGACAAGCACGCCGATGATTGCCACCACATAGGCAACCGCGCGCTGTCGCTTGTTCGGCACACGCATGCTCATTGGACTCACTCCTGTGACGCCTGCGGCGCTTTCTATCAAGCGAAAGTTTGGGTTCGGGTGCTGGCATGGTCAATGCCCGTTTGCCCGGATTTCCACTCAAACGATGGATTCTTTCAGAGGCAGCGCTCAGGGCGATTCTGCAGGGCGATGGCGCAAGTAGATGCTATGGGCGGCACAAGTTCCGGTAGGGCAGTCGCGGCGGAGTATCTTGGCTATCCGTCGTCCTGCTGCCATGCTCTGGCCATGCCCCGGAGCCACCCACGATGAGCCTGCATATCCGCCACAGCGAACCCGCCGACATTCCGGCAATACGCGATCTCTACGCCGAGCCCAGCTGCTATGCGGCGACCCTGCAGCTGCCGCATCCGTCGCTGGCCCTCTGGGAGCGCCGTTTGCGCGAACCGGTCGAGGGCTTTACCAGCCTGGTCGCGCTGGAGGATGGCCGCTTGGTGGGGCAGCTCGGGATCGAGGTGTTCAGCGCCGCGCGTCGGCGGCATGTGGCCAACATCGGCATGGCAGTCTGCGAGGCGGCGCGGCACCGGGGCGTTGGCCGGGCCCTGGTGCGGGCGGCCAAGCAGCAGTGCTTTGGCTGGCTGGGCGTGACGCGGATCGAACTCGAGTGTTATGTGGACAACGGCGCTGCGCTGGCCCTGTACCGCTCCGAAGGTTTCGAGATTGAAGGCACTGCAAGAGGCTATGCGCTGCGCGACGGCGAATACGTCGACGTCCATCTGATGGCCTGCCGTCGGTAGGCCGGGACTTGGCCCGCCGCCCTGCCGGCGACGCTATCCGGCTGCATCAAGGCGCCGTTGCGTAATCGATCACTGACTGCGCTCAGCCCACCCGCGCCAGCCTGCGCACCGCCAGCCCACCGCAGATCACCGTGACGCCCAGCAGTACGCCGGCTGCCAGTGCCGGCGGGATGTAGACGAAGCCGTCGATATCGGCCAGCCCGAGCGCCAGCTGGTTGAGGTGGAAGGCCGGCCAGATCAGCACCCAGGCCTTGAGGAACTCCGGCAGCGGGATGAACAGTCCGGACAGCCAGATCATCGGCAGGAAGACGAGGTTGCCCCAGGCCGGCGCGGCAGACGCCGAGCACCAGGAGCCGATCAGCAGGCCGATGGCGGTGAACGGAATGCTGCCGAGGATCAGGGTAAGGCAGATGATCGCCACCTGGGTCAGGCTCAGGCTGATGCTGCCGGTCAGCAGGGCGATCAGGGCAATCGGCGCCACCGCCATCGCGCCGACCGCCATCGACATCAGTACCTTGCTCACCACCACCGAGCCCGGCGGCAGGGGCAGGGCGCGCTTGAGCGCCAGCAGGCGGCCCTCGCGCTCCTGGGCCAGCAGGGCGCAGCTGAAGATGCCGGGCATCATCACCGCCAGCGCCGAGAAGCCCGAGAACAGGTAGTTGGCGATGCCGGCGGCGTTCGGATCCTCGGCCGTGGCGTTGCCGGCGATGACCACGCCGAACAGCACATAGATCGCGATCGGCACCAGCAGGAAGGGCAGGGCGAAGCCGGTCGTGCGCAGGGCGCCGAGCAGCTCATAGCCGGCCTCGGCCAGATAGGCGCTGATCAGCTGGCCGATGGGCAGGGGCGCGCGCAGCGCATCGGTGGAACTATCGGTGGTGAGGAGGTGGCTCATGCGGGCTCCCGGGTAAGCTGCTGGAAGGCGTCAGCCAGGCTGGCCGGACGGACTTCGAGGCGGCTGAGCGCTGCGTCGCTGGACAGCAGGCGGCGAACGATCGATTCGCATTCGGCTTCGCTGGCGGTGACCTCCAGCCGGCTGGCTTCCGCGCAGGCCTCGATCACACCGGGCCATTCGCGCACGGTCGCGGCGGATAGGTCGGACTGGCAGCGGATCTGCGTCCGGCTGACCTGGGCGCGCACCTCGGCCACGCTGCCTTCGGCGATCAGCCGCCCGCCGGCCAGCACCGCGACACGGTCGGCCAGCGCTTCGGCCTCTTCCAGGTAGTGGGTGGTCAGCAGCACCGAGCCGCCTTCGGCGACCAGCTGGCGGATGGTGCGCCACATCCGCTCGCGCGCCTCGACATCCAGGCCCACGGTGGGCTCATCGAGGAACAGCAGCCTGGGCCGGCCGCACAGGGCCAGGGCGAACTGGACCTGGCGCTTCTGTCCTGCCGAGAGCTGACCGTAGCGCTTGCCGGCAAAGGCGGCGATGCCTGACAAGGTGATGGTCTCGTCCACGCTGCGCGGCTGCCGATAGCAGCGGCGCACCTGGGCGATGTGCTCGCGCGCGCTCAGCATCGGCGCCAGCTGGACGTCCTGCAGCATCACCCCGATCGCCAGTCGGCTGTGCACGTCGCCCGGCGCGCCGCCGAAGGTCAGCGCCTCGCCGCTGTCGGCCTGCAGCATGCCCAGCCACAGGCCGATCGCCGTGCTCTTGCCGGCGCCGTTGGGGCCGAGCACGGCCAGCAGCTCGCCCGGGTGGATCGACAGGTTAATGCCGTGCAGAGCCTGCTGCGTGCCGTAGTACTTGTCGACCGCGCGCAGCTCGGCGATCGCTTGAGTGGCAGGTTCGCGCGAGCTGTGCAGACTTGGCTCGGCTTTCGCCGCGCTGGAGGCAAGGCTCGCTGGTGCCTCAAGGCCGCGCGGGCGGCGGCGGCCGTTGAGCACGGCACCGATCAGGGTCGGCCGGACCAGATAGCGGTAGGCGAGCAGCAGGAATGCCAAAGTCGCCAGCAGGATCAGCGGGAACTTGAGCGGCCAGTGCAGCGGCCAGTCCATCAGCCAGACCTGCAGGGCGAACACCACAGGCAAATGAGCGAGATAGAGAAAGTACGAGGCATCGGCCAGATAGCGTCGCAGCGGGCTGTAGCCGGTGGCAAAGCGCAGCGCCGCGCCGGTCAGCCCAAGACTCCAGCACCAGATCGCCAGCGCATAGACGACCGCATACAGGCCGCGAGCCTGCTCGCCGCCCGGCATCAGGGTCGGGTTAGCGAGTTCAGGTGAGAGGCCGACCAAGCCCAGCGCGGCGACCGTCAGTGCCAGCGCAAGGATCAGCTGCAGCGCCCACTGCGCCCGCAGGGCGGCCAGCAGGTCGCGCTGACGGTGCAGCCACCAGCCGACGGCAAAGGCGGTGCCATAGCCGACTACTGCGGGCAGCTGGGGCAGCAGCCCGGTGTCCGGCGTGCGGATGCCGAACCAGGGCTGCCAGTCGGGGCTGGACCAGAACACCGCCGCTATCGGCATTGCCAGCAGCAGAGGCGCGCAGCGGCTGCGCACCAGCGCGCTGAACAGACCATCCAGTCGCTCACGCAAGGCGCCGTGGGGATCCAGCACGGAAGCGAACAGCGCGCTTGCGGCGCCCGCGGCGAGGTAGAACAGGCACAGGTAGTAGAGGAACCACAGGTGGGTCAGCGGAAAACCTTCCTGCGGCGGCGGCAGGTCGGCGGGCGGTCCTTCGGGGAAGCTGCGCGACAGCCCCCAGATCACGATGCCGATGGTCAGCGGCGCCAGCAGCAGCCAGCCGGCAGTCATCGGCAGCACGATCCGCTTCGCGCGGTCGCGCAGGAACGCGCGTGCGCCAAAGCGCTGCCAGAGCAGTCGGCCGAAGAAGCCGGCGATCAGGAAGAACAGGCTCATCCGGAACAGATGGATCACGAAGAAGCCCACGCCAAGCGTCGTGCTTTGCGAGACGTCCTGGGCCGGAATCGGCAGGAAGAACGACATGCTGGCATGCAGGGCGATGCCCAGCAGCAGGGCGGCGCCGCGCAGCGCATCGAGTGCGTGCAGGCGGTCGGCGGAAGTGGCGGTCGGACTGTTCACAGGGATTCCTTGCGAAGGGCATTGACCAGGACGATGCAGGCCAGCGCCAGCAGCGCGAGCGCGCCGAGCGCGAAGAGGGTGAAGAACAGGGCCGGCGTCCACTGCGCGACGCCGTCGATGCGCGGGCTCAGCGGAACAAGCAGGCTGTTGAGGAAAACTGGTACCGCGGTGTTGGTGCCGATGATGCCGGCGATGCACCACAACTCGCTGCGCCCGATCATGGCAATCGCCAGCAGCACGCAGAAGTTGGCCAGCAGGAACACCATCATTCCGAAGGTGAAGGGGAGATTCGTCTCCTCCGCGGGCGCGCCCAGCTGCAGGGCGATCAGGGCCAGCAGCAATACACCCCAAGGCAGCAGGTAGGACACCAGCGCCGCGGTGATCCGCGCCACAGTCACCTGGGTCGGCGAGACCGGCAGGCTCAGCACGAAGGCCAGGGTCCTGGTTTGCCGCTCGCTGAGCGGTCCGTGCACGGCGAGGATCACCCCATGCACGACCAGCACGGTAATGAACAGGATCTGCCCGATAATACCCAGCGTTCCCGCGAAGCCCCAGAGTGGAATGGCGGCAAGGCCAGCGAGCAGGCTGCCCAGGATCATCCAGCGATACAGGTAAAGATCCTTGGCGATCAGCGCGAGGGTGGGTGAGTGGCTCATGCGCGGCGCTCCTTGCGTGCGTGCATCACGCTGGCGACGAAGATTTCCTCAAGGCTCACCCGCTGCACTGCGTGCACGGTTGCACCGGCCTGCGCCAGCTGTGGCTCAAGTTCGGGGCGCCACGCCGAGGTCAGCAGGACCGCGCTGCGTCCGCTGCGGCTGACCTCGATCGTGCCGGGTGGCGTCGGCAGCGCTGTGTCCTCGGCAAGCTCCAGCTGCAGGCGCCGCCAGCGTTCGAGGAACTGTCCGGTGTCCTCATCGGCAATCAGGCTTCCGCGGTCGAGAAAGCAGAGCCGGTCGGCGATCCGCTCAACGTCCTGGGTGTTGTGTGAGGAGAACAGGATCGAGCGCGTCTCGTCCTGCAGCACCGCCATCAGTTCCGCCAGCACTTCATGGCGCGCCACCGGGTCGAGCCCGGTGGTCGGCTCGTCCAGCACCAGCAGGCGCGGCCGGCGCGCCAGGGCCATCAGCAGCAGGGCCTTGATCCGCTCGCCGCTGGACAGGCTGCGGCAGGCCTGCGCGGCGTGCAGGTTGAAGCGCTCGAGCAGGTCAGCGGCGTAGCCCGCGTCCCAGGTCGGATACATGCGGGCGACAAAGTCCATGTGCCAGCCGAGCGTCGCGCTGCCGAACAGGCCCATGTCCGGGGACACGAATCCGATATCGCGCTTGGCCAGCGCCTGCGCTGCCGGGACAGCATGGCCCAGCACCCGGACACTGCCGGCGTCGGCCTGGGTCATGCCCAGGATGATCCGCAGCAGGGTCGACTTGCCGGCGCCGGCAGGACCGACCAGGCCCATGATCTGCCCCGGCTCAAGCCGCAGCGATACCTCGCGCAGGGAGAAGAACGGATAGCGCTTGGCCACCGCATGCAGTTCCAGCGAAGGCGTGGAGATGTCGTTCACTTGGTGGTTTTCCCGGTGTCTGCCCAGAGCTGGCGCAGTCGCGCCACAAGGTCCTGCTCGTCCCAACCCAGCATCCGTGCGCGGTCGATGGCGGCCTGCAGCTGCTGCTCCAGCTCGGCAGCGGTGAGCGTGGTGCCGAGCTGCGGATCCTCGGCGACGAAGGTGCCGCGGCCCTGGCGGGTGACGATCACCCCGGCGTGCTCCAGCTCGGAATAGGCGCGCTTGACCGTGATCACGCTGACCCTCAGCTCCACCGCCAGGGCTCGGATCGAGGGCAGTTCCTGCCCCGGCGCCCAGTCGCCCACGGCAACGCGGTGGCGGATCTGCTCGATGATCTGCAGATACATCGGCCGCGGATCGGCTTGGGCAATGGTGAGCATAGTGTGCATGTTGATATACACACTATAACAACCGTGACAGCCGCGCAACGGCCATCCGGTGACTGTTGCGCTGGCCAGCAAGGGGGACGAACGGCCCGCAAGCGGCGGGCTGGCTGACTGCCTTTGCCTGCTCAACAGCGCACTCCGCGGAAGCGTATAGCCGGCGCCTGTCGCACAAGGGCTTGGGCCCTTGGAGGGCCGACAAGGGAGCAAACCGGACGTTCGCGGTGCTGGTCAGCGAGCTGTTGTGGGAGCGGATCGTAT
>CAYGMG010000194.1:0-6062 GCA_964350895.1 uncultured Lysobacter sp.
GGGCCACGCCGATCGAAAAGAACGCGATGGAAGTGCCGATCAAGGACAAGGTCGATCTGCTGCTCAGCGTCAATGCCGCGGCGATCAATGCCGGCGCCAGCTTCGTCAACTCGATCCTGTTCCTGGTCAACGAGCAGAAGTACTTTGCCTCCACCGATGGCTCCTACATCGACCAGGACGTGCACCGCATCTGGGCGCCGCTGAACATCACTGCGGTGGACAAGAGCACCGGCAAGTTCCGCAACCGCTCGGGCCTGTCGGCGCCGATGGGCATGGGCTTCGAGTACCTCGATCCGAAGCCGGAAGGGCGCATCGTGATGCCCGGCGGGCTGATCGGCTACTCCACCTCTTACGACATGGTCGAGGACGCCAAGCTCGGCGCCGAACAGGCGCAGGCCAAACTCAAGGCCAAGTCGGTCAAGCCGGGCAAGTACGACCTGGTGCTCGACCCGCACCACCTGTGGCTGACCATCCACGAGAACGTCGGCCATCCGACCGAGCTCGACCGTGTGCTGGGTTACGAGGCCAACTACGCCGGCACCAGCTTTGCCACCCTGGACAAGTGGAAGTCGAAGAACTTCAAGTACGGCGCCGACATCGTCAACCTGTTCGCCGACAAGACCCAGCGCGGCTCGCTGGGCGCGGTCGGCTACGACGATGAAGGCGTGAAGACCAAGCGCTGGGACATCGTCAAGGACGGCATCCTGGTCAACTACCAGGCGATCCGCGACCAGGCCCACATCCTCGGCGAGAAGGAATCGCACGGTTGCTGCTACGCGGACTCCTGGTCGAGCGTGCAGTTCCAGCGCATGGCCAACATCTCGCTGGCCCCGGGCAAGGAAAAGCTCACGCCGGAAGAGATGATCGCCGACGTCAAGGACGGCATCTACATCGTCGGCGCCGGCTCCTTCTCGATCGACCAGCAGCGCTATAACGCGCAGTTTGGCGGACAGCTGTTCTACGAGATCAAGGACGGCAAGATCACCGAGATGCTGGAGGACGTTGCCTACCAGATCCGCACGCCGGAGTTCTGGGCTTCGTGCTCGGCGATCTGCGACGAGCGCGACTACCGGCTGGGTGGCTCGTTCTTCGACGGCAAGGGACAGCCGTCCCAGGTGTCCGCGGTATCGCACGGTTCTTCCACCGCGCGCTTCAACGGCATCAACGTGATCAACACCGCTCGCAACCTGGGCTGAGGACCAACACATGACCATGATGACTGAAACCCAGGCCCGCGCCATCCTCGACAAGGTGGTCAAGCTGTCCAAGGCTGACGAGTGCTCGGCCACCCTGCAGGGCGGCACCGCCAACAACATCCGCTTCGCCCGAAACGAGGTCTCCACCTCGGGCTCGGTCGAAGAGGCCACCCTGGTGGTCAATGTCGCCTTCGGCAAGAAGGTCGGCATCGCCACCATCGGCACCTTTGATGATGCCTCGCTGGAACGCGTGGTTCGGCGCGCCGAGGAGCTGGCCCAGCTGGCCCCGGAGAACCCCGAGTTCATGCCGGCCATCGACAAGCAGGCCTACAAGCCCAGCAGCACCTTCAACGAGGACACCGCCAGCCTGCCTCCGGAGTACCGCACCCAGGTGGCCGCCGACTGCATCGAGCCCTGCCGCGCCGACCAGCTGGTCGCCGCTGGCTTCTTCATCGACAACGCCGGCTTCGTCGCCACCGCCAACAGCCGCGGCAACTTCGGCTATCAGAAGACCGCCTCGGCCGACCTGACCTGCACCGTGCGCACCGATGACGAGCAGGGCTCGGGCTGGGTCGCCAGCAATGTCGCCGAGATCAAGAACTTCGACGCCAAGAAGTCGATCCAGACGGCGATGGGCAAGGCCAAGGGCTCGAAGGACGCCAAGGCGCTGGAGCCCGGCAAGTACACGGTGATCCTGGAACCTGCCGCCGCGGCTGGCCTGATCGGCTTCATGATGTTCGGCTTCGATGCCCGCCAGGCCGACGAAGGGCGCAGCTTCCTGTCCAAGAAGGGCGGCGGCAACAAGCTCGGCGAGAAAGTCTTCGATTCGCGGGTCAATGTCTACTCCGACCCCTGGGAGCCGGGCATGGAAGTGCTGCCCTGGGACGATGAGGGCATGGCCCGCGCGCGGACCCAGGTGGTCAATGACGGCGTGGTCGAGTACCTCAACTACTCGCGCTTCTGGGCCAAGGAAAAGGAAAAGGCCGCGGTCGGCCAGCCGGGCAACCTGATCATGGTCGGCGGCGACGCCAGCACCGAGGAGATGATCAAGTCGACCAAGCGCGGCATCCTGGTCACCCGCACCTGGTACATCCGCCTGGTCGACCCGCAGAGCATGCTGCTCACCGGCCTGACCCGCGACGGCACCTTCTACATCGAGGACGGCGAGATCCGTTACCCGATCAAGAACTTCCGCTTCAACGAGTCACCGGTGATCATGCTCAACAACATCGAGCAGCTGGGCGCAGCGCAGCGTCTATCCCCGGATGAGTCGCCGTTCATCATGAAGATCCCGCCGATGAAGCTGCGCGACTTCACCTTCACCTCGCTCAGCGACGCGGTGTAAGGCGGAACGGGGTGCTTTGCAATGGCTAGGGGCACCCCGACTCCTGATGGCATCAACGTCATCCCCGCGAAAGCGGGGACCCAGCTCCCTGGACCCAAGGGTCACGCTGGAATCGCCAAGAGCTGGACCCCCGCCTGCGCGGGGGTGACGGCTCCGCCGACGGACAGGATCGCAGCAGGGAACGCCCTGCGCTGCGCGGCTGGGCGCAGGCGTTTCCTCAGCGCAGCCCTCGGCGCCCTCGCCTGCGCCGCCCTGCCGATCCGTCCCGCCAGCGCCACCCCCACCCGCTATGACTTCTGGTTCACCCGGCTGATGTACGAGTCGGGAAACTGGGATGTCGATCAGCGCATGCCCAGCAACCTGCTCGATGCCCTGGTCCAGTACACCAGCCTGCGGGTGGACCCGGACGAGCACGTGCTGCCGCTGTCCGACCCGCGCATGCTCAGCGCGCCGTTCTGCTATCTCTCCGGTCACAAGCTGGTCGAGTTCAATGCCGCCGAGCGAACCAACCTCGAGACCTATCTGCGCGGCGGCGGCTTCCTCTTCGTCGACGACTGCAACCACGATATCGACGGCCTGTTCGCACGCAGCTTCGAGGCCGAGATGGCGCGCATCTTTGGCCGCGGCGCGCTGCGCAAGCTGCCGCCGAGGCATCCGCTGTACAGCAGCTTCTTCCGCTTCGAGGAACCACCGACCACCAGCTTCGAGCTCAATGGCTGGGGCGATGACCTGGTCCACGACTACCTCAAGGGCATCGAGTTCGACGGCCGTCTCGGCCTGCTCTACAGCAACAAGGACTACGGCTGCGAGTGGGACTACGACTGGCGCAACAAGCGCTGGCTGGCCGAGGACAACACCAAGTTCGCCGTCAACATCGTCATGTACGCGCTCAATGCCTGAGCCAGGGAACCGATGACTACCAAGACCCCGCTTGAATCCGAACTGGCCGACGAGCAGGCCCAGCTGGCGCGGCTGCGCGAGGCCATCGGCCAGGCCGTGGTAGGCCAGGCCGAGGTGGTCGAGCAACTGCTGATCGGGCTGCTGGCCGGCGGCCATTGTCTGCTGG
Source organism: uncultured Lysobacter sp. (assembly GCA_964350895.1). Classification (GTDB taxonomy): domain Bacteria; phylum Pseudomonadota; class Gammaproteobacteria; order Xanthomonadales; family Xanthomonadaceae; genus Pseudomarimonas. The sequence goes on from CAYGMG010000194.1 coordinate 3,608, forward strand.
AGGGCGTACCTGGCCTTGGCAAGACCCTGCTGGTTCGGGTGCTCGGCCAGGCCCTGAACCTGTCGTTCCGCCGGGTCCAGTTCACCCCCGATCTGATGCCTTCTGACCTGATCGGTACCGAGATCCTGGAGGAGGACCACGGCACCGGCAAGCGCGTGTTCCAGTTCCAGAAGGGTCCGCTGTTCACCCACCTGCTGCTGGCCGACGAGCTGAACCGCACGCCGCCGAAGACCCAGTCGGCCCTGCTCGAAGCGATGCAGGAGGCAACGGTCAGCTATGCCGGCACGACCTATGAACTGCCGCGGCCGTTCTTCGTTCTCGCCACGCAGAACCCGATCGAGCAGGCCGGCACCTACCCGCTGCCCGAGGCCCAGCTCGACCGTTTCCTGCTGAACATCCTGGTTGACTATCCGAGCGCCGAGGAAGAGCAGCGGATCATCGCCGAGACCACCGGGAGCGCGCGCGCCGCGGTGCCCCAGGTTCTCGATGCCGCCGCCATCCTCGGCCTGCAGCAGCGGGTACGCTCGCTGCATTTCGGCGAGCCCCTGCTGCGCTGGGTCACCCGACTGGTCCGCGCCACCCGACCCGCGCCCGACGCACCCGATGCGGTGCGCGAGTTCGTGCAGTGGGGTGCCGGCCCGCGCGCCGGCCAGGCGCTGGTGCTCTGCGCCAAGGCAAGAGCCCTGCTGCACGGACGCCTTGCCGCCACTCGCGAAGACATCCAGGCCCTGGCCCTGCCGGTGCTGCGTCATCGCCTGCTGCTCAACTTCCATGCCGAGGCCGAGGGCAAGCGGGTAGCCGACGTGGTCACCGCGCTGTTGCAGGCGGTGCCCTGCGACGCGGGCTGAGCGTGGCCTCCTCCGGCGATCCGGCCCTGCTGCCGGCCGAGCTGCGTGCCCAGCTGCGCTCGCTTTCGCTGCGCAGCCGGCGGCCGCCCAACGCCGGCGCTCTGGGCCTGAATGCCTCGCGTCGGCGCGGGCCGGGGCTGGAGTTCTCCCAGCATCGCGGCTATGAGCCCGGCGACGAGCCGCGACGCATCGACTGGAAGCTGTTCGCGCGCAGCGACCGCTATTTTGTCCGCGAATCGGAAAGCGAGGCTGCGCTGGCAGTGTGGGTGCTGCTTGATGCCAGCGCCTCGCTGCAGGAAGAGGACGCCGACGGCCTGAGCAAATGGGCGCGCGCGCGCCAGCTGGCCGCCGCCCTGCTGCTGCTTGCGCAGCGCCAGAATGACCGCTTCGGCCTGCTGCTGATCGGCGATGGGCGGCTGACCATCGATGCGCTCGGCAGCGGTCCGCGCCATCGTGATCGCTGCCTGTCGCGCCTCGGCGAAGCCCAGCCGCACGGGCAGTGGCCGGACGAAGCAGCGCTGGAATCGCTGTTCGGGCTGATCGGACGCGATGCTGTGGTGTGCTTTATTGGCGATGGCTTCGAGCCGCTCGGCGAGCGCCTTGCCTGTCGGCTCTCGGCCGCCGGCCGCGATGTCCGCCACCTGGCCCTGAGCACCGCGGTCGAATGTGACTTTGCCCTGCGCGGCAGTCTGCATCTGGAAGACCCGGAAAGCGGCGAGAGCATCGACCTGGACGCCGACAGCGCTCGCCCCGACTTCACCCGGCGTTTCCGCGACGCGCGCCGCGGACAGGCGGCGCGCCTGGCTGGCGCAGGTGCACTCAGCGTCGAGCACCGCATCGACCAGCCGCCGATCCGCGCCCTGCGCGACCTGCTGGCGGTGGGCAGACGATGAGCCTCACCCTGCTCTGGCCGGCAGCGCTGTTCGGCGGCATTGCCCTCATCCTGCCCTGGCTACTGCATCGGCTGCCGCAACGGCTGGGCCATCGACGCCGCTTCGCTGCGCTGCGCTTTATCGGCCAGCACACCGCGCCGCGCCGCCGTCCGCGCATCCGCGAGTGGCCACTGCTGCTGCTGCGCCTGCTGCTGCTGGCCGTTCTGGTGTTCTGGCTAGCCGGGCCGCTGTGGCGCGACTGGCCCGGACTTGGCCTGCAGTGGCAGGCGCTGTGGCCGGGCGCTTCCACGACGGCGCAGGCGGCCGCTTCGCCCGCCGACCGCAGCGTCTGGCTGGCGCCCGGCTTCCCGCCTGCCGGCGATCCAGTTCCCAGCGACGCGGCGACGGACGCCGCCAGCCTGCTCGCCCAGCTGGCGTCCTCCCTGCCGCCGCAGGATCGCCTGCGCGTGCTGGTGCCGCCCCAGCTTGATGGCCTCGGCCCGGCGGGCCTGCAGCTGGCACGCCCGGTGGAATGGCTGGTGGTGGAGTCGACGCCACCTGCCAGGCCGGGCTCGCCACCCAAGCTCGCCCTGCGTAGCGAGCCAGGCGTGGAGGCGGGCCCCTGGCTGGAGGCCGCGCTGGCCGCCTGGCAGCACGATCCGGCGCTGGCCAGCGCGATCGACCGCGGCCCGGCCGAGCAGCCGGTTCCTGCCGATGTCGATGCCCTGCTCTGGC
>CAYGMG010000195.1:0-6039 GCA_964350895.1 uncultured Lysobacter sp.
TCCGCCCGATCTCCCTGCTGGTTGACGTCACCCAGTACGTGATGCTGGAGATCGGCCAGCCGATGCACGCCTTCGACGCCGACACCCTGCGCGGACCGGTCGGCGTGCGCGCGGCGCGCGATGGCGAGTCGCTGAAACTACTGGATGAGCGCGAGGTGCGTCTGGATCCGGGTTTTCTGCTGATTACCGATGCCGAGCGCCCGGTGGCCCTTGCCGGGATCATGGGTGGCTGGGATACCCGGGTCACCGAGGCCACGCAGAACGTGTTCCTGGAAGCAGCGCACTTCGCCCCCGCAGCGATCATCGGCCGCGCCCGCAAGCTCGGCATGCATACCGACGCCTCGCACCGTTTCGAGCGCGGCGTTGATCCGGCCCTGCCGCGCCAGGCGATCGAGCTGGCGACCCGGCTGATCGTGCAGATCGCCGGCGGCAAGGCCGGACCGCTGAGCATCGCCGAGCGATTGCAGGATCTGCCCGCCCCCAAGCCGGTCAGCCTGCGTCGCGCGCGCCTTGCCCGGGTGCTCGGCATGCAGGTCGAGGACGCCGCGGTCGATTCCCTGCTGCGCGCGCTCGGGATGGACGTCGAACGCAATGCCGAAGGCTGGCAGGTCACCGCGCCGAGCCGGCGTTTCGACATCGCGATCGAGGAGGACCTGATCGAGGAGGTCGCGCGGATCCATGGCTATGACCGGATCCCGATGAGCTCGCCAAGCGGCGCCGTGCCGCCTGGCAAACACCCCGAGGCTGAGGTGCCGCCAGGCCAGCTGCGTCAGCTGCTGGCCGCGCGCGACTACGCCGAGGCAATCAACTTCGCCTTCGTCGACGCCGCCTTGCTGGTGCGCTGGGGCTTGCCAGGCGAGGTCGTGCTGGCCAATCCGCTGGCTTCGGACCTTGGCGTGATGCGGCCGTCCCTGCTGCCCGGGCTGGTCGACGCCCTGTGCCGCAACCGGGACCGCCAGCAGCCGCGGGTGCGCCTGTTTGAGATCGGCCGCGTGTTCGCCCGTGGCGAGGAGGCCCCGCGCGAGACCGAGCGGATCGCGGCGGTGGCCCTTGGCAGTGCGAGCGCCGAGCAGTGGGCTGCGGACGACCGGGAAGTCGACTTCTACGACGCCAAGGGTGATCTGGAAGCCCTGTTCGCGCTCGCCGCGGCCAGCGACCTGCGCTTCGAGCCCGGCCGCCGTGACTGGCTGCATCCCGGGCGCTCGGCCGAGGTCTTCCGCGGCGACCAGCACCTGGGCTGCGTGGGTCACCTGCACCCGCGCCTGCTCAAAGCGCTGCACCTGGGCCAAGAGGTAGTGGTCTTCGAGATCGATGCCGATCCGCTGCGCCAGCGGGCGATTCCGCAGGCCGGCAGCCTGTCGCGATTCCCCTCGGTCCGCCGCGACCTGGCAATGGTGGTGCCCGAGAAGACGCCCTGGTCGGCGCTGGAGACTTCGCTGCGGCGCAGTCTGGGCGGCGCCCTGCGTCAGCTCTGGGTGTTCGACCAGTACGTCGGGCCCGGCCTTGAAGCAGGATGCAAGAGTCTCGCTATGGGCTTGATATTGCAGGACGATTCACGCACCCTAGCCGAGCAGGATGTCGAACAGATGGTGGCTCGGGCGGTGACCGCCTTGGGCGAAGAATGCCAGGCGCGCCTGCGCGGCTAGCCGCACGGATGCCGCGGTACTACAGGGGACAATATGGCGCTCACCAAGGCCGAGATGGCCGAACGTCTATTTGAGGACGTCGGCCTCAACAAGCGCGAGGCGAAGGAATTCGTCGACGCCTTCTTCGACGCCATGCGCGAAGCGCTGGAAGCAGGGCAGCAGGTGAAGCTGTCCGGCTTCGGCAACTTCGACCTGCGCGAGAAGAACCAGCGTCCGGGCCGCAACCCCAAGACCGGCGAGGAGATCCCGATCTCCGCCCGTACCGTGGTCACGTTCCGTCCGGGACAGAAGCTCAAGGAGCGGGTGGAAGCCTATGCTGGACCCGGGCAGTAACAGCGAACTCCCGCCGATCCCGGCGAAGCGCTACTTCACCATCGGTGAGGTCAGCGAGCTGTGCGACGTCAAGCCGCACGTGCTGCGCTATTGGGAAACCGAATTCCCCGCGCTGAAGCCGGTGAAGCGTCGCGGCAACCGGCGCTACTACCAGCGCCATGACGTGCTGACCATCCGCCAGATCCGCTCGCTGCTCTACGAGCAGGGCTTCACCATCACCGGCGCTCGCCAGCGCTTGGAGGGCGAGCAGGGGCGTGCCGACAGCAGCATGACCCTGCAGGTGATCCGTCAGGTGCGCATGGAACTCGAAGAAGTCCTGCAGCTGCTCAAGCGCTGACCGCGACTCGCCCAGCACCGCTGCACGAGCCCACCGCGAGCCTGTATACTTCGCGGCCCGGTCGACGCGGCCGGAAAGACTACCCGGGGTATAGCGCAGCCTGGTAGCGCACTTGTCTGGGGGACAAGTGGTCGTCGGTTCGAATCCGGCTACCCCGACCAAACAAGGCTCCAACGGGGGCCGAGAAAGACCAGAAACCCCGCAGAAATGCGGGGTTTTTTGTTGCCCGTCATCCGATGTTGTCCGGGGGTGTCCGTTGAAATGCCCCCGCTCTTGGGGGCAAGCTAGGGGGCATCCGGGGTGTGTTTCCCGGCGATGCCCCCAGCGAGGTTCCCCCATGCCCCTGTCCGCTACCGCAGTCCTCAAGGCGAAGCCGGCTGATAGGCCCGTCCGGCTGTTTGATGGCGGAGGGCTGTACCTGGAAGTGAGCCCGGCGGGCGGCAAGCTGTGGCGCTGGAAGTACCGTTTCGGGGGCAAGGAAAAGCGCCTGGCGCTGGGGGCGTATCCCGATGTCAGCCTAGCCGACGCCCGCGAGCGTCACGCGGAGGCGCGCCGCCTGCTGGCTGCGGGCGTGGACCCGAGCGAGCAGCGAAAGGCCGAGCGCGCGGCCCGTGTCGTGTCCTCGGCCAACACCTTCGAGGCATTGGGACGAGAGCTGCTGGAAATCCGTGCGAAGAAACTGGCGCCCGGCTCGCTGGTGCGGGAGCGGCGCTTGCTGGAGCGCGACCTATGCCCCCACATCGGGCGCCGCCCCATCGCCGAAGTCACCCCCACCGAGCTGCTGGCCGCCCTGCGCAAGATCGAGGCCCGCGGCGCAGTCGAGACGGCGCACCGCGCCCGGATGCTCGCTGCGCAGGTATTCCGCTATGCGATTCGGACGGAACGGGCGGAGCGAAACCCCGGCGCCGACCTGGTGGGCGCTCTGACGCAACCCGAGTCCACACACTTCGCCGCGGTGACTGAGCCCGCCGAAGTGGGCGCACTGCTGCGGGCGATCCACGGCTATACGGGAACGCCGGTGGTGGAAGCTGCCTTGAAGCTGGCGCCGCTGGTGTTCGTGCGCCCTGGTGAGCTGCGCCGGGCGCGCTGGGCGGATATCGACCTGGAGGCCGGGGAATGGCGCTACACCGCCAGCAAGAAGGGGAATGATCATATCGTTCCACTGTCGGAACAGGCAGTGGCGATCCTGCGCGAGCTGCACCCGCTGACCTGTCGCGCCGAGTTCGTATTTCCCAGCGTGCGCGACCGGGACCGGCCGATGTCGGAAAACACCGTGAACGCGGCGCTGCGCCGGCTCGGCTTCGATGGCGCCACCATGACCGGCCACGGCTTCCGGGCGATGGCCCGCACGGTGTTGGATGAGGTGTTGGGCTTCCGCCCCGACTTCATCGAACACCAGTTGGCGCACGCGGTTCGCGACCCGAACGGCCGCGCCTATAACCGCACGGCGCATCTGCCCGAGCGGCGCAAGATGATGCAGGCGTGGGCCGACTATCTGGACGCGCTGCGGACCCAAGCCAACGTGGTGCCGATCAAGCGGGCGCACGCTGCGAGCGAGTAGGCCCGCCGCACTGTCGGACTGCTGCTTGTCATTCTCAGATGGGATCACGGCGGAATCTTTGACGCTGGCGCTGCTGGTGGATACCGCCTTGGCGGCCTACTCGGCTTGCGGTGCGAAAGGCTAGCGCCTGGGCTACCATCGAACACGCCACGGCTAGGCCGGCCAGCCGAACGCGGGACACCTTCACCCGCTGCCGTGGCGTTCTCTTGAAGGGCGCGAGGAAGGCGCGAGCATGAGTGATTCCAAGAGAAAGGCCGCGACGCAGGCCCGGCGCAGCGCAGCGGAGGCGGACCCGTTCGGCGCTTGCGCATCCGTGGCAGTCGGTTTGCTGGTTGACTACTACGCGGATGCCGAAGCGGCAGGCCGGCTGCCTGCTGACGCGGTGCAATTGCTGGGCCGGCTGCGTGACTTACCAGAGTGGAATGAAGGCCCCGAGGCATGGGCTCTGACTCTTGCGGATCTTTTCAGCGCATACGCACTGCCAAGCGATCAAGAGCTAGCCTCCCGATCCCCGGAACTGGCGCACGCGCTGCGTGCGATTAGGTGGGCACTGCCGGTTGTCGGCGGGTTCTGGAAAGACTCGCAAGGCCGAAGATGGGTGACCCGGCGGCCGGGTGACGCACCAAAGGGGCAGGATTTCCGGAATCTGACCTTGGCGTGCATCCAAACGGGCATTGCTTTGGCGGTTGCCTCCGAGCCGGCTGCGGCGCTTGATGAAAAGGACGTGCGCAAACGGTTCGCTATGACGGGAGCTGCGGCCAAGTTGGACCGCGACCCCAAGCAGGCGGCGAAGCGCGAGATTCGGGGGGAATGGGTGAAGTGGCAGGCCGGGCAAGAGTTGCACGCCAACCAAGCCGCTTTTGCTCGGGCCATGTGTGTGCGGCACCCCGAGATCAAGAGCCCGTCAACGGTCGAAGACTGGGCACGGAAGTGGACCAAGGAACGGAAGGCCGGCACTCGCTGAGCTTGCACAGTGAGGGGCAAGCAAGCAGGCGCAGCATCGTGCTTGCTCGCCTGTTTATCGCCTAGGTCGCATCGGACATCGTTGCACCGAAGCGGCGCCCCCCGCGCCGCATCGGACCGCATCACATGCAAACGCAGAGACAAACCGAGGCAGAGCGCGACAAGCGCCGAGCCGAACGGCGGGCTGAGCGCCGCCGAGTGGCAGCCGAGCGCGCTGCCGCCGTCCTCAACGCAGATGGCCTGCTGCGCCTTCCCGAAGTCCTGGCGGTGGTGCCGGTGGCGTCCTCAACCTGGTGGGCGGGTGTGCGCTCGGGCCGCTTCCCCGCGGGCGTCAAGCTGGGCGCTCGTTGCACCGCCTGGAGAGCTGCCGACATCCGGGAGCTATTGGCGAAGCTGGGCGAAGGGGTGGCCCAATGAACCCCCGGACGCTGCGGCAGCGTTGCGCAACGCCGCGACGCTACTACGTTCATGGCGACCGCGAGGCGGGCAGCGACCGCTTCTACTGCAAGCGGTGCGACGTTTTCGCCGGCCCCGAGCACTTCGCCGAGGCCGATCACCTGGCAAGCCCTGACCCCGCACGCCGGATTGAGGTCGGACTGCTGACGCTGCGCCGGCTGATCGAGAAGGGCGAACCCGCATTCCGCCCGGTGGACGCGGAAAACCTGTTCGGCGCGGGATCGGTCGGTGGTGCCAACGCATGAGCATTCTTGCTGATGTGCCGGTGGTGCTGGCGATCATGCCCGCGCCGGGATGGGTGGAGGTTTACGACGATGGCGGTTGCGAGCCGCTGGTGTGCTGGGCAGTTGTCGAGATGTGCGACGGTGCGGACCGATGGCGCGAGGTGCGCCCGCTGGTTGTCGGTGATCCGCCTGGCTGCTATGCCTTGGCCGCAAGCGATTGCACAAACCTTGTCCGCGTGGAGTACCGCGGCGCCGACGCGGCCAGCCTGTACGGCCGGGCCGATGACCTGCCGGAGTCGCCATGACCCAGCCGCGCAAACCGAAACGGCGTGACTTCAAGGCCGTGGCCGCGGCGGCGCTGTCCTCGGCGGAACGGGTCGTGATGCGTTGGCTGCCGCATGGCAAGCGCGAGGGCCGAGAGTGGAAGGCCACCAATCCGACGCGCAGTGACGCGCGGGCGGGATCGGCGTATAGGAAGTTCAAACGCTCTTTTCAGGCAGTCTGTCGGGTAGGCGACGG
>CAYGMG010000196.1:0-5981 GCA_964350895.1 uncultured Lysobacter sp.
GCGGCGCGCTTCGGGCAGTACGTAGACCGACTGGATCCACCACCAGTCGCCGCAGCGCCAGTCGCTCCACTCGTGGGTGAGCATCAGCGCGCCGACCACCCTGCCGTGCTGCTCGGCGACCAGATAGCTGCCGCGCGCAGGCTGCTCGAGAACCCCTTGAACGCCACGTTCCACCACCGAAGGGTCGAGCTGCTTGTGCTCGGTCTCCAGCGCCATGGCGCAGGCAAAGCGCACCAGGTCGGCAACGTGGCCGGGCTGTGCATCGCGGATCTGCAGGGGGGATTGGCTCATGGTGAAGGCGACGCTGAAGGGCTGTGCAGTATGCCGGCCGCCGGCACAGCTGGCGCATGGACAGTCGCTCCGGCGGCACGCGCATGGCCGCCAAACAGGCTGTCCAGCGGCAGTTCCCCTGGCAGCACGGGTGGCGCAAGCGGAGTGTTTTCCGGAGTGTCGGCGGCCAGCGCGCCTGGCAGCGGCGCGCCGGACAGGAAGGCGATCAGGCAGCGGTTGCAATCGAGGATGGCGTCAAACGGCGTGCCGTGGCGCGAGCCGCCGACCACGACCAGCTGTGCCGCCATGCGCTGTGCCCAGGCCTGCTTCTCCGCCAGTGCGGTGTAGTCGTGCTCGCCGACCAGCATCAGCTGCGGCGCACGCAGACCGTCAAGGCGCTCGGCCGCGCACCAGTCGGCCAGGGCGCGGGCGCAGCGCAGGTAGGGGTCCACCGAGCTGCCACCGACCACGCGCTCGACGCGCTCGCGCATGGCCGCCTGATGCGGCGCCGGGAACAGGCGGCGAGCGATCAGCCGTGCGGTGCGCGGCAGCCCCAGCAGCTTCACCATGCCGATCTGCAGGTACAGCTCCAGCGCCTTGCGCCAATGGTCGACGCGATAGCTTGGCAGGCTGTTGATGGTGGCCAGACGACGCACCGCCTGCGGTCGCTGCAGGGCCATCTCCAGCGCCACCGCGCCGCCCATCGAGAAGCCGACCAGCATTGGCTGCTCAATGCCCAGCCGATCGAGCAGGCGCCAGAGGTCGGAGGCGAACTGCTCGATGCTGTAGTGCCCCGGCGTGGCCTGGCTTTCACCACAGCCGCGCAGATCCGGAACCAGTAGCAGAAAGTGCTCGGCCAGTGGGCCGATCTGGAACGCCCAGTCATCGCCGCTGGAGCCCAGGCCGTGGATCAGCAGCACCGGCTCGCCGCCACCAAAGCAGCGCAGCCGCAGCCGCACATCGCCTAGTTGCACCTGCGCCATTCGTGATCCTTGTGTTATCGGCGCAGCCTAACCCGGATCAGGCGTCGCCGGGCGATGCTATAAGGCGCGCATGGATACCCTGCTCGCAAGCCTGCCCGGCTGGCTCACCGCGTTTGGCCCGCCGCTGTGGGCGGCCTATCTTCTGGTGTTGTCGATCTGGATCGTGCTGCAGAAGCGTTCGCCGCTGTCGACCCTGAGCTGGATCCTGTCGCTGGCCCTGTTGCCCCTGCTTGGCTTTGTCATCTACTTCTTCCTCGGCCCGCAGAAGATCCGCCGCCAGCGCCTGCGCCGCGAGCGCCTGCGCCGCCAGCACGCCAGCCAGGCGCGTGGCGACCAGGCCGCCGCGGCCGACCTGCCACGGCGCAAGCGGGGTTTGGGCGACCTGATGCAGAAGGCGATCGGTACGCCGGTTTCAAGCCTGGATGAGCTGCGCCTGCTGGTCGGCGGCGAGCAGAAGATCGATGCCCTGATCGAGGCTATCGAGGAGGCCCGCGAGCACGTCCATCTGGAGTACTACATCCTTGAACCGGGGGCGGTGGCCGAGCGGGTGATCGCCGCCCTGATCGCGGCGGCCCAGCGCGGGGTCAAGGTGCGCCTGCTGCTCGACGCGGTCGGCTCGGCGCGCAGTGGTCGGCGTCTGCTCGGCCCGCTACGCAAGGCCGGCGGCGAGATCGCCCGCTTCCATCCGTTCCGCGCCGTTCTGCTGCGCCCATTGCTCAACCTGCGCACCCATCGCAAGGTGGTGGTCATCGACGGCTGCATCGGCTTCGTTGGCGGCATCAACCTATGCGACCAGGTCGACGCGCGGAGTTCGGACAACGCCTGGCATGACTACCATCTGCGTTTGGAGGGCCAGGCGGTCGGCTGGCTGCAGGCGCTGTTCGCCGAGGACTGGCTGTATGCGACCCGTGCCAACCTGCCCGAGGCCGATCTGTACCCGGTCTGCGAGCGCGGCCCGGTGACTGCCCAGGTACTGGCCTCCGGGCCGGACAGCGACAGCGAGGCGATCCATCGCGCTTACATCCAGGCCATCCACGATTCCCGCCAGCGGGTCTGGCTGGTGACGCCCTACTTCGTGCCCGGCGAGGCGGCGCTGATGGCGCTGTCCAGCGCCGCCATGCGCGGTGTCGACGTGCGCCTTCTGGTGCCCTGGCGCAGCGATGCGCGGCTGGTCGACTACGCCGGTCGCTCCTACTTCGACGAATTGCTCGGCCGCGGCGTGCGCATCTGGCAGTACCGCGCCGGGATGCTCCACGCCAAGGCCCTGGTGGTCGACGAAGACCTGTCCATCGTCGGCACCGCCAATTTCGATCCGCGCAGCTTCCGGCTGAACTTCGAGGTGGCGCTGGCGGTCTACGACGCCGGCTTCTGCGCCGGCCTTGCAGCCCAGGTTGAGCAGGATTTCGAGCGCGCGCGGCAGGTACGCCAGCCGCGCGGACTGGGCTTCTTCCGCCGCCTCGGGGAGGCCGTGGCCCGGCTGTTCTCGCCGATCCTCTAACCGGCAGCGGCAGGCCTGCGCAGCTGCCACTACAATCCGCCTATTCCGACCCACGAACACCCGGAACCGCCATGCCCTGGATTTTCTTCCTGCTTGCCCTTGGCTGCCTCGCCCTTGCCATGCGCACCCAATCGATGGGTTTTGCGCTGATCCTGCTGCTGGCGACCCTCGGATTCCTGCTGGCCGGCGCGCTCGGTCTGGTCTCGTCGCGCATCCAGTCGCGCACCCAGGGCGGCATGGCGCTGAATCCGGCGCTGGAGCGCGAGCGCCTGCGGCAGCAACAGCAACAGCGCGGCGACAGTGGCGCCAGCGCCAGCGGTGCAACGGCCAGTACCAGCGCGGGAAAACGCGACGACCCGCCGGGTGACGCCAGCCCCGCGGGTGGCGGCGATGGCGGTGGCGACTAAGGGGCGGGCATGACGATCTCTCTGGGAAACCTGCTGGTCCTCCTGCTGGTCGGCCTGATCGCCGGCTGGCTGGCCGGCAAGGTGGTCGGCAAGGGCAGCCGTGGCCTGCTCGGCAACCTGGTGGTGGGCGTGATCGGCGCCTTCTTCGGTGGTTGGGTGCTCGGCCTTTTGGGCATCAGCATCGTTGGCGGTCTGCTCGGCAGCATCCTTCAAGCCTTCATCGGCGCCGTCCTGCTGCTCGCCCTGCTCAATCTGATCCGCCGCTGATTGCCTGAAACCCGCCCGTGCGGCGAGCGCTCTCAGTCAGGGCTTTCGCTTCGCGGTCGCCAGCCGGATCGCCGCCGCGGTCAGGGCGTCACCCAATGCTTCGTGGCGGGCAAACACCGGCAGCCCGAGGGTCGCCGCCATCGCGTCCAGGCGCAGGTCAGGTGGCGTCCCGGGCTGGCGACGCTGCCACCAGTCGGCGAAGTCGCCGCGGATGTCGATGCAGCGCTGCGGCAGGGCAAAGCCCAGGCTGCGGCGTAGTGCGCCGCTGAGCAGGGCACGATCGAAACCGATGCAGTAGCCGACCAGCGGCCGGTTGCCGAGCATGCCCATCAGCTGGCGCATCGCCAGCTCCACCGGCAGGCCGTCGGCGAGGTCGGCGGCGCGCAGCCGGTGGTAGCGGATCGCCCGCGCCAGATCATCGCCCTGGTAGCCGATCTTCAGACACAGCCGCTCGCGCAAGCGAATGGTGTTGCCGCACACCGGCACGGCGGCGACGCTGAGCAGGGCATCGCGCGCCGGGTCGAGGCCGGTGGCCTCGCAGTCGATCGCCACCCACTCGTCACCGCGGTAGGGCGCGAACAGACTGGCGAACTCGCCGCCGGCAGCGCGCCGGGCATCGAGCCAGCGCTGCCAGGGCCAGATCACAGGTGGAAATGCTGTCGCAGCACGCGCTTGAAGCGGTCGACCACGGCCAGCGCATCGCGCAGCAGTTCGCGGTCGAGGTGGCGCAGTGCATCCAGAGGCAGCCAGTTGTCGACGGTTTCGCCGGCCTTGTCGGCCTCCAGCTGGCGCGCCAGGCGCAGGCGCATGAACACCGCCAGCGCCTGCTGAACGTCGCGCGCCAGTTCGCCATCCAGCGCCCCGGCCGCGGCCAGCGCCGAGGCGCGATCAAAGCTGTTGCGATGCATCACCTGCTGTTTCAGCGCCAGGGCGCGCAGGCCGTGGACCAGGGGAAACACGCCACCTTTCTTGATGTCCAGCCGCTGCTGCTCGGCGCGCAGGCGGCCGAACAGGGTCAGCGGGGTGGCAAAGGCGACCGCTGCCTGGGCGAAGTGATGCAGGACGATATCGTTGTGTGCGGCTGCCCACAGCTGCGGCCGCAGCGGTTCGAACAGCGCAGCATTGCCGGCGACCGCGCGCGCATCGAGCAGGATGGCAAGGTCGATCAGCCGGGCCGGGTCGCTGCTCCGCCCGAGCTGCCCGGCGCGCGCCTGCCACTGGCTGCGGCTGCCGCGCCAATGCGGGTTGCTGACCATCACCCCGCCCGGGCAGGGTGGCCAACCGCACTCCAGCAGGGCCTCGGTCAGCGCCTGCATCGGGGCGACAAAGGCCTCTGGGTCGACCTCGTCGTCGAGCAGCAGGGCGTTGTCCTGGTCCGAGCGCATGATCTGCTCGCGGCGGCCCTCGCTGCCCAGCACCAGCAGGCAGGCGCGCTGCTGCAAAGGCGCGGGGACCAGCTGCCGGTAGAGGGCGTCGAGAATCCGCGTATTGAGCGCCGAGACCAGCTCCATCAGGTAGCTCATCCGCGCGCCCTGTGCCTGCAGGGTGCGCAGCAGGGCGGGCACGCGGCGGGCGGCGACGACGATCTCCTCGACGCTCCCGGCACGCGCAAGCTGCATCCCGATCAGGTGCGAATGGCTGGAGTAGTGGCTGAGCACCTCGCTCATGCCCAGGGTGCCGAGGATGCGTCCCTCGTCCATCACCACTACCCGTTCCACCTGATGCTCGGTCATCCGCACCAGGGCCAGGAACAGCACGTCGCGCGGGCTGACGCTGAGCAGCGGGCGGCGGACCCAGCGCGCGATTGGCGCATCGCGGTCGGCGCCCTCAAGGGCCAGCGCGTCGAGGACGTCGGTGCGGGTCAGGATGCCCGGGGCCTGTCCGGGCGAGTCGATCAGCACGCAGCTGACCTTGGCCGCCTTCATTGCCTCGCGGGCTGCGCGCAGGCAGGCGTCCTCGGCGATGATCACCGCCGGCGCCAGCTGCGCATCGGCGACCCGGGTGAGCATGGTCTCGGCAAGGTCCGAGTCCTGCTGCTGGCGATTCATCGCCTGGCGTTTGGCTGCGAGGCCGCCCTGGAACCAGGCGGCGAAGGCCGGCTCGGCCTCCAGGGCGCGCTGGAACTCGGCGGCGTCGACCGCATGGCAGAGGGTGTCCTCGACCACCTCGTAGCTGAAGCGCGCAGCGCCGAGGATCACCGCAAAGGCGCCGAGCACGTCGCCCGGGCCGTAGTCGGCCAGCACCTCCTCGCCGCGCTCGTCGCGACGCAGCCCGCGCAGATGCCCCTTGATCACCCAGTACACGCAGACCGAGGAGGCGCCTTGCTCAAGCACCCGGCCACCCTTGGGAAAGTAGGCGATATCGCAGGCAGCCTCGAAGCGCGCCCGCGACCCGGCGCCGAGCAGGGACAGCGGTGGCGTGGTGTAGTCCAGCTGGGCGTCCATGGCGATCAGTATCCCGCCAAGTCGCGCACCGCGCTGTGCGACCTTGGTCTTACTGCCTGGCCGCGCGTGGAGCGCTGCCGCCAGGCCTTTCCGGCGAGCCTACTGCCGCGGC
>CAYGMG010000197.1:0-5955 GCA_964350895.1 uncultured Lysobacter sp.
CCGCGGCCTCGTTGCTGTACAGGGCGGCGATCGGTGCGCCGGCGGCGACCAGCACGATGGCCGACAGGACCTGGGTGACGATGGTGATCGCAAAACCGGCGCGGCAGGCCCAGCGCACGCCTTCGTGATCGCGGCCGCCAGCGGCAAAGCCGACCCGCACCGTGGTCGCCATCGCCACGCCGAGCGGGATCATGAACAGCACCGAGGCGATGTTGATGGCGATCTGGTGGGCGGCGACGGCCAGCGCGCCCATGCCGCCGATGACCAGGGCCGAGGCGACAAACAGCAGGCCCTCCATCATCACCGCGACGCCCAAAGGCAGGCCCAGCCGCAGCAGCTGGGCAAGCAGGGCCGGATCGGGGGCGTCGAAGCGCGCGAACAGGTCGAGGTCGCGGTAGGCCGGGCCGCGCCACAGCCACCACAGAAAGCCCGCCGCCTGCAGCCAGAGGATGATCGCGGTGGCCGCACCAAGGCCGGCCGCGCCGTAGCCGGGCAGGCCCAGGCCGCCGTGCATCAGCCAGTAGCCGAGTGGGATCAGCAGGAGCAGGCCGGCAATGCCGAAGACCATGGTCGGCCGGGTCCGCCCGATGCCCTCGCTCAGGTAGCGGCAGCAGAAGTGCACGGCCAGCGCTGGCGCGCCGTAGGCCACCGCACCAAGGAAGGCGCTGGCGCCCGGGCGCACGTCCTCGGCGATGCCCAGGGCCGGAAGCAAGTGGGCGGAAAACTGCACCGCGACGAGCAGCGCCAGGCTTATCGCAAGGCCCAGCCACAGGGCCTGGCGGAACAGCGGGCCGATCTGCGCGCGCTTGCCGGCGCCATTCAGCTGGCTGACCGAGGGCGGGATCGCCATCAGGATGCCGAGCAGCAGCATGATTACCACCGACCACAGCGCGCTGCCGACCGCCACGCCGGCCAGGGTCAGCGCGCCGTGGTGGCCGGCGAGCACGCTGTCGACCACGTTCATCGCCACCGCCGCCAGCTGGCCAAGGACCAGGGGCAGGGCAAGCACAAAGGTAGCGCGGCATTCGCGAACCAGTCGCGGTGCGCCGTCGGCGGCGGTCATCGAACGCTCGGCATCGAAAGGGCGGCTATCTTAGCGGGGTGCCCGGACCCGGAGTTGCCCGCCGATGAACGACGTATGTGCTGTCCGCCGACCCTGCAGCGGCGATTCCTTCGCCGCCGCCCGCGCCGGCAAGCGGCGGTGATCGTCTACGAGGTCAGCCTGAGCGTCGAGGCGGCTTTCGGCGAGGCTTTTCTGCCCTGGCTGCGCGAACACATTGGCGAGATGCTCGCCCTGCCCGGATTCCTGGATGCCGAGCTGCAGGCGGTGCTGGAGCCGACCGAGCCCGGCCGCAGGCAGTGGGTGGTCGCTTACCGTCTGCGCGATCAGGCGGCGCTCGATGCCTACCTTGCCGAGCACGCCGCGCGGATGCGCGAGGACGGCATGCGCCGCTTCGCCGGCCGCTTCCGCGCCAGCCGACGGGTCCTCGAAGTGCTGCAGTCAGCTCAGGGCTGAGCGACCTGGGCGCGCAGCCAGCTGCTGCGTGCCTCGGGGCTCATCGCCAGCAGGCTCTTGCGGACCTCCTCGCGGCGCCACGGCGGCATCCGCTCGACCAGCCGGCGCAGCCGCTGGCGGTCCTCGCGCTCCAGCTTGCGGAACATCTCGAGCGTGGCTGCACGCTCCTCCGGCGGGACGAAGGCAAAGGCGCGCTGGGCCTGCTCGGCCTGGTCGCGGGCGCGGGCGCCGAGCAGGAAGGCGCGACGCTCGCGCGGGCTCATTGCCTCGAAGCGCTGGCGCAGCGCCTGGCGCTGATCCGGCGGCAGCGCGCTGAAGCGCTGGTACTCACGACGCAGCCGACGCTGCTGCTCGTCGGGCAGCGCCTGGAAGGCCTCGAAGCGCTGGCGCAGCCGGGCGCGCTCGTCGGCGGGCAGCGACTGCCAGCGCTCCAGCCGCTGCTTGAGCTCGACGCGTTCGGCCTCGGGCAGCTCGCGCAGGCGTTCGGCATTGGCCAGCAGCTGGGCGCGCTGGCCCAGCGGAATCTCGCTCCAGCGCTCGGCGAACGGCGCCAGCAAGGCCTTCTGCTCGGCATCGAGCGCGCCCCAGTCGAGCGGATCGCCGCTGTCGGCGGCCGGCTGGGCACAGGCCAGCAGCGGCGCCAGCAAGAGCGCCCAGGCAAGGCGCCGGAGTGGCGACCTAGCTGTCATGGTCCTGTTGCTCCAGCCAGGCATAGAACTCCAGATCTTCAACCAGGGTGTAGTCGGTGTCGGCGGCGAGCAGGGCGAGATCGTCCTCGGGCAGGGTCAGCGCCTGTTCGATCGGGGTATCGGCGCGCAGCCCGGCGCTGGGCTGCGCCAGCTCTGCCGGGTCGGCCGACAAGTTGAAGTAGCCCGGCAGCTGCCACAGGCCGAGCGCCAGGACCAGGGCCGCGGCAGCGCCTGACAAAGCCATGCCGGCTGCCCAGCCCGGGGCGCGCCGGCGCAGCGGTTCGAGGGCCGCATGGCGGGCCTGCTGCAGACGTCGCTGCAGCTGCGGATCGGCCGCGTTGGCCTCGGCCTGCAGCAGCGCGCGGGCGCGCAGCAGCCAGCGGTCGTCGCGATCACGGGTGGCAGGTTGCTTCATAGGTGATCCTCCAGGCGCCCTCGCAGGCTTTGCAGGGCGCGGAACAGATGGGTCTTGACGCTGCCTTCGGACACGCCCATGGCGCGGGCGGTGTCGGCGACGTCGAGGCCTTCCCAGACGCGCAAAAGGAAGGCCTGGCGCTGGCGCTGCGGCAGCGCGCGCAGCGCGGCGTCGAGGGCGACGGTGGCTTCGCGGTCGCCAAGCCGCCGGGCCGGGCCCGGCTCAGCCGGATCGGCGACCTGGGCCAGCGGATCGCTGTCGTGGTCCTCGCCGCCAAGGCCGAGCCAGCCGAACCAGCGGCCGAGCACCGTGCGGCGGCGCTGGGCGTCGACCAGCTTGGAGTCCAGCACCCGCCAGAACAGCAGCGGCCACTCGGCCTCGGGCTTGTCCCGGTAGCGGCGGACAAAGGCCAGCATCGCCTCCTGCAGGATATCCAGCGCATCCTCGCGGCTTTGCCCGGACAGCTCGAGGTGGCGCAGGGCGCGTCGCTCCACGCCACGCAGGAAGGCGTCCAGCGCTGCTTCCCGTGTACTGCTGCGGGCGGCGAGCGGCAGGTTCAAGCTGAGCACATCCTGTGGCGACGGGGGCGTCATTGTAGGCAGTTGGCGGGCAAACGTATCCGGGAGGGGGCAGGTCGGCCGCTGCATGCGCCTCGGGAGATTCCCGAGGCCGCCGCCGAGCGCCGAGGTCTGGCCGGTGCAACGGGCAGCCGCGAAAACGGTTGACAAAGACCCTGAATCGCTCTCTCCCGCATGCTGCAAGGGTTGCCGCGATGGCGTGTTGTACACAGCGCTGCCGGAGTAGCGGGGGGCCGGGCAGGCTGCCCGACCATGCCTGCTGCATCGCGTCACGAAAATCTTTAAGTGATTGAATGTATGCGTGTATTTCGGGGTGGCGAAATCTTCACCAAGCTAGCCCGAAAGCTTGGCCGCGCTGGTTTCGCGGGGCCTTGGCCGGAGTTGATCCACACAGTTATCCACAGTTTCTGTGGATAATCGCAAAACTGCCATGTGAACAGTTGCTTACAGCCACTTTGTTAGTCATGTCACAGAAATGTCGTACAACAGGGGGCTTGCCGCTTCGGCTCCGGCCTGCTCCACCGCTACACTGGCCGGATGCCGCTCTTCGTCCTGCGCGTCGCCCTGCCTTTGCCGCTGCCGACGCTGTTCGACTATCTCGCCGATTCCGCAGACCCGCCCGCCGAGGGCTGGGTCGGCTGTCGGGTGCGCGTGCGCGTGGGCAACCGTCGGCTGGTCGGCGTGGTCGCCGAGGTCGCCGCGGACAGCGCCATGGGCGACCGCCTGCGGCCAATCGAGCAGCGACTCGACCTGCAGCCGGTGTTCTCCGGCGAACTCTGGAACAGCCTGCGTTGGCTGGCTGACTACTACCGCGCGCCGCTGGGCGAGGTGCTGGCCCTGGCGCTGCCGGTGCCGATGCGCCAGGGCGAGCCGCTGCCGGAGCCGGATCGGGAGCGTTTTGCGGCCCTTGGGGAGCGTCCACCGCGGTTGCGCCCCGGGGGGCGTCCGGCGCGGCTCTGGGAGGCCCTGGAAGGGGCCTCCTGCAGCGCCGACGAGCTGTCCCTGATCGATCCCGGCTGGCGGCCGCGGCTGCGCCGCTGGGAGGCCGAGGGGCGGATCCAGCGGCTGCCCCCCGAAGCTCCCGCGCCGCGCCCGGCGGCGCTGGCCCTGAATGCCGAACAGGACGCCGCGGTCGCCGCGCTGCGCGCCTGTCGCGGTTTTGCCCCGGTCCTGCTGCAGGGGGTCACCGGCAGCGGCAAGACCGAGGTCTATCTGGAGCTGCTGGCCGACGTGCTGGTCGCCGGCGGGCAGGCCCTGGTCCTGGTGCCGGAAATCGCCCTGACCCCGCAGACCGTGCGCCGCTTTCGCGCCCGGCTTGGCGACGCCGTGCGGGTGCTGCACTCGGGCCTTGCCGACGGCGAGCGCGCGGCCGCTTGGGCGGCCTTCGCGCGCGGCGAGGCCGGGGTGCTGGTCGGCACCCGCTCGGCGGCCCTGGCAGCCTTGCCGGCCTGCCGCCTGATCATCGTCGACGAAGAGCACGACGGCTCCTACAAGCAGCAGGACGGCGTGCGCTACTCGGCCCGCGATCTGCTACTTGTCCGCGGCCAGGCGCTCGGCGTGCCGGTGGTGCTGGGCAGCGCCACGCCATCGCTGGAAACCCTGCAGCAGGTCGAGCGCGGCCGCTACCAGCAGCTTCTGCTGAGCCGGCGCGCCGGGGCAGGGAGGCCGCCCGCGGTCACCGTGCTCGACGTCCGCGCGCAGCGCCTGCAGGGCGGTCTGGCGCGAGAGAGCCTGGCCGCGATCGAGGCCACCCTGGCGGCCGGCGGCCAGGTGCTGGTGTTCCGCAACCGGCGCGGCTTCGCCCCGGTCCTGCTCTGCCACGATTGCGGCTACAGCGCGCAGTGCGAGCGCTGCGACAGTCCGATGACCGTGCACGCCGGCGGCCGCCGTCTGCACTGCCACCACTGCGGCGCCCAGCGCCCGGCGCCGGCCGCCTGCCCGGACTGCGGCGGCCTCGGCCTGCAGCCGCAGGGACAGGGCACCGAGCGCCTGGAGGCGATGCTTGCCGAGCGCTTCAACCAGGTCCCGGTGGTCCGCATCGACCGCGATACGACCCGCCGCCGAGACGCGCTGGAGTCCCTGCTTGGCAGGCTCGGTGAGGCGCCGGGAATCCTGGTCGGGACCCAGATGCTGGCCAAGGGCCATGACCTGGCCCAGCTGGCCCTGGTCGTCGTGGTCGGCGTCGATGAGGGGCTGTACAGCCCGGACTACCGTGCCGCCGAGCGGCTGGCCCAGCTGCTGATCCAGGTCGCCGGCCGCGCCGGCCGCGCCGAGCGCGCCGGCCGTGTCCTGCTGCAGACCCACCATCCGCAGCACCCGCTGCTGGCCACCCTGCTGCAGGGCGGCTATCCGGCTGCGGCCAGCGAGCTGCTCGCCGAGCGCCGACTGCTCGGCTACCCGCCCGCCGCGCACTGGGCCCTGCTCCGCGCCGAGGCGCAGCAGGATGCCGACTGGCAGGGCTTTCTCGATCAGGCTCGCGACCTGTTCAGCGCGCCGGCCGACGAGGCCGGCGTCGACCTGCGCGGCCCCCTGCCCGCGCCCAAGCCGCGCCGCGCCGGATTCCAGCGCGGCCAGCTGCTGCTCGCCGCCCAGCAGCGCCCGGCCCTGCAGCGGGTACTGGAGGCCTGCTGGAGCCAGCTGCACGGCCTGCCCCTGGCCCGTCGCGTGCGCTGGTCGCTGGATGTGGATCCGGTGGATCTGTTCTAGTGTCCTGTCCCGGAAGTATGTTGTTGAAGTCGCGACGCGGATGCGTCGTCG
>CAYGMG010000198.1:0-5944 GCA_964350895.1 uncultured Lysobacter sp.
CACTCGAAGGCAACGCCGCCCATCTGCTCGCAGAACCGATCTGCCGATCAGGTCGGCGAGCTGTTGTGGGAGCGGATCGTATCCGCGACCGCAGCGCTACAGGCTTGCCACTGACTGCGGTTGGATCGAAGCTCCGCGGTCGCGGATACGATCCGCTCCCACAACAGCTCGCCGGATTGCCCTGCGAACGGCAGCTTCGCGCCCGAAATCGCCCTTGCGTCGCGCTCGCTTGGGGTCGACGATTGCCGTTGATGGCCGGCCGAGGCATGCGGGCCTTGCGGTCAAGGTCGATGTGATGTTGCCAGTGACTGCTGGCAACCCGCCAACGCATCCGATGCGTGCAAACGCTGCACCCCGGAAATAGCGACAGTGGCGATAAAAAAAGGCCCGGATCGCTCCGGGCCCTTCCTGGATGGTGGAGGTGGGGGGAGTTGAACCCCCGTCCGAGGACGCGCCATCTCCGGCACTACATGCTTAGCACGATGTTTATTCTCGGCTGGACGGCAACACAACGTGCGAAGCACACCGCCAGACATACCCGCTTTGATTCGCTACCGGCTGACGGGTCGCCACCGGCTACTATCCCGTGATAATGACCCTACACCGATGAGCACGAGCACAAACCGGTTCGGGGCTTACGCCTTAAGCGGCGAGAGCGTAGACGTCGTCGTTGGCGTCTGAGTTCTTGCAGCTGGATTAACGAGGAAAGCTACCCCCTCGGCATGCGCCAGTCGATTTTGCAGCCCCCGTCGAAGCCAGGACACCCCCGGGGAAATCGTTGACGTATCCAGTATGGGGTTGAGCTGCTTGCGGTTCAAGGGCAGCGCGTGCTCTGGCAAGTGCCCGCGAGTACCCGCGCTCGCCTTGGATGCGGTAGAAAGGAGGTTCACGGCGGGGGAGGGGGCCATGCTTGACGGCTACAGCGTCGATGTCGTTCCGGCGTGCAGCGCACCGGCGGCGGCCTGATGCGCGATGCAGCCAGCGCGGCCGGGCTTCGCTGCGTCGACGCGGCGCGCGGCGCAGCGACGCGGATGGCGGTGCTGGCTGGCTTGCTGGTGGGCATGGCCGGAGGCCTGCAGGCGGCTGATCCGGTGGGGTTGGAGACCGTTCGTTTCCGTCAGTTCGGAGTCGAGAAGGGGCTGTCGCAAGCGACTGTCAGGGCGATTGCCCAGGATCGTGATGGCTTCGTCTGGATGGGTACCCAGGAGGGGCTGAACCGCTTCGATGGCTACGAGTTTCGCACCTACCTGCAAGGACGCTCCAAGGGCGAGGGGCTGCCTGACAACCACATCACCGCGCTGGCGACGGGGCCTGCGCAGCAGCTCTGGGTGGGCACCCAGAATGGTGGGCTGGCCCTGTTCGATACCTACAGCGGCGAGGCCCGGCGCTGGACGCCAGGTGACCCCGGGCGCGGCGAGCTGGGCGGGGCGGCAGTTCATGCCTTGCTCGCGCACCGCTGGGGCGGGCTATGGATCGCCTCTGGCGAGGGCAATCTGCAGTTTCTGGCCTCGCCGGATGCCGCGCTGCGCGATGTCTCCGGGCCCGCTGGCGTACGCATGGGAACCATTCGCAGCCTGCGCGAAGCCGGCGACGGCTCGGTGCTGGTGGCAAGCAGCACCGGGGTCTGGCGGATCGCCAATCTGGAGTCACCGGTTCTCGCCGTCAGCCCGACCCTGCTCGATGCGCATGACGTGGCCGAGGCCTACGACGGCCGCCTGTGGGTGGCCACCGACAACGATGGCGTGTGGCGGATCGAATCGGACGGTTCGGCGCTGCCAATGCTGCAGCGCGCCCAGGGGCTCCCCGATGATTCAGCGCGGCGCCTGCTCTTCGATCGCTCCGGGCGGCTGTGGATCGGCAGCCTCGGTGGGCTGAGCCGATGGCAGGTCGATCCGGAACAGCTCCAGGTCTGGCGCGGCGACGCCAGCAGCGACTGGGACGGGCTCTCGGCGCCGCGGGTGGAATCGCTGTTCGAGGATCGTGACGGCCTGCTGTGGGTGGGGACCTGGTTCAACGGCATCAATCTCCACGACCCGCGGACCGAGGCGTTCGGCATCCTGCGTCCGGCGCCGGGCAACCCGCGCAGCCTGCCCGGGCGGGCGGTGATCGACGTGTTGCCGGCAGAGGACGGCAGCCTGTGGCTGGCCTTGAGCGACCTCGGCGATCTGCTGCGTTTCGACCTGCGGGACGGCCTGCTGGCGCGGCACAAGCCGCCGCCGAGCCGCGCTCCGCAGGGGCCAATCTCACGGGTCCGGCGCCTGGCCAGGGACGATCAGGGGCGCGTCTGGATGGCCATGGGGCGCGGTGGGCTGGGGCTTTTCACGCCCGACGGCGAGCTGCAGCGTTTCTCGGCAGCGCAGGACGCAGGCATGCCGGGTGGCGATATCTACGTCGTCGGGATCGACAATGCCGGCACGCTCTGGGTCGGCAGCAACGGTGGCGGGCTGGCCAGTCGATGCCGCGACTGCGCCGGATTCACCTTGCACGATGGCGGCGCGGATGATCCGCTGCAGCTGCCGGCCAAGGAAATCACCGCCCTCTATCCCAGCGCTGATGGCAGCCTGTGGATCGGCACCCGGCATGACGGCGCACTGCGCCTGCTGGCCGACCGCAGCCGGGTCGAACACTATCCTTCCGAGCGCGACCAAGACGGCCGCATCGGCCATCCATTCGTCACCAGTTTTCTTGAGGACAGCGAGCAGACCTTGTGGCTGGGTACCCAGGGCGGCGGCGTGCATCGGGTGCGCCGCGACGCGGACGGCGCGGCGATTGGCTTTGAGCGCTTCGACCGGTCGCGGGGCCTGGCCGCCGAGGCCATCGGCGGCATCCAGCAGGCAGCCGACGGCCAGCTGTGGATTTCAACCACGGCGGGGCTGAGCCGGCTGGACCCGGGCAGCGGCCAGGTGCTCAATTTCTCCGAGCTCGAAGGGGCGCTGTCCGGCGGCTACTTTATCGGCGCTTCGGCCCAGCTGGACGACGGGCGACTGCTGTTCGGCGGCCCGCGCGGACTGACCGTGTTCGACCCGCGCGACGTGCAGCCGCCGCCGCCGCCGTCGCGCATCGCGCTCAGCGCGGTGCGGGTGCTCGGTGGCCAAAGCGCCCCCGGCGACGCCGACGGCGATGGCGATGGCCGCGCGATAGGCAGCCTGATGCGTGATCCGGAGCAGGGTGACTTGCTGATCCTCGGCGAGGGCGATGATGACTTCACCCTGGAGATGACCGCGCTGAGTTTTGCCTCGCCCGAGCAGCTCCAGTTCGAGTATCGGCTCGACCCCTTCGAGCCCTGGCGACGGGTCGATGCGCGGCGGCGCTTTGCCAGCTACAGCAATGTGCCGCCGGGCGAGTATCGATTCATGGCACGCGCCCTGCGTCCGCAAGGTGAGCATGGCGAGATGTACTCGCTGCGCGTGCGGGTGTCCGAGACCCCGCAGCCCTGGACGCAGATCGGCATGGTGGCGGTTCCGGCTTCCCTGCTGCTTGGCGGCCTGCTGATGGTGCAGCTGTGGCAGCGCCAGCGAGATCGCCGGCGCGCCCGGCAGCGGGTCACCGAGAGCGAGGCGCGGCTCAAGCTGGCGTTGTGGGGGACCGGCGACGAGATGTGGGACTACGACCTGCGCCTCAACGAGCTGCGCCGGGAGAATCCGCTGCCGCACATCCGCACTTCGGGTGATGAGCGTCAGGGCAGCGCGGCGCGCCTTGCCCAGTATCTGCATCCGGATGATCAGGCCGTCTTCGCCGACGGACTGCAGCGGGTCGTTGATGGGCGCAGCGAAGTGTTCGACGTTACCGTCCGGGTCGAGCGCATCGGTGGCGGCTACGTCTGGCTGCGCTCGCGCGGCCGCGTGGCCGAGCGTGACGGCGATGGACGCGCGCTGCGGATCACCGGCACCACCAGCGATATCACCGAGCTCAAGGACAGCGCCGAAGCGCTGGAGGAAGCCAATCGCGAGCTGGAGTACCGGGTCGAGGAGCGCACCGCGGCGCTGTCCCTGGCCAACCGCGATCTGGCCGACACGCTGAACAACCTGCGTCGGGCGCAGAGCCAGCTGGTCGAGCAGGAAAAGATGGCCGCGCTCGGCGGCCTGGTTGCCGGGGTCGCGCATGAGATCAACACGCCGATCGGCATCGGCGTCACCGCGGCCTCGCATCTGGAAGGCTGCGTCAGGCAGTTCCTGGTCCGGCTGCAGGAAGGGCGGCTTACCCGCGGCGAGCTGCAGCTGTTCTCCGAGACCGCCGGCGAAAGCGCTGATCTGATCCTGCGCAATCTGAGCCGCGCCGACAAGCTGATCAAGAGCTTCAAGCAGGTCGCCGTAGACCAGGCCAGCGCCGACCGACGGCGCATCGATCTTGCCGACTACGTGGGCGAGATCCTCACCGCCTGGAACCCGCGGCTGCGCCAGTCCCGGCATTCGGTGAGTTGCGACATTCCAGCGGGAATCGAGATCGAGACCCTGCCCGGTGCCATCTACCAGGTGCTCTCCAACCTGATCCAGAACTCCTTGCTGCATGGTTTTGCCGAGCGCGCGGCGGGTGGAACGATCAGTATTTCCGCGCGCGTTGAGGACGGCGCGCTGCGCCTTGAATATCGCGACGATGGCACCGGCATGCCGGAAGCGGTGCGCAGCCGGGTGTTCGAGCCGTTCTTCACCACCCGGCGCGGCGCGGGAGGCAGCGGCCTTGGCCTGCACATCGTCTACAACCTGGTCACCCAGGCACTGGGCGGGCGTATCGAGTGCCATGCCGGACCGGGCGAGGGCGTGTGCTTCCTGATCGAGCTGCCGCTGGGCTCGGTCAGCCTTGCGACGACCGATGGCGCAGCAGATCAGCCGCCGTCGGGATAGTCCTCGCGAAGCCGCAGCAGCGAGTCCCAGGACTCGAACAATGCGTCGACGATGTCCGGATCGAACTTGCTGCCGCGATGCTGCACGAAGTAGTCGCGGATCGCCTCGGCGTCCCAGGGCTCCTTGTAGCAGCGGCGGCTGCCGAGCGCGTCCAGCACGTCGGCTACCGCGACCAGCCGACCGCTGAGCGGAATCGCCGCGCCGGCCAGCCCACGTGGATAGCCGCTGCCATCCCAGTGCTCGTGGTGGGTGGCGGCGATCTCGGCTGCGCGCTGCAGGACCGGACGCCGCGAGCTTTGCAGCATGCTGGCGCCGAGCTCGGCGTGGCCGCGCATGATCGCCCGCTCGTCCTCGTCATGGCTGCCTGGCTTGTTGAGCACCGCGTCGGGGATGCCGATCTTGCCGATGTCGTGCAGCGGCGCTGCCTGGCGCAGCAGCTCGGCCTCTTCGACGCTCTGCCCCAGGGCCAGTGCCAGGGCCTCGGTGATCAGGCCGACCCGCTGCACGTGCGCTGCGGTCTCCCGTGAGCGGGTCTCCGCAGCGCCAGCCAGCAGGCAGATCATTTCCAGCTGTGATTCAAGCAGCTCCTGGTTGAGGTGCAGGTTCTCGAAGGCGATCGAGACATTGGTGCAGAACAGCTCGACCAGCTGCATGTCCATCGATGACAGGTTCCAGCCGTCGCCGACGTAAAGCAGGCTCTCGCCGTGCCGGCTGTCGGTGAAGTGCAGCACGTAGTGGTCGGGACCGAACTGGTGCTGCTTGCTCTCGAAGGCGCGCTGCAGCGAGTCGCGCAGCGCCGGCGGCAGGGCCTCGGCCGCATCCTCGCCATCGCTGCCCAGGAAGCGCGAGAACTCGCCCGCCGCCGCGGCAACCTTGAACGGCTCGTCCGAGTCCGCTTCGCGCTGTGCAGGCGGCGGGATGCGCACGTACAGGGCGCCGCGCTCCATCCCGGCAAGGCCGACCAGCTGCGACAGCACGGCCGAGGCGAACTCGGACGAGCGCTGATGGGAGAAGATCTGCGCCGAGGCCGCGACCACCCGCTCCAGCCCGCGGCGCGCATGCTCGATCGCCATGATGTCGCGGTAGCCGCGCAGGGCAACGCG
>CAYGMG010000199.1:0-5862 GCA_964350895.1 uncultured Lysobacter sp.
AAGCTCGCGCGGTCACGCTGGGGAACAGGCCCGCGCCCGCCGCGCCGGCGCTGGCCTCGGCTGCGCGCAAACGGGCTGCCGTGGCCTGCAGCGAGAGATTGTCCGCCAGCGCCTGGGCGACCAGCGCATCCAGCTGCGGGTCGGCAAACGACTGCCACCAGGCAGGCGGCGTCCGGGTGACGCCGGCAGCCAGGAACTGCGCCGGCAAGGCGGCGGGCTCGAGCGGGCGCCGCTCCAGCCCGGCACAGCCGGCGCTGAGCGCCGCGCCGAGCATCAGCCACAGGCTGCGATAGTGCTTCATGGGTCCAACCGTTCAGATCGCGACCCTGACATTGGACCTGCTGCCTGTCGTCGCCGAATGTCTGGCGCCGTGGGATTTGTAACAAACTGTCGCGGACCGGAGCGTCCGCGACAGTTGTCGACAATCCCGCGCCTTGCGTCGCCGGCAGCCTCGTATGATCTGCCCATGAGCCAATCTGCCACCAGCTCCGCCGACGCAGCGCACCTGCTGGTGGTGGACGACCACCCCGAGATCCGTCACAGCCTGACCCGCTACCTGCGCGACAACGGCTTCAGGGTGAGCGCAGCAGACGGCGGCCTGCAGATGCGCCGCGTGCTGCAGGACGCCAGCATCGACCTGATCATCCTGGACGTCATGATGCCGGGCGAGGACGGTCTGGCCCTGTGTCGCGAGATCACCGCGGCGAGCGGCCCGCCGGTCATCCTGCTGACGGCACTGGCCGATCAGACCGACCAGATCGTCGGGCTGGAGCTGGGCGCCGATGACTACGTGACCAAGCCCTTCAACCCGCGCGAGCTGCTCGCCCGCGTGCGCGCCGTGCTGCGCCGTACCCAGGCAGCCAGCCCGCAGCGGCAGACGCCGGGACACGACCGGCTGCACTTTGCCGGTTGGTGCCTTGACCTTGCGCGGCGCGAGCTGAGCGACCCCGAGGGGGTCGAGGTGGCGCTCAGCAATGGCGAGTTCCTCCTCCTTGCCGCCTTCCTCAATCGTGCCGGCCGGGTGCTCAGTCGCGATCAGCTGCTCGACCTCACCCAGGGCCGCGAGGCCGGCGCCTACGATCGCGCCATCGACAACCAGGTGCTGCGCCTGCGGCGCAAGATCGAGCCCGATCCGTCCAATCCGACCCTGATCAAGACCGTGTGGGGCGGCGGCTACGTGTTCAGCGCCAGCGTCAGCCGGGATCCCGCATGATCGCCCGCTGGCTGCCGCGACGCCTGACCACCCAGCTCGTGCTGGTGGCAGTGCTGACCCTGATCCTGTCCCAGATCGTGGTCTTCCCCCTGTTCCTCTACGCCCGGCTGTCCTCGGTGGCGGCCACCATCCACGACTCCGCGGTCTCCCGCTTTGCCAGCACCGCCAAGCTGATGATGAGCACGCCGGCGTCCCTGCACGCCACGATTCTCGACAGCATCGGCAAGCACCCGGTGGAGATGCAGCTCTACCCGGCCGGCGCGGCGCTGCCCGAGCTGCCTGATCTGCCGAGCTCCGCGGCGTTGCGCGCCCGCCTGCTCGAGCGCGCGGGCAGCGCGCTGCGCGATGCACAGGTCTACGCCACCGATGCGCCGCTGCCGAATCGGCCGGTGATCAGCATTCTTGCCGAGATGTCCAATGGCCAGCGTCTGTGGGCCCAGCTGCAGCTGCCTGATCACCTGCCGACCTGGTCGGCGGTGGCCATGCTCACCGCCGGCGTTCTGTCGATCATCCTCGCCATCAGCATGGTGCTCATCCTGCGTCGCCTGACCCGGCCGCTGGCCCGTCTGGCCGAGGCCGCTGAAACTCTGGGAACGGGTGGGCAAGGTCCGCCCCTGCCCGAAGAAGGGCCGCGGGACATCGTCGACACCGTGCGCGCCTTCAACCTGATGCAGGTGCGCATCGGCGAGCACATCGAGGCACGCACCCGGATGCTGGGCTCGGTCTCGCACGACCTGCGCACGCCGCTCACCGCGCTGCGTCTGCAGGTCGAGTTCGTTGCCGATGACGAGCAGCGCGAGCGGATGCTGCGGACCCTGGACGAGATGGACGCGGTCACCGCCTCGGCGCTGGCCTACCTGACCAATGCGCGCTCGACCGAAAGCTGCCGCGCGGTCGAGATGGTCGCCCTGGTCGACAGCGTCTGCGAGGAGCTGCGCCTGATCGGGCACGACGTCGAATGCGCCGATCATGAGCGCATCACCGCCCAGTGCCGGCCCAGTCTCATGAAACGCGCGATCAGCAATCTCGTCCGCAACGCTGCGCAGTATGGCCACTGCGCCAGGGTGTCCCTGGCGGTCTCCGGGCAAGACGTCACCATCACCATCGACGACGACGGTCCGGGCATTCCCGAGTCCGACTACGATCAGGTGATCAAGCCGTTTCACCGACTGGAGTCCTCGCGCAGCCGACAGACTGGCGGATCTGGCCTGGGCCTTGCGATCGCCCACGAGATCATCGTCGGCCATCGCGGCAGCTTACGATTCGCGCATCGGCCCGATGGCGGGTTTCGCCAGCAGGTGGTCCTGCCGCGCCAGGCCTGAGCGTTACCCTCCACGCCTTCCCGCTGCGCCTGCGGGGTGCGCGCGGTGCCCAAGGCACGCCACCTTGCTGGGCAGCGCCTCGCGGTGACCGGGGCAAAGCGGGTAGGCTGGGAGTTTGTTTGCCCCCAAGGACGCCCAGCATGAAGATTCTCCGAGCCCAGTACGAAAGCCGTGGACCGAATCCGCACCAGCTGATTGCGCCGGTCGAGATGGCGCTGCCGGCGCTTGAGGCCGGCGAGGCGCGAATCGAGGTGCTGGCCGCGCCGATCAACCCTTCCGATGTGCTGACCCTGACCGGTGAGTACGGCCTGCTGCCCAAGCTGCCGGCGATCGGCGGCAACGAAGGCGTTGGCCGGGTCATCGAGACCGCCAATGACGTCAACACGCTGCCGGTCGGCACCGTGGTCCTGCTGCCGGTGGGCTGCGGCAGCTGGTCGACCCATCTGCAGCTGCCGGCCAAGTCCCTGGTGCCGCTGCCCGCCGGCGTTGATCCGGTGCAGCTGTCCATGCTGACGGTGAATCCGCCGACCGCCCTGTTGATGCTGCGCGAGTTCGTCGACCTGCAGCCGGGCGACTGGGTGATCCAGAACGCCGCCAACTCCGCGGTCGGCGGCTATCTGGTGCAGATCGCCAAGCTGCGCGGGATCAATGTGCTCAACGTCGTGCGCCGTGAGTCGGCGATCGCCGCGGTGCGCGAGGCGGGCGCCGAGCACGTGCTCATCGATGGCGAGGACCTGCCCAAGCAGGTCCGCGCGATTACTGGCGATGCCCCGGTCAAGCTGGCCATCGACTGCGTTGGTGGCGTCTCCACCGAGAACCTCGCACGCTGCCTCGCCGAAGGCGCCACCTTGGTCAACTACGGCGCGATGAGCGGCGAGCGCTGCATGATCTCGCCGCGCTACTTCGTGTTCCGCGACATTACCCTGCGTGGCTTCTGGCTTTCCCAGTGGTTCCAGCGTGCCGATCCGGCGCAGCGCAAGTCTGTGTTCGCCGAAGTCGGCGGCCTGATCGCCACCGGCAAGCTCAAGGCCAAGGTGCAGGCGACCTATCCGATTGCCGATATCGCCAAGGCAGTCGCCGCCGCCGCCAGCGGCGAGCGCGATGGCAAGATCGTCCTCGTGCCGGGGGGCTGATCCGGCGCCGAGATCTGGCGCCCGCGTCGCCCTGGCGGCCTGAGCGCAGCGGCTGATCTGGGCGCCGAGGTGCCCGTCGCAGCGCGGGCTGGCGAGCAATGGTGGGAGCGGATCGTATCCGCGACCGCGGCGCCTCGGTTCGGCCGCAGTCAGTGGCAAGCCAGAAGCGCTGCGGTCGCGGATACGATCCGCTCCGACACCAAAGCAGGCTTCTTTGGCGAGGCGCCGCAGACCGTGCGGCCAGGTAGGCCAATCATTGGCCCTTCGCCTGGGGGCGGGCGGGCATTCCGAGCAAGGGCTGGAGTTGGCGCAATGTGGCGCTTGCCACGGCCCCAATGTGGGAGCGGGCTTGCCCGCGACCGCGGAGATCCACTCTGGCCACGGTCTGTGCTGAGTCCGTAGCTCTGCGGTCGCGGGCAAGCCCGCTCCCACAGAAAGCCGGACTATCCGTCGTGCTCTGCACCAACACCATGCACAAGGTGGCGCCGGCAATCGAAGCGACGATCGACATTCCCCTGCTGCACATCGCCGATGCCTGCGGCCAGGCAATCGCCGCTGCGGGGATCGAGGAGATCGGCCTGCTCCGCACCGCCTTCACCATGGAGCAGGACTTCTATCGGCAGCGGCTCAGCCAGCGCCACGGCATTCGCGTCCATGTGCCGGCAGCGGCCGAGCGCGGCGAGGTGCATCGGGTGATTTTCGAGGAACTGTGCCGCGGCCGGGTACTCGAAACTTCGCGACAGGCCTATCGTTCGACGATCAGCCAGCTTGCCGCTACCGGCGCACGCGGGTTGCTCCTGGGCTGCACTGAGATCGGCCTGCTGATCAGCGGCGAGGACAGCGCGCTGCCGCTGTTCGATAGCGCCGAGCTGCACGCGAGAATGGCCGTGGACTGGTCTCTACGCGACTGATCGTCGACCTCGGCAGACGCAGTCGACGCGACTCCTGCCATGGCTGGACGCGGGGCAGGGCATGCGGCAGTCTGCCTAGATGAGCGCCTCCGGCCTGCCTATCGAAAAGCCTTTCTCCGCCGCCTGCGAGCGAAACCGGGTGCCGATCCTCGATGCGCTGCGGGTGGCCTTTGCCGACCGCCGTCGGGTGCTGGAGATCGGCAGTGGTACCGGCCAGCACGCGGTGCATTTCGCCAAGGCTATGCCGCATCTCATTTGGCAGTGCAGTGATCGTCCCGATTACCTGCCGGGCATTCGGCTCTGGCTGGAGCAGGCGCAGCTGCCCAACACCCCGCCTCCGCTTGAACTGGATGTGATGATCGATGGATGGCCCGAGGATGGCGCCTACGATGCGCTGTTCAGCGCCAATACCCTGCACATCATGAGCTGGGAGATGGTCAAGGCCTGCTTCCGGCGTATCCACAGGGCGGCGGCGGACGATGCCGTGCTGGCCATCTATGGGCCGTTCAAGCGCGAGGCGGCGCATACCAGTTCGAGCAATCACGACTTCGACGCCGAGCTCAGGCGTCGCGATCCGGCGATGGGCATCCGCGACCTGGAGGCGGTCAGCGCGCTGGCCGCGGCGATCGGCTTTTCCGAGCCGGAAGTTCGGCCGATGCCGGCGAACAATCTTAGCTTGCTGTTCCGGCGGTATTGCTGAATATCACGCTGTCTGAGCCTGCCGCGGTAGCGGCCTTGCGCGTCAATCGCCGCAATC
Organism: uncultured Lysobacter sp.; assembly: GCA_964350895.1. Classification (GTDB taxonomy): domain Bacteria; phylum Pseudomonadota; class Gammaproteobacteria; order Xanthomonadales; family Xanthomonadaceae; genus Pseudomarimonas. Next base: position 5,337 of record CAYGMG010000199.1, read on the forward strand.
TCCGAATGCTCAGCCGTCGTCGTCCTCGATGCGCGGCAGCGGGGCGGCAAGCGCGTCGCCCTGCAGGTAGTCGATGCCGAGGTTCCACAGGCCGGAGACCGCCTTCATGCTCTCCACGCCGTCGACCAGCAGGCGCTTGCCGGCGCCGCGCCACTGGCTGATCAGTTCGGCGAGCTGGGTGCCGGCGGCCTGCTGGATGGCGCGATGCGGCAAACGCAGCAGGCTGGCCTGCGAGCCGATCAGATCCTGCAGCGCCATTGCGCTGCCGCTTTCGTCGGCCACGGCAAGGCCAACGCCGAAGCCGACCAGCTGGCGCAGGGTCTCGGCGTGGGCACCCGAGCGCAGGGTCTCGATGTCGATCTCCAGCAGCAGGTCGCCGACCGCTTCCGGCCGCCGCTGGCGCTCGGCTTTCAGCCAGGCCATCTGTCGCGCGTCGAAGCTGGCCGGATCCACGGCGACGAGGATGCTGGCCGCCAGCCCGCGCTGGCGACGGTCATCCAGTGTCTCGATGGCGTGGAACAGGGAC
>CAYGMG010000200.1:0-5721 GCA_964350895.1 uncultured Lysobacter sp.
GACCAGACCGTGCTCGCCAACGAGCAGGTCGTAGACGGCCGCGGCTGGCGCTCCGGCGCGCTGGTCGAAAAGCGCGAGATTCCGCAGTGGTTCCTGAAGATCACCGCCTACGCCCAGGAGCTGCTCGACGAGCTGGATCGCCTCGACGGCTGGCCGGACTCGGTCAAGACCATGCAGCGCAACTGGATCGGCCGCTCGGAAGGGCTGGAGATCGATTTCCGCGTCGAGGACAGCGATGAGGTCGTGCGGGTGTTCACCACCCGTCCCGACACCCTGATGGGCGTCACCTACATGGCGGTGGCCGCCGAGCACCCGCTGGCCCAGCGCGCAGCAAAAGGCAACCCCGAACTGGCCGCCTTCATCGCCGACTGTCGTCGCGGCGGGGTCTCCGAGGCCGAGCTTGAAACCCAGGAAAAGCGCGGCATGGCGACCGGCGTCCACGCCCTGCACCCGGTCAGCGGCGAGCGCGTGCCGATCTGGGTCGCCAACTTCGTGTTGATGGGTTACGGCACCGGTGCGGTGATGGCGGTGCCCGGCCATGACGAGCGCGATTTCGAGTTCGCCCACAAGTACCAGCTGCCGATCCGCCAGGTGATTGCCGTTGAAGGCGAGACCTATGACGACCGGCAGTGGAGCGACTGGTACAGCGACAAGAGCCATCCGCAGATGCGGGTGGTCAACTCCGGCGCCCTCGATGGCCTTGACTACAAGGCTGCCTTCGACAGGATCACCGAGCTGCTCGGCGACAAGGCCGAGCGCCGGGTCAACTACCGGCTGCGCGACTGGGGCGTATCGCGCCAGCGCTACTGGGGATGCCCGATCCCGATGATCCGCTGCGCCGCCTGCGGCGACGTGCCGGTGCCCGCTGACCAGCTGCCGGTGGTATTGCCCGAGGACGTCGCCGACGCTTTTGCCAAGGGCACGGTGATCTCGCCGATCAAGGCCGACCCCGAATGGCGCAAGACCCGCTGCCCGAAGTGCGGCGGCGTGGCCGAGCGCGAGACCGACACCTTCGACACCTTCATGGAGTCGAGCTGGTACTACGCCCGCTACACCTCGCCCGGCGCGCCGGACATGGTCGATGAGCGCGCCAACTACTGGCTGCCGGTCGACCAGTACATCGGTGGCATCGAGCACGCCATCCTGCACCTGCTGTACTTCCGCTTCTACAACAAGCTGCTGCGCGACACCGGCTTCGTCCACGCCAGCGAGCCGGCGACCAACCTGCTCTGTCAGGGCATGGTGATCGCCGACACCTTCTATCGCGAGAACGCCGATGGCTCGAAGGACTGGATCAACCCGGCCGACGTCGATATCGAGCGCGATGACAAGGGACGGGTGATCGGCGCCAAGCACGCCAGCGACGGCGCGCCGGTGCAGATCGGCGGCGTCGAGAAGATGGCCAAGTCGAAGAACAACGGCGTCGACCCGCAGCAGATGGTCGACAAGTACGGCGCCGACACCGTTCGCCTGTTCTCGATGTTCGCCGCGCCGCCGGAGCAGAGCCTGGACTGGAGCGAGGCCGGCGTCGAGGGCATGGCACGCTTCCTGCGCCGGCTGTGGAACCAGGTGCACAAGCACGTGGCCGGCGGCCCGGTGGCGGAACTGGATGTTCAGGCGTTGAGCGCCGAGCAGAAGGCTCTGCGCCGCAAGCTGCACGAGACCATCGACAAGGTCGGCGACGACTACGCCCGCCGCTACACCTTCAATACCGCGATCGCCGCGGTGATGGAGCTGGTCAACGCCCTGGTCAAGGCGGGCGACGACGACAGCGAGCAGGGCAGGGCGGTGGCGCATGAAGCGTGGGCCGCGATCGCCCTGCTGCTCAACCCGATCGTCCCGCATACCTGCCACGCGCTGTGGCAGGCGCTCGGCAACCCCGAGACCCTGCTCGAGTCGCAGTCCTTCCCCAAGGCCGACCCCGAAGCGCTCAAGCGTGATGCAGTGACCCTGGCGGTGCAGGTCAACGGCAAGCTGCGGGCGCAGATCGAGGTTGCCGTGGACGCTGCCCGCGAGGCTATCGAGCAGCAGGCGCTGGCCGAACCGATGGTGCAGAAGTTCATCGACGGCCTGAGCGTGCGCAAGGTCATCGTGGTGCCGGGCAAGATCGTCAATGTGGTGGCAGCATGATGCGCGCCGCCCTGCTGCTGGTCCTGTGCCTCGGGCTGGTCGCCTGCGGCTTCCAGCTGCGCCGCGAGCTGGCCCTGCCGGCAGGCCTGGATGCGATCCGGGTCGAGACCACCGACCCCTACGGCGCGCTGCAGCGCCAGCTGGTCCAGGCCCTGCAGCGCGCCGGCGCCAGCACCGCCGAGGGCTCGCCCGCGGTGCTCCGGGTGCTGAATGCGCGGATCGAGCAGAAGCCGCTGTCGATCGGCATCGGCGGCCGGGTGCAGGAGTACCTGCTGCAGTACACCGCCGAGGTCGAGCTGGTCGACGGCGAGGGCCGCTACATCATGCCGCGCCAGGCCTTGTCACTGGAGCGCGAATACCGCTTCGATACCGCCGATGCGCTGGGCTCGCCCGGCGAAGAGGAAGTACTGCGCGCCGATCTGGAGCGCGCCATGGGCGAGGCCATCCTGCGCCGCATCGACGCCGTGCTGCGCGGCTGAGCCGGAGCCGTATCGCCCCGCCATGCCGACTACGCTGACCCAGCTCGAGCGACAACTCGAACAGGGCGCGCCGCTGGCGCCGGTCTACCTGCTCGCCGGCAGCGAGCCGCTGCTGCGCATCGAGGCAGCCGATGCCCTGCGCGCCGCGGCCAAGGCCCAGGGCTTCAGCGAGCGTGAGGTCTTCGATACCGACAACAAGTTCGACTGGAACAACCTGCGTGCGGCGTTTTCCGCAATGTCGCTGTTCGCCACCCGCCGCGTGCTCGACGTACGCCTGCCGACCGGCAAGCCGGGCAAGGACGGCGCCGCGGCAATCGAGGAGTACTGCAAGTCGCCGCCGCCCGACCTGTGCCTGCTGATCAGCGCCGAGGAATGGAGCAAGCAGCACGAAGGCGCCTGGGCGCGTGCGGTCGACAAGGCCGGTGTGTTTGTGCCGATCTGGCCGCTCAAGCCGGGTGAGTTGCCGGGCTGGGTCGGCCGGCGGCTGAAATCACGCGGCGTGCAGGCCGAGCCCGATGCGGTCGCCCTGCTGGTCGAGCGCACCGAAGGCAATCTGCTGGCCGCGGCGCAGGAAGTCGACAAGCTGGCCCTGCTGGCCAAGGGCCAGCGCCTGGACGCCGCGGCGATGCAGTCGCTGGTCGCCGACAGCGCGCGCTTCGACGTGTTCGGCATGGTCGAGGCGGCGTTGCGCGGGGATGCCGCACGCGCCCTGCGCATGCTGCGCGGCCTGCAAGGCGAAGGCGAGCCCATCGTGCCCTTGATGAACTGGGTGTCTGGTCAGGTCCAGCTGCTCAACCAGCTGGCCGAGGTCGAGGCCAGCGGCGGCAACGTCGCCGCCGCGATGCAGCAGGCAAGGATCTGGGACTCGCGCCAGCCGCTGTATCGCAAGACGCTCTCGCGGCTGGGACTGCGCGGCAGCCAGCGGGTGCTCGCCGCCTGCGCCGAGCTTGATCGCGCCAGCAAGGGACGTTCCGACCACGATCCCTGGCTGCTGATCGAGCGCGTGCTGGCGGCGCTGGCCGAGCGTCGCGCCCTGGCCCTGCTGCCGTGATTGGTGCGCCGCGCCAGCGCGCGCCGCGGCCGTGCGCTGCTGGTCTGCCGTAGTGCGCCTGCCGACCCCGCGCCTGCTGTTCGGCGGCACCTTCGATCCGGTGCATCGCGCGCATCTGCTGATGGCCCGCGAGGCAATGGCTTGCCTTGAGCTTGATCGGCTGAGCTTTTTGCCTGCCGGCGATCCGCCGCATCGCGCGCCGCCCGGCGCCAGCGCCGAGCATCGGCTGCGAATGCTCGCCCTGGCCTGTGCCGGTGACCCGCGCCTGCAGATTGATCGTCGCGAACTGCATCGGCAGGGCCCGAGCTACAGCGTGCTCAGCCTGCGCGAGTACCGCGCCGAATGCCCGTCCGGCACCCCGCTGGTCCTGGTGCTGGGTGTCGACGCCGCGGCTGGCCTGGCCAGCTGGCACCAGGCTGGCCAGCTGTCCGCGCTGTGCCAGCTGCTGGTCCTGGCGCGGCCCGGCGCCAAGCTTGATCCGGCCCTGCCGGAGCAGCTCGGCTGGCGTAGGGCAACACAGCTGTCAGCGCTGACCTGCGCGCCGGCGGGCAACTGGTTCCTGCACAACGGCCCGCAGGCCGAGCTGTCCGCGAGCGCCGTTCGCAAGGCGCTGGCCGACGCTGACCCGGTCCTGTCGGACTGGCTGGACCCCGCCGTGCTCGACTACATCCGCAGCCAGGATCTCTACCGCAGCAAGCCGCCCGGCTGATTGCCTCGCAGCGTGCCACGCTGCCGGACGACCTCAGGGCTATACTTCACCCACTACCCGCCGGCGCGACTGCCGCCGGCCCTTGCCGAGGACTTACCCGTTTGACACCGCGTAGCGCCGTACCTTCCCGACCCAAGCCCAGTTCCAAGCTGGCCCCGACCCCCGCCCTGCAGCAGGCCGTGGACAAGGCACTGGATGACCTCAAGGCCAAGGACGTCAGCAGTATCGATGTCCGCGGCAAGACCGGCGTCACCGACTTCATGGTGATCGCATCCGGCACCTCCAGCCGCCACGTCAAATCCATCGCCGACGAGGTGATCAAGCAGGCCAAGCAGGCCGGCCAGGCGCCGCTCGGCGTCGAAGGCGAGCGCGAGGGCGAGTGGGTGCTGGTCGACCTCGGCGACATCGTCGTCCACGTCATGCTGCCGCGGGTCCGCGAGTTCTACGGCCTGGAGCGGCTGTGGACGGTGGGCGACAGCGATGCCGAGGGCGCGCCGGTCGACACCGAGACCAACCCGTCGGCCTGAGGGCCGCAGCCTCTGAACATGGCCTTGCGTTGAAGGCTCGCCTGATCGCCGTCGGCACCGGCATGCCCGCCTGGGTGCAGGAGGGCTATGCCGAGTACGTTAAGCGTCTTTCGCACTGGCTGCCGCTGGAACTGCTGGAGATCGCGCCGGGCGTCCGCGGCAAGGGCCGTGACGCCCAGCGGGCCATGGCCGAAGAGGGCGAGCGCGTACTCGCCGCCGTGCCTCGCGGGCACCGCATCATCACCCTCGACGGCGGCGGACGTGCGCTTGGCTCCGAGCAGCTGGCCGAGCGCATGGAAGCCTGGCGCGGCATGGGCCAGGACCTGTCCTTCCTGATCGGCGGCCCGGAAGGGCACAGCCCCGACGTGCTCAAGGCCGCGGCCGAGAGCTGGTCGCTCGGCCCCTTGACCCTGCCGCACCCGCTGGTCCGCATCGTCCTCGCCGAACAGCTCTACCGCGCCGCCAGCATCCTCGCCAACCATCCTTATCATCGCGGTTGAGCGACACGCCCGGCGCTGCCCACGCAGCGGACCAAGCCTCGAGTGAGCGCGTTGCATGCATTGCAGACGAAGAGTCGAACGGCAGTGGTCGACCCGAAGCGCGCATTGGTGGAAGTCGGGATTGGGCGCAGAGCTGCCGATCGCAGGGCACGCCGGCGAGCTGTTGTGGGAGTGGATCGTATCCGCGACCGCAGCGCTACAGGATTGCCACTGACTGCGGCCAGATCGAGGCGTCGCGGTCGCGGATACGATCCACTCCCACAACAGATGGGCGCACCCTATGAATGTCCGCTTCGCGCCCACACTTGGCAGTTGGCAATGCGAA
>CAYGMG010000201.1:0-5709 GCA_964350895.1 uncultured Lysobacter sp.
CGGCACGATCAGCGTCGGCGAACTTGATTCGATGAAGGGTTGACGGCCTCGGCCGTCGCAGTTGCAGGTTTTTCGGGGATTTCCATGGCGATTGAACAATCCACCCTGCTGGTGATCGCGCTGGCGCCGCTGTTCGGCGCGATCGTCGCCGGCCTATTCGGCAAGCAGGTGGGCCGCACCGGCGCGCACACCGTCACCATTCTGGGCGTGGCGATCTCCTGCGCGCTGTCGATCAAGGTCCTCTACGACCTGGTCTGGGGCGGCGCGCCGGTATTCAACGAGAACCTCTACACCTGGTTCCAGATCGGCGACTATTCGGCGCATGTCGGATTCTTGGTCGACAATCTGACCGCGATGATGATGGTCGTGGTGACCTTCGTCGCCTTGCTGGTGCACATCTACACCATCGGCTACATGCACGAGGATCCGGGCTACCAGCGCTTCTTCAGCTACATCTCGCTGTTCACCTTCTCGATGCTCATGCTGGTGATGAGCAACAACTTCATGCAGCTGTTCTTCGGCTGGGAAGCAGTCGGTCTGGTGTCCTATCTGCTGATCGGTTTCTGGTACAAGCGGCCCAGCGCGATCTTCGCCAACCTCAAGGCCTTCCTGGTCAACCGCGTCGGCGACTTCGGATTCCTGCTTGGTATCGCCGGCGTTCTTTACTGGCTGGGCACGCTGGACTACGCCGAGGCCTTCGCCGCCGCGCCGTCGATTGCCGAGGCGACCTTCTCGCCCTGGGGCACGGTGCTCTGGTCGGTACCGACCTTCATCTGCATCTGCCTGTTCATCGGCGCGATGGGCAAGTCGGCCCAGGTCCCGCTGCATGTCTGGCTGCCCGACTCGATGGAAGGCCCTACGCCAATCTCGGCCCTGATCCACGCCGCGACCATGGTCACCGCCGGCATCTTCATGGTCGCCCGCATGTCGCCGCTGTTCGAGATGAGCGAGACCGCGCTCAGCTTCGTGCTGTTCATCGGTGCGACCACGGCCCTGTTCACCGGCCTGATCGGCATCGTGCAGAACGACATCAAGCGCGTGGTGGCCTATTCGACGCTGTCCCAGCTCGGCTACATGACCGTCGCCCTGGGCGTCTCCGCCTATGCCGGCGCGGTCTACCACCTGATGACCCACGCCTTCTTCAAGGCCCTGCTGTTCCTGGCTGCCGGCAGCGTGATCATCGGCATGCATCACCAGCAGGACATGCGCCGCATGGGCGGCTTGCGCAAGTACATGCCGATCACCTACATCACTTCGCTGATCGGCACCCTGGCCCTGGTCGGCACGCCATTCTTCTCCGGCTACTTCTCCAAGGACAGCATCATCCTGGCCGCGGAAGTTGCCGCCGAGAGCGGTGGCTGGGTGCAGCAGTACGCGATGTGGGCGGTCCTGCTCGGTGTCTTCGTCACCAGCTTCTACAGCTTCCGCCTGCTGTACATGACCTTCCACGGCGAAGAGCGCTTCCGCCACGCGCCGGCCGATGCTCACGATGACCATGCCCACGATGAACACGGGCATGACGATCACGGCGTGCACGAGCCGCACGAGTCGCCCTGGGTAGTGACCCTGCCCCTGGTGCTGCTGGCGATTCCCTCGATTGCGGTCGGCTTCTTCACCGTCGGCCCGATGCTGTTCGGCGACTTCTTCGCCGGCGCGATCTTCGTGACCGAAGCGAACAACACCCTGGCAGGCGTTGCCGACAAGATCTGGCACGCCGAGCACGGCTGGCTGTCGGCGGTGGTCGGCTTCGGCATGCACTTCTATGCTTCGCCGGTGTTCTGGCTGGCTTTCGGCGGTTTTGCCTCGGCCACCTACATCTACCTGTTCAACCCGGCGATCGCCGAGCGCAGCCGCAAGGCCTTGGCCCCGGTGGTGCGCGTGCTGGAGAACAAGTACGGCTTCGATGATCTCTACCAGGCGCTGTTCGCCGGCGGCAGCCTCAAGCTGGGCCGGGCGTTCTGGCGCGGCGGCGATGCGGCGGTGATCGATGGCGTGATCGTCGATGGCACGGCGTCCCTGGTCGACCGCGTTGCCTCCATCGTCCGCCATGTCCAGTCGGGCTATCTGTACCACTACGCGCTGGCGATGATCGTTGGCCTCGTCGCGCTGCTTGGCGTGCTGATCCATTCGCTGGGCTGACCCGGCACCTGCAGGATAAGGATGTTGTCCATGGCTTCGAGTTGGCCTCTACTCAGTCTGCTGATCTGGCTGCCGGTGCTGGGCGGTGCACTGACGCTGCTGTTCGGGCCGAACCGCGCAGGCGCCGCCCGCAGCTTCGCCTTGCTGGTGTCGGTCATCGTCTTCCTGGTCAGCCTGCCGCTGTACACCGGCTTCGATGCCTCGTCGGCGGCGATGCAGTTCGTCGAGAACAAGTCCTGGATCCCGGCATTCGACATCTACTACGCGCTAGGCGTGGACGGCATCTCGGTAGCCCTGATTCTGCTGACCACCTTCACCACGGTGCTGGTGGTGATCCTGGCCTGGGGTTCGGTGGAAGACCGCGTGCATCAGTACCTGGCCGCCTTCCTGATCCTCGAGGGGATGATGGTCGGCGTGTTCGCCGCGATGGACGCGATGCTGTTCTACGTGTTCTTCGAGGGCATGCTGATCCCGATGTTCGTGATCATCGGCATCTGGGGTGGCCAGCGGCGCGTCTACGCCGCGATCAAGTTCTTCCTTTACACCTTCCTCGGCTCGGTGTTCATGCTGGTCGGGCTGGTCTACCTGTACCTCAAGGGCGGCAGCTTCCAGCTCGCCGACCTGTACGCGCTCAAGCTCAGCGCGGACGAGCAGATGTGGCTGTTCTTCGCCTTCCTGCTGGCCTTTGCGGTCAAGGTGCCGATGTTCCCGGTGCATACCTGGCTGCCTGATGCCCACGTCGAGGCACCGACCGGCGGCTCGGTGGTGCTGGCCGCGATCATGCTGAAGATCGGCGGCTATGGATTCATCCGCTTCTCGCTGCCGATCGTCCCCGACGCCGGGCAGGAGTGGGCCTGGCTGGTGATCGCACTGTCGCTGATCGCCGTGGTCTATGTCGGCCTGGTTGCCCTGGTCCAGGAGGACATGAAGAAGCTGATCGCCTACTCATCGATCTCGCATATGGGCTTTGTGACGCTGGGCTGCTTCATCGCCTTCGCCCTGGTCCGCGAGTCCGGCCTCACCGACGCCGCTGAGCTTGGCCTGCAGGGTGCGATGGTGCAGATGATCTCGCACGGCTTCATCTCCGGCGCGATGTTTACCTGCGTCGGGGTGATCTACGACCGCATGCACACCCGGCGGATCGCCGACTACGGCGGCGTGGTCAACACCATGCCCTGGTTCGCTGCCTTCATGGTCCTGTTCGGAATGGCCAACTCCGGCCTGCCCGGCACCTCGGGCTTTGTCGGCGAGTTCATGGTCATCCTCGCTGCGTTCCAGGCCAGCCCGTGGCTGGCCCTGGTCGCCGGTCTGACCCTGATCATCGGCGCGGCCTACACGCTGTGGCTGATCAAGCGGGTGATCTTCGGTGAAGTGGCCAACCCGAACGTGGCCCAGCTCACCGACATCAACGGCCGCGAGACCTTCGTCCTTGCGGCATTCGCCCTGGCCGTGCTCGCCTTCGGTATCTATCCGAAGCCGCTGACCGACCTGATGGACGCCTCCGTGGCACAACTCGCGGCGCAGCTCGCCGTGTCCAAGCTGTAAGGGATGACTTCCGCGATGAATGCCGCCGACCTGGCCCCGCTGCTTCCAGAAATCTTCCTGCTCAGTGCGACCTGTGCCCTGTTGCTGATCGACATGTTCATCAGCGACTCACGCCGCGGGCTGACCCACTTCCTGTCCCTGGCGGTGCTCGCCGCGACGGCCGCCCTGCTGGTGCGCGATCCGTCCGAGGCCAGCATCTCGGCGTTCTCGGGCATGTTCATCCGCGACTCGGTCGCCGACGCCCTCAAGCTGTTCATCCTGGTGGTGAGCGGTGCGGCGATCGTCTACGCCAAGTCCTATCTGAGCGATCGCAAGCTGTTCCGTGGCGAGTTCCACGTGCTGGTGCTGTTTGCCGTGCTCGGGATGATGGTCCTGGTCTCGGCCGGCAATCTGGTCACCGTCTACCTGGGCCTTGAGCTGCTGGCGCTGTCTTCCTACGCCCTGGTGGCCATGGACCGCGACAACAAGATCGCCTCGGAAGCCGCGATGAAGTACTTCGTCCTCGGCTCACTGGCCTCGGGCATGCTGCTCTATGGCATGAGCATGATCTATGGCGCCACCGGCAGCCTGGACATCGCCAGCATCCGTTTCGCCTCGCTGGAACTGGAGGCTCAGCAGAGCCTGTTCCTGCTCGGCGTTGTGTTCATCCTGGTCGGCATCGCCTTCAAGTTCGGCGCTGCCCCGTTCCACATGTGGCTGCCTGACGTCTATCAGGGCGCACCCACCGCGGTCACCCTGTTCATCGGCTCGGCGCCCAAGCTTGCCGCCTTCGGCATGGCGTATCGCCTACTCGATGGCGCTGCCGGCGGCATCGAGGCCGACTGGCGCACCCTGATCGCCTGGCTGGCCGTGCTATCGCTGGCCATCGGCAACGTGGTGGCGATCGCCCAGACCAACTTCAAGCGCATGCTCGCCTACTCGACGATTTCGCACGTCGGCTTCCTGTTCCTTGGCCTTGCCAATGGCACGGCAGTCGGTTTCTCGGCGGCGATGTTCTACGCCATCTGCTACGCGATCATGTCGGCCGGCGCCTTCGGCGCGATCCTGCTGCTGGCGCGCAAGGGCTTCGAGGCGGAAGAGATCAGCGACTTCTCCGGCCTGGGCAAGCGCTATCCGCTGTTTGCTGGCGGCGTGCTCCTGCTGATGGGCTCACTGGCCGGCCTGCCGCCCCTGCTCGGCTTCTGGGCCAAGCTGGCGGTGATCCGCGCCGCGGTCGATGCCGACCTGCTGTGGCTGGCGATTGCCGCCGTGGTGTTCGCCGTGGTCGGCGCCTTCTACTACATCCGCATCATCAAGGTGATGTTCTTCGACGCCCCCGCCGACGGCGTCGACGCCCAGCCCTCCGGCGACGTCCAGCTGCGCTGGCTGTTCGGCCTGAACGCCTCGCTGATGCTGGTTCTTGGCCTGTTCTCCGGTCCGCTGCTGGCCTGGTGCGAGCGCAGCCTGGGCGTGTGACCCGAAGCCCCGCGTCCGGCGAACGCCGGCGCGGCGCGGGGCTGCAGTACGCCCCGCGGTAGCCAGCGGAAACCGGTCTTCCCGTCGCCTCGGCGGGCGAGTATCGCAGCCTCGTTCCTCGCAGCAACGATCACTACGCGTTTGCTTTGGGTGCCCACGGCCTGAGCGCGCTCCGGGTGGGCCGTGCCCTGCGATCAACGAGCCGCTCTGGGAGGCGTGGAGCTCAACCCTCGACCACCAAGGCAGCAAGGTCCGGCTTAACAGCCATCTTGCGCCATGCCCACAGTACGAGGCGATTCCGCGAGGCAACGGTCGCGGATACGATCCGCTCCCACATGCGAAACGCCAGCAATCTGACCACCTTCGCCCCCCCAACTGACCGGCATCACCAGCAGAACTGATCCCCACAGGCAACCAGATGACCGGCAGAATGCGGCCAGGAGTGAGCGTTATCGATTGCTAAGTTTGGGCGCGAACCGGACATTCATAGGGTGCGCCTTGGGCGCACCGGGCGCACCGTCCGAACGCCCGTATCGAACGTTGGGGCGCCCATCTGTTGTGGGAGCGGAT
>CAYGMG010000202.1:0-5705 GCA_964350895.1 uncultured Lysobacter sp.
GCGGATTCGATGGTGCGGTTGTACGGCGTCTTGGGCGCCAGCCAGACGCTGTCCCGCAGCCGGCCGATCCACTCGCCGTCGCCAAGACCGTCGCGCAGCTTGCGCACCGCCTCCGGCACGCCGCCAAGCATTCGCGCGAACTGCGCCGCGGTGGTTCGCAGCGCCGCGCCGCTGGCCGGCTTGCGCCGGGCAGCCGAATCGGTAGGCGGCTCACTGGCCGGTGGCTCGACGCCCTCGCCTTCGGCGCTCAGGTCGACCAGGGCGCGGGTAAGTGCGACACCGGCCTGGCCATCGACCAGGGCGTGATGCGACTTGAGATACAGCGCGATCGCTCCATCCGGCAGTCCGTCGATGATGTCGATGCGCCAGAGCGGACAATCGCGTGGCAAGGGCTCGGCGTGCAGCGCGGCGACCTTGCGCACCAGGGCGGTGGAAGCCGCACCGCGTCCGGCGGGATGGACCCGCAGGTGCGCCTGCCAATCGATCGTGCCACCGTCGCGCCAGCGCGGATGCCCCAGCGCCATCGGCGCCTCTTCGAGCACCCAGCGCAGCATCGGCAGCGGACCCAGCCGGGCGATCAGGTGGTCGCGGATCGATTCGGCAAAACCGCGCCGGCCCTTGGGCCGCTCAAGCAGCATGACGCTGGCGACATGCATCGGCGTTCCGGCCGACTCCAGATACAGGAACAGCGCATCCAAGCCCGTCAGTGCCCTGCCCGCTGTCGCCACCTGCCACTCCCGAGCTGCTTTCCAGCCCCCAGCGTAGCGGCTAGGCGAAGCGCCGACATGTTGCAGTGCGTCAGATTGCCGATGTGACTCATCCGCAGAGCTTCCTGCTGTCGTATGCTCAGCCGACGGCAAACCGGGCGCTCAGGGGGGATTCGATGAACGGCGAAGGCGGACTTGGCGGCATGCTCAAGGATCTGGGGAACAGCCTTGGCGGCTTGTTCGGCGGCGGCAACCTGACGCCCGAACGACAGACCTCGCTGGAGGTGCTGTTCGGACTGCTGGGCTATCTGGCCAAGCTGGACAGCCTGATCACCAGCCACGAGGCGGATTTCATCAATGGCCTGATGGACCAGCTGCGGCTGAGCATCCGCGAGCGGGAAGTCGCCTCGGCGGCGCTAGAGCAAGGCCGCAACCGGGTCATCGACCTGCCGCAAAGCTATGCGCGGTTCCGCGGCATCCACGCTGCCGGCGGCGCCGAGTGCGAAAAGCTGTTCGATGCCCTGGTCCGCTTGGCGGCGGCCGATGAGCGCTTGCGCCCCAAGGAGCGTGATTTCCTGGAGCAGGCAGCGGTCGAGCTGGGCTTTGATCTCGCCGACCTGGATCGGCGGCTGGCAGCCAGCCCGGTCCGCGGCTGACTTCGCGGGCCGCGCCGCCGCGCGGGGGAACCATTCGACTTCAGCGTGACGGTTGCGATCGCGGCATGGCCGGCTGTCGGGAGAGCCGGTTTGCCCTAGTCGACGGGGCTGACGGCTACCCGCACCCGCAGCTTGTTGCCCGGGTCGTAGGCCAGCCGGGACATGTAGATGTCGCCCTTGAACTGGTACTCAACGTCGTAACCGGCGATGCGCCGCTCTTCGCGCTCCACGTCGATGATCTGGCAGCGCTGCTCGGTGGTCGCATAGCGGCGATCCGGGCCGCCATTGTTCTTGTCGATATCGCGGCCGATCGCGCCACCGATCACCGCACCCGCCGCGGTGGCCGCGCGACGGCCGTTGCCGCTACCCACATTGCTGCCGATCACGCCGCCGATGATCGCGCCGACGATGGTACCGCCGGTCGGGTCCCCGCCGCCGCGCTCGACGCGTTCCACATGTTGCTCGCGGCACTCCTCGCGCGGCTCACGATAGCGAACCGTCTCGTAGATCGGGTCGACCCGAAGCACGTCGGCATAGGCGTACTTGACGCTGGTCGACGCCTGCTCGGCCGGATAGCCCGCATCGCGGTAACCGGACTGTGCACACAGCGGCGAAGCCGCGGTCAGCATGGCAAGAGATAGCAGTCGGTACATCCGGGTCTCCAGGTGGATCGGGAGGGCGTGCAAGTGCAGGCCACGCTTGGCATTCCAGCACCGGGCGGCTGAATCCGCGCTTTAGACCAGCGCCTCGCCCCGGCGACAAGCGAAGGCATTGGCAAAAACGCGACGCAGGCTACACTCTGCGGCTGGCTTTCGCTTGCTGCACCGCAACAGCGGCGCGCAATCCACCGGACCCACGCATGCCGATCAGACTCTTCAACAGCCTCAGCCGCAGCGTCGAGGAATTCACTCCGCAGGACCCGCAGCGGGTCACGATGTACGTGTGCGGACCCACGGTCTACAACTACGTGCATATCGGCAATGCCCGCCCGCCGGTAGTGTTCGGCGTGCTCGCCGAACTGCTGCGCAGGCACTTCGGGCATCTCGACTACGCCCGCAACATCACCGACATCGACGACAAGATCAACCAGGCTGCGCGCGACAAGGGCGTGCCGATCGGCGAGATCACCGGGCGCTTCGCCGCCGCCTACCGCGAGGACATGGACGCGCTGGGCGTGGTCCGGCCCAACCTGGAGCCGCACGCAACCGAGCACCTGCCCGAGATCATCGCGATGATCGAGCGACTGATTTCGAGCGGCCACGCCTACGAGGCGGAGGGACATGTGCTGTTCAGCGTCGCAAGCTACGCCAAGTACGGCGAGCTCTCGCGGCGCTCGCCGGAAGACATGCTGGCCGGGGCACGGATCGAAGTCGCCCCGTACAAGCGCGACGCCGGCGACTTCGTGCTCTGGAAGCCGAGCAGCGACGACCTGCCTGGCTGGGAAAGCCCCTGGGGCCGCGGCCGCCCGGGCTGGCACATCGAATGCTCGGCGATGAGCGAAGCGCACCTGGGCGACAGCATCGACATCCATGCCGGCGGTGTTGACCTGCAGTTTCCGCATCACGAGAACGAGATCGCCCAGAGCACGTGCGCGCACGGTGGCCGGGTGTTCGCCCGCTACTGGATGCACAACGGCATGCTGACCATGGACGGGACCAAGATGTCCAAGTCGCTGGGCAACGTGTTCCTGGTCCATGACCTGCTGCGCCTGCATCCGCCGGAGGCCCTGCGCTATGCCCTGCTCTCCGCGCACTACAGGCAGCCGCTGGACTGGTCCGACGGGCTGATCGAACAGAGCGTCAAGACGCTGGACCGCCTGTACGGCAGCCTGCGCGATGCCGACTGCGGTGAGCTGCCCGTGCAGCCGGTTCCGGACTCCGTGGAAAACGCGCTCTGCGACGACCTGAACACGCCGCAGGCGCTGGCGGCGCTGGCCCAGCTCGGCGCTGAGCTGCGTCGTGCCGAAAGCGCCGAGGCGCGCCGCGAGGCCGCAACAAGGTTACTCGCCGGCGGCCGAGCGCTGGGCCTGCTGCAGCAGGAGCCGTCCGCCTGGTTCGCCCGCGGCGGCAGCGCCGACGACGCGCGGATCGACGCCTTGGTCGCCGAGCGCAGCGCGGCCAAGAAGGCCCGCGACTTCGCCCGCGCCGATGCGCTGCGCGATCAGCTGGCCGGCGAAGGAATCCTGCTCGAGGACACGCCGCAGGGCGTGCGCTGGAGGCGCCAGTGAGCGATTCGCCCTATCTGATCCCGGAGGAACAGAACGCCGCGCAGGCGCAGGCGGCGATCGCCGAGGAGTTCGCCTTTTTCGGCGACTGGTCGGAGCGCTACCAGTACCTGATCGACCTCGGCCGGCGCCTGCCTGCGTTTCCCGAGGCCTGGAAGAACGACACCCACCGGCTGACCGGCTGCCAGTCGATGGTCTGGATCGTCGCCGAGGGCGATGCAGATCGTCTGGGTTTTGCGGCCGCGTCCGACTCGGCAATCGTCTCCGGGCTGATCTACCTCGCCCTGCGGGTCTACTCCGGACGCAGTGCGGAACAGATCCTCGCCACCGACGCCGACTACATCGCCGACATCGGCCTTGCCAGGCATCTGTCGCCTACCCGCAGCAACGGCCTGGCATCGCTGCTTGCCTACATCCGTGGCTGCGCCGAGGCAGCGCAGGATGGCCAGCGCTTCGACGGTGCCAGCGGCTGAAAGTCAGCGGACCGACCGTGCAGAAAAGAAAAAGCCCCGGCGGTCGCCCGCCAGGGCTTTGACTCGAGCGGACCGGGAAAACCCGATCAGGCAGCCTTGGCCACCCGACGCTTGGCCGGGGCCTTGCGGGCCTTCGGCGCGGCGCGGCGCTTGGCCGGAGCGCGCTTGGCGGCCGGCTTGGCCTTGCCGAAGCGGGCCAGCACCGGCTGCAGGCGGGTCTCCACCTCGTCCTTGATCACGATGAAGGTCGCCTCGGCGCGCTCGCGCACCGGAGTGACCACACCGTCGATACGACCGCGCACCGAATCGATGGCGCCATCGACCTGACCGCGGGCGTCGGCAACGGCCTTGCTCACCTTGTCCTGCAGCGAGGTGCCTTCCTCAAGCATGGCCTCGTACAGCTTGATGCCCTGCTTGCGGGTCAGCGACGCGGCGCCGAGGCTGGCGAGCCACAGTTCACGGGGATTGAATTCGGGATTGCGCTTGGCGGCAGCCTTGCGCGTCTTCACTTGCTTGACCATGGTGATACCTCACTGGGCTAGGGTGGTCAGAATCCCCGGGACCGGGGCACGCGCTTTGGCGTCGTGACGTATCCTAGGCCGCACGTCTAGAACAAACACACTACAGGCCAGTCGCGCGCATCGCTTTCCTCGATACGCGCCACGCCCACCCTCCAAGGCGAGACGAACATGGCAAAGAAGATGTGGGCGAAGTTTCCCCATGACAACAAGTCGTTCGACTATTCCGGCGACAAGCTGGCCAAGCACTGGGACGCCCTGCACGCTGGCGACTGCGAACCGTATCCGGATGAAAAGCGGGTCACCGCCTTGCTGAAGAAACAGCCCAAGGCTGGCAAGGCCGCCGACGCCACTGCGATCGCCGCATCGCTGCAGGAGGCCTGGCGCGCCTACCACCGCGGCGACTTCCAGCAAGCCTTTGAGGCCGGCCAACAGCTCGGCGCGCTGGGTGCCTCGGTCGCGGTCAAGGCGGCCGGCATCCACGCGGTCTACCTGCTCGAGGACGAGAAGGCGCAGCTCAAGCGCTTCGAGGAGCTGGCAAACCTTGCCGAGGCCGCGCTCGCCATCCTGCCTGATGAGCCGAATACGCACTATCGCTACGCCTTTGCCCTCGGCCGCTACTCGCAGGGAATCTCGGTGGCCAAGGCGCTGTCCCAGGGCCTTGCCGGCAAGATCAAGGCTGCCCTCGACAAGACCCTCAAGCTGGCTCCCAAGCACGCGGAGGCGCACTCGGCGCTGGGCCTTTACCACGCGGAAATCGTCAACAAGGTCGGCGCCATGCTCGGCGGCCTGACCTATGGCGCAAAAGCCAGTACCGGCGACGAGCTGCTGCAGAAAGCGATCAAGCTGACCCCGGCCGCACCCATCGCCCACGTCGAATACGCCAACGGGCTCATCCTGCTCTACGGTGACAAGCGTGAGGACGATGCCGCGGAGGCATTCGAGAAGGCCAGCAAGCTCAAGCCGCGCGACGCCATGGAGAAGCTTGACAGCGAGTTTGCGCGAGCACAGATCGAGGACTGAACCCGTCCAGGCGCGCGCCCAGCGCGCGCGCCCGCAGCTGCCGCGGCCACGCCCGCGGTTGCGCCAATGCCTCCGTTCAGCGGGAGGAACCGCCGGCGCCGGGC
>CAYGMG010000203.1:0-5621 GCA_964350895.1 uncultured Lysobacter sp.
CACCGTGGCAGGCTCCTGGCGCGGTACGGCTCCGCAGCGCGGCTATACTAGCGCGCCCCGCTACAGCGCCATGCCAAGGCCCCACCGCAGGTTTCCCCGCGGCGCCGCCACGGCCAACCGGTCAGGGGACCGGGCGCTGCCACCAACGCGACGAGGCAACATGTCCGCACCGACCTTCCAAGAGCTGATCCAGACCCTCAACCAGTATTGGGGCAAGCAGGGCTGCGTGCTGATCCAGCCGCTCGACCTCGAGGTCGGCGCCGGCACCTTCCATCCGGCGACCTTCCTGCGTGCCCTGGGTCCGGAACCGTGGAACGCCGCCTATGTGCAGCCCTCGCGGCGCCCGGCGGACGGCCGCTATGGCGAGAACCCCAACCGCCTGCAGCACTACTACCAGTACCAGGTGGTGATGAAGCCGAACCCGGACAACATCGTCGAGCTGTACTTCGACTCGCTCAAGGCGCTCGGCATCGATCCGCTGGTCCACGACCTGCGGCTGGTCGAGGACAACTGGGAATCGCCCACGCTCGGCGCCTGGGGGCTGGGCTGGGAGGTCTGGCTGAACGGCATGGAGGTCACCCAGTTCACCTATTTCCAGCAGGCTGGCGGGCTCGAGTGCCGGCCGGTGACCGGCGAGATCACCTATGGCCTTGAGCGCCTTTGCATGTACCTGCAGAACGTCGACAACGTCTATGACCTGACCTGGACGGTCGGTCCGCAGGGGCCGGTCACCTATGGCGATGTGTACCTGCAGAACGAGCGCGAGCAGAGCGCCTACAACTTCGAGCATGCCGACGTGAACGAGCTGTTCCACCGCTTCGATGCCTGCGAGAAGGAGGCGCTCAAGCTGGTCGAGCTGGGCCTGCCGCTGCCGGCCTATGACCAGGTCTGCAAGGCCTCGCACAGCTTCAACCTGCTCGATGCGCGGCGGGCGATCAGCGTCACCGAGCGGCAGCGCTTCATCCTGCGCGTGCGCACCCTGGCCCGCAGCGTGGCCGAGTGCTACTTCGCCCAGCGCGAGAAACTCGGCTTTCCCGGCGTGCGCAAGGAGGCCGCGTGATGGTTACCCTCAGCCTTGAACCGCAGGCACACGAAGCTGCCCAGCCCGGCGCCCGGCGCGAGCGCGAGGACCTGTTCAACAAGCCGCTGCTGATCGAGATCGGCACCGAGGAGCTGCCGGTCAAGGCGCTTCCGGGGCTGGCCCAGGCACTCGCCGATGGCCTGCTTGGCGGGCTCGACAAGCGCCAGCTGATGCACGGCTCGGCCAAGGTCCTGTACACGCCGCGACGGCTCGCGGTGATGATCGATGCGGTGGCACCCAGCCAGCCCGAGCAGCGCAGCGAGCGCCGCGGGCCGGCGATCGCCCAGGCCTTCGATGCCAAGGGCGAACCGAGCAAGGCGGTGCTGGGCTTTGCCGCGTCCTGCGGGGTCAGCGTCGACAAGCTCGAGCGCCTGCATACCGACAAGGGCGCCTGGTTCGTGCACCGCTCGGAGAGTGCCGGGGCAGCCCTGCACGAGCTGGTGCCGGAGATCCTCGACGAGGCATTGCGCGGTATGCCGATTCCCAAGCCGATGCGCTGGGGCGCGCATGAGCACGCCTTCGCCCGTCCGGTGCTGTGGCTGCTGGCCCTGCACGGCGAGCGGGTGATCGACATGCAGATGCTCGGAGTCAAGGCCGACCGGATGACCCGCGGCCACCGGTTCTACAGCGACAAGCCGCTGTGGGTCGGCGCTGCGGCTGACTATCTCGACACCCTGCGCGGGGCCAAGGTCATCGCCGATCCCGAGGAGCGGCGCCAGCGGATCCGCGCCGAGATCTCCCGCGTGGTCGGGGTCGAGGGGCTCAAGCCGCGTATCGATGCGGGCATTCTTGAAGAGGTCAACTGTCTGACCGAGTGGCCTTGCGCCGTGCTGTGCAGCTTCGAGGAACGCTTCCTGCGGGTGCCGCAGGAAGCGCTGGTGCTGACCATGGAGTCGAACCAGAAGTTCTTCCCCCTGCTCGGCGCGGATGGCGGGCTGTCGCCGAAGTTCGTCGGCATCGCCAATATCGACAGCAAGGATGCCGCCGAGGTCCGCAAGGGCTACGAGCGGGTAATCCGGCCGCGCTTTGCCGATGCCGAGTTCTTCTACAACGCCGACATCAAGCAGGGCCTCGGGTCGATGAACGAAGGCCTGGCCCAGGTCACCTACCAGCAAAAGCTCGGCAGCTACGCCGACAAGGTGGACCGTGTGGCTATGCTGGTCGAGCCGCTGGCGCGCGCCGCCGGGGTCGACAACGAGCTGGCCCGGCACGCCGCCCAGCTATCGCGCGCCGATCTGCAGTCGCGCATGGTCGGCGAGTTTCCCGAACTTCAGGGCGTGATGGGCCGTTACTACGCGCGCGCCGCTGGCATGCCGGTGGAGCTGGCCAATGCCATCGACGAGCAGTACCAGCCGCGCTTCGCCGGCGATGCCATCGCGCCCTCGCCGATGGGGCGTGTGCTGGCCGCCGCTGAACGGATCGATTCACTGGCCGGCGGGTTTGCGGCCGGGCTCAAGCCGTCCGGCAACAAGGATCCGTTCGCCCTGCGCCGCGCTGCGCTTGGCCTTGCGCGGACCCTGATCGAGGGTCGCCTGGAGGTCGGGCTGTCGCCGCTTTTCGCACGTGCCAACAGCCTGCTTCCGGACGGCGCCAAGCCGGCCGAGGTCGATGAGCTGATGGACTTCGTCTACGACCGCCTGCGAGGGTATCTGGGCGAGCAGGGCGTTCCCGGTCATCACTTCGAGGCGGTGCTGGCGGTGCGCCCCTCTTCGCTGTCCGACTTCCACAAGCGCGTCGAAGCGATCGGCAGCTTCACCAAAATGGCCGATTCCGAGGCGCTGGCGGCGGCCAACAAGCGGATCCGCAACATCCTGCGCAAGTCCGAGGGCGAGGCGGTCGCCGAGGTCGATGAGTCGGTGCTCAAGGAGGCCGCCGAGCGCGCCCTGCTGCAGGCGCTGACCCGCGCCGAGGAGGATACCCGCAGCGCGCTGGCCCAGCGCGACTACGTCGCCGTGCTGCGCCGGCTGGCCCAGCTGCGACCGCAGGTCGATGCCTTCTTCGATGCGGTGATGGTGATGGTCGACGACCCGGCGCTGCGCGCGCAGCGGCTGGGACTGCTGCGTCGGTTGTCGGATCGCTTCCTGGCGGTGGCCGACATCGCGGGCCTGGCCCACGGCTGAGTCGTGCAGCCCGCCCGGGCCCTCCCGCTTGGCGCAGCTTCACCTTGGCTCGGCTACCGTGCCGGCATGAGCTGGCTGTTTCGCTGCGCCCCGCGCCTTGCCCTGCTGTGCCTGCTGGCCGGGCCGATGGCGGCCTACGCCGACGACGCGCAGGCACCCACCGGGGCGCCTGCAGAAGACCCGCTGCTGCGTTTTGCCGGACTCGAGTTCGAGGGTGTCGAAGGCGCGCCGCTGGACAATCTGCGGCGCCGGGTCAGCCTTGCCCGACTGAAGGTCGGCACCGGCCTGCGCCCCTCGCGCTTCCGCTACTTTCTGCGCATCCTGCCGCGCGAGCTGGACGAAGCCCTGCAGCCGTTCGGCTACTACAGCAGCGCGGTCGAGGTGGTTCCGGCGCGCGTCGCCGACCAGCTTTCGGCCACGGTCAAGGTGCGTCTGGGCGAGCCGGTGCGGGTCAAGATCGAGCGTCTGCAGATTGAGGGCGAGGGTGGCAAGGATCCCGAGCTAGCCGCGGCCATCGACGGCTTCCGGCCGGCCGCGGGCGAGGTGCTGCGGCATCCGCGCTACGAGGAGAGCCGCTCCGAGGTCACTCGGCTGCTCGGCGAGCGCGGCTACTTCGACAGCCAGCTGGTGCAGGCCCGGGTCGAGGTGGTCCGGGCGCGTGCCGAGGCCAGCATCGACCTGCTCTGGTCCAGCGGCCCGCGCTATCGCTTCGGTGACACCCAGATCAGCGGTAGCCCGTTCCGCGAGGGCCTGCTCGCGCCGCTGCTGCCGTATCGCGCCGAGGAGCCGTACCAGCAGTCGCAGCTGCTTGCCCTGCAGCAGCGACTGTCGGACCTCGACTATTTCGCCCGGGTCGAAGTGCAGCCCAGGCTGCGCGAGGAAACCGTCGACGAGGTGGGCCCGCCGCGGCCGCCCGAGGATGGGCAGGATGCGCCAGCGGTCGGCATCGACGTGGTTATGGAACCGGCGCCGCGCAATCTGTATCGGGCCGGCCTCAGCTTCGGCACCGACACCGGCCCCGGGCTCAAGCTCGGCTACACCCGGCGCTGGTTGAACGAGCGCGGCCACCGCCTTGAGAGCGACCTGCTGCTTGGCAGCGAGCGTTCCTCGGCCCTGCTGCGATACCGCATCCCGGCCTTCGAGCGGCTGACCGGCTGGTGGACCGGACGGCTTGCTGCCCGCGAAGAACCCTTCTTCGGCACCCGCGCGGAAATCTTCGAGGCCTCGGTGCTGCGCGATGGTCGCTGGCGCGGCAATCTGCTCAGCGGCGGACTGGTCGTGCAGCAGGAGCAGTACAACAGCGAAGGATCGCTGCTGGTCTATCCGCAGGTCTCGGTGGAACGGAGTGTTTCAGACGACCCGCTGTATCCGACCCGCGGCTTCCAGTGGTCGCTGACCGGGCGCTGGGGGCTGCCGTCGATCGGCTCGGAGGTTGGCTTTCGCCAGCTGCTTGCCTCGGCACGCCTGATCCGCAGCTTTGGCCCGCGGACCCGCATCCTGCTGCGCGGCGAGGCCGGCAGCATTCGCAGCGGTGAGTTCGAGCAGATGCCGCCTTCGCTGCGTTTCTACGCCGGCGGCGACCGCAGCGTGCGCGGCTACGGCTTCCAGGAGCTTAGCCCGCGGTTCGTCGGCGAGCAGCCGGTCGGTGGACGCAATCTGCTGGTCGGCAGCGTCGAGCTGGAGCGCATGTTCACCGCCGAATGGGGTGCGGCACTGTTCGTCGATGCCGGCAATGCGTTTGGCAGCGACTTCACGCCGGCGGTCGGCGTCGGCATCGGCCTGCGCTGGCGCTCTCCGGTAGGGCCGATCCAGGTCGATATCGGCCGTGGTCTCGACCAACCGGACAAGGCGTTCCGCCTGCATGTACAGCTGGGGCCGCCGCTATGAGCAGGCGGCGCGTATGGCTGTCGCTGCTGGGCGTCGCACTGCTGCTGCCGGTCGTGCTGGCCGGCTGGCTGTTCGGCAGCACCTCGGGGCTGCGTTTCGTGGTCGCCCGTGCGGCCGGCGCATTGCCCGATCTGGCCCTGCAGGCCGAGGGCATCGAGGGCCGGCTGGCGTATCCGCGGATTGCCCGGCTCGATCTTGAGATCGGCGGCCGGCCGATTCGGCTCGAAGCGCTGCAGATCGACTGGCAGCCGCTGTCCCTGATCGGCGGCGCGCTGTCGGTGCAGCGCCTGCGCGCCGACAGGCTGACCATCGGCGCGGCGCCGGTAGAGACGCTTGATCCGCCGCCGATCGATCCTGACCAGCTGCGCTGGGACTATCCGCTGGCGGAATTGCCCGTGTCGGTGGAGCTGGATGATGCGGAGGTCGGCGCTGCGATTCTCGATGGCGCCTTGCTCTGGGACCGGCTGTTGCTGTCGGCGAGCCTGATCGGGCGCGAGCTCAGCGTGGCTCGGCTGGAACTGCAGCGCGGCGCC
>CAYGMG010000204.1:0-5555 GCA_964350895.1 uncultured Lysobacter sp.
GTCGCGCTGCGGTCGCGGATACGATCCGCTCCCACAGAAGGCCGGCGCAATTGAGAAACCTCGACGACCGGCAAATCTGCGCCCGGAGCAGACCCTATGAGCCTTTGCCGAACACCCTCTGCAGGAGCGAGGAGGCCTGGTCCAGGGGGTTGGCGCGGATGGCTTTTTCCTGCTCGGCGACATAGACGAACAGGCCGTCAATCGCCTTGTCGGTGACGTAGCGGTCGAGGTCGACATCAGCGCCGAGCAGATTGCCCATCTCGCCGGTCTTCTCGGTGAGCCTCTTGTAGCGCTGGGCCACCCCGGCCTCGGCGGTGGTTCTGGCCACTACCGGCAGGAA
Source organism: uncultured Lysobacter sp. (assembly GCA_964350895.1). Classification (GTDB taxonomy): domain Bacteria; phylum Pseudomonadota; class Gammaproteobacteria; order Xanthomonadales; family Xanthomonadaceae; genus Pseudomarimonas. The sequence continues at coordinate 341 of CAYGMG010000204.1, forward strand.
CTGTTCACGCAGGCGCTCGCCGGTCTTCTCGCGCAGGTAGCGGGTGGCGGCGCCATCGCCGCCGCGGACCAGTCCAATCGCGTCTTCCACGGTCAGCCCGCGGACAGCGTCGGCGAAGGTCTCGGCGGCCAGCGGCACGGCGGCTTCGGCGGCGCGATTCATCGCGGTCTCGAACTGCTCAACGTACTTGCTGGCGCCGAGCTTTCTTGCGGTGTCGGTTAGCTTGCGCAGCTTCTTCGGGCTGCTGATGCGGACCGCCTGGTCGGCCAGAAAGCCGTCCTTGCGGCCGAGCTGGCTGACCGCCTTCTGCACGCCCTGGGCCAGCGCCTCCTTGACGCCCTGGCTGGCCTCGTCCTGGCTGAGCCCGCTGGCGTCGGCCGCGCTGCTGTTCTGTGCGCTGGATTCGGGTTCGGGGCTCGATTCGCGCGCGGCATCGCTGCGTCCTGCCTTGTCCTTGAGCTTGGCCTCGGCCTCCTTGAGCTTGTCCTTGAGCGAATCGGCTGCACTGTCGGGCGCGTGCAGGAGCAGGGCAAAAAGCGCGAGGGGCGCGAAAAGACGCAGCAAGCTCATGGCGGATCTCCGTGGGGCGCGGGCAGCGGGTCGCAGCTGGCCGAGCATACGCATCCGGCACGGCGCCCGGGTTAGCCCGACGTTATGCTTACGCGCATTGATTCGATGAATTTCCGAGGACAGGGTGCTCAAGCTCAACTGCGGTTCCGGCGTCTGCCCGCTGCCGGGCTGGATCAATATCGACGTTGAGGCCGGCCCCGGCGTTGACCGGGTAGCCGATCTTGGCGCGGCGATTCCCTGGCCGGATGGCAGTGTCGACTACATCCACTCCGAGGATTTTCTCTCCTGCCTGCCACAGATCGCCCAGGTGCGCTGCTTTCTGGCCGAGGCGCGGCGGGTGCTCAAGCCGGCTGGCTGCATGCGCCTGCTGCTGCCCAGCCTGGATCGCCTGTTCGAGGCCTGGCGCGAACGTCCGGCATGGCTGGTCGAGCACTGGGAGCGCGCGGTTGGGATTCCGCTGGATCCGCCAAGCGGCGGGCATCTGGTCAATCTGGCGCTCAAGCTCAACCCTGGGTTCTTCTTCGACCGGGCGACCCTTGAGACCCTGGTTCGCGAGGCCGGTTTCCGCCTGCGTGAGGTGGCATTCGGCGAAAGCGGGCACGCCGCGCTGCGCGGGCTGGATGACCGGCGCCCGGAGCAGAGCGTCAGCGTCTACTACGAGTGCGACCCGATCTGAACGCTGACGCGGCCAGCGGGCGCCCGGCGCGCTATCCTTCGCGCTTTCCTGCGGGTCGTGGTCGATGCGCTGTTTTGTCTACAAGAGTTCCCGTCGCGAGCAGACCTACGTGTACCTGGCCGAGCGCGACGCCTTCGACTGCCTGCCCGAGCCGCTGAGCCGCACGCTCGGCGCGCTGTCCCTGGTGGTCGAGATCGAGCTTGACCAGGGCCGGCGGCTGGCTCAGGCCGACCCCGCCGTGGTCCGCGCCAACCTTGCCGGACAGGGCTTCCACATCCAGTTCCCGCCACGGATTGAGGTCGTCGATGGCGAATGAGGGCAGCGCCGAGAGTCAGGCACGACCGGGCGCCGCCCTGTTCTGCTGCATGCTCGGTGCGGCTGCCGGCAGCGCTGGCCTGTGGCTGCCGATCGAGGCTGCCGGAGTGTTCGGCTGGCTGGCGATCGGGCTGATTTCTGCGGGCGTCGCGCTGGGTCTGGGGCATGCGCCGGAAGCCTCGCTCGGGCGCAATCTCGCGCGCCGTCTGCCGCTGGCGCTGTTGTGTCTGGCCTTGGTCGCCGCCGGCGTGGCGGCGCTTGCCGCACTGCCGCTGTGGTGGCTGCTTCGGGATGCCAGCCTGGCTGCCGTGCTGGCGCTGAGCGTGGCGGCGGCTCTGGCCTGGCTGGCGCTGTGGCGGATCTGGCCATTCTGGCTGCTGGCCTTCATTGATCGTCGGCCGCGCGGCGGCTGGCTCGGGCCGCTGGACTGTTGGCGCGCCGCGCGCCGTCTGGTCGAGCGCGACCCTTCCTTCCCGCGCGGCATGCTGGCAGCCCTGCTGTTGCTGCTCCTGCTTGCGGTCAGCGCGGTGGCCCTGGCCCTGGCGCCGGGCCTTGACTGGCAGTGGCGGCTGGGCATCGCGCTCGGCTGGTGGTGGCTGCTGGCACCGGCGCTGGCCTTCGTACTCGCCGCCCTGATCGAACCGGCTCGCCTCGCGGCGCCGCAGGGCGGCAGCGCGGTTGAGCCTGTCGCGCCGCGCGCCGAGCCGGTGACGCCGGTCAGCCTGCCGGCCGTCGGTACCCAGGCCCGTGCCGCGCTGATGCCCGGTGACCCTTCGGCTCGGCTGATCGCCGCGGCGCGGCTGGGGCGAATCGACGAGGCGCTTGGCGCGCTTGATGCCGGCGCCGATCCGCAGCAGCTGCCCGGTGCGGAAGAGCGCGACCAGCGGACCCTGGTGATGCTCGCCTCGATCCTGCCGGACACCCGGCTGCTGCGCAGGCTGATCGCCAGCGGCGTCGATATCAATCTGCGCCACCACGGCCTGACCCCGCTGCTTGCGGCGACCCGCGACAGCCTGCGCGGCCGCCCGGATGCGGTGATGACCTTGCTCGCCAACGGCGCCGATCCGCGCGCCGCCGACGCCGAAGGCCGCACCCCGCTGCATTTCGCTGCCTTGGTCGCCGAGCCCGATGTCGCCGCTCTGCTGCTCGACGCCGGGGCGCCGATCGACGCGCTCAATCGCGATGGCTATTCGCCGCTGGGCGTGGCCTGCGGCTGCGGCAACTGGCGAATCGCGCGGTTCCTGCTTGAGCGCAAGGCGCGGCCGGAGCCCGCTGGCGGCCAGCCGGCCCTGCTCGCGGCCTGTTCCGGGGAGGACGACCCCGCCGGCGTCCAGCTGCTGCTGCGGCACAAGGCCAAGGTCGATGCGCGCGGCCGGCTTGGGCGCACTGCGCTGTTAAGTGCGGCGCTGGCCGGTAACGCCGCAGTGGTCGGCGAGCTGCTCGGCGCCGGGGCCAACCCGGAGCTGACCGATGAGCACGGAATTCCGCCATTGCTGGAAGCCGCTCGGGCCGGCGCCAACGGCGTGCTGGAGCAGCTCACCGGCTCCAAGCTCAGGCTGGATGCCGCCGATACCCACGGCCGCAACGCCCTGGTCATGGCCTGCCAGTCGCCGCGTGCCGACGCCGAGACTCTGGCCCTGCTGCTGGCCATGGGTGTCGACCCGGCGCAGCGCGCCGCCGATGGCCGCAGCGCACTGGAATGCGCGGTGGCCCAGGCCCGCTGGCCGCTGGTGGCGGTTCTCGATCCGAGCTACCCGCTGCCCGGCGCCCTGGAAGAGCTGGCCGACGGCGGCAGCAGCGACTCCCTGCTGGCCGCGGTCGATCAGGACCCGCGGCCGTTTTCCGAACGCCTGCGCTGCGCGCTGGACGAGTCCGACCACGCCCGCGCCGAGCTGCTGCTGCGCTCCCCGGACGCCGAGCCGACCCTGGTCTGGGAGGCGATCCTGCTGTTCGCCCGGCGCGAGCAGCGGGCGCGCATCGCCCGTCAGCTGGCACGCTTGCCGGTTGCTGATCTCGAAGCCGACGGCCGCCTCGCCGAGGCGTTGGCGGGCTGGCATATCGAGCTCGCCGAGTGCCTGTTGGAACGCGGCGTCAGCCCGGCTGGACTGCGTATCGCCAGCCTCGCCGCGCTGCCGCCACGTATCGATTCTCGGCGCGCCGAAGCCCTGGTCCGAAGGCTGCTGCTGAGCGGTGCCGACGCCGCGGCGACCGAACATGGGATCAGCGCGCTGACCGCCGCGGTGCAGGCCGGCTGGCACGCGCTGTGCGCCGACCTGCTGCGCCTGGGCGCTGACCCCAACCCGGTCGACCGCCGCGGCTGGATGCCCTTGCACCACGCGGCAGCGCGTGGCGATGCCGAGGCGCTGGCCCTGCTGCTGCAGGCCGGAGCCCGGCTGGATCGGCTCAGCGTGGATGGCTGCACCGCCTACGGCATGGCCCTGCGCCACGGTCGGCATGACATCCTCGACTGGCTCGACTGGCGCCACTGGCAGCTGCCCGGCCGGCGTCTGCGCGATACCGACCTGGTCGCCGCCGCCGCGCTTGGCGACAGCGCGGCGGTCGAGCGCCTGCTCCTGCTCGGGCTGCAGATCGAGGCCCGCGACGGCAAGGGCGCCACCGCCCTGCTGCGCGCCAGCGGCGGTGGCCATGTCGCCTGCGCCACCTTGCTGCTGCAGCGCGGTGCCGATCCCGCGGCCGCGGCGGCGAGCGGCGCGACCTGCCTGAGCGCGGCGATCAGCATGCGCCACCGGCCGGTTGTCGAACGCTTGCTGGAACACGGCGCGTTGCCCGACCAGACCTTGCCGGGCGGAGTCACCCCGCTGATGGTCGCCGCAGCCCTCGGATTGCCGGACATGCTCGGCCTGCTGCTCGCCCGCGGCGCGCAGCCGTCCTTGCGCGACGAGCATGGCAACCACGCCTTGCACGCGCTGGCCCAATGGGGCTTTACCGCCCGCGATAAAGGTCGCGCCGGTGCCTGCTGGCAGGCCCTGCTCAGCGCCGACCCGGAGGCCGCCGATGCCGAAGGCGACGAGGGGCTCAGCCCGCTGCTGCTGCTGCTCGGCGCGCGTGCCGATGCCGGCCACCCGGTCGACGAGGAATGCCTGCGCGCCCAGCTCGACCTGCTGCTCGGCCAGCCGCTCGCGCTTGATCGTCGCGACGGACGCGGCTTCACTCCGCTGCACCTGTGTGCCCTGCATGGCCAGCTGGCCGCCTTGCGCCGACTGATCCAAGCCGGCGCCGACCGCGACGCGCGCGACGCACTCAATCGCCGACCCCAGGACATCGCGGTGATGCGTGGTTTCGTCGATCTGGCCTCCGAGCTGGAGCCCGGCGAACGGGTCCGCGCGGCATCTCCGTCACTGGCGCGCTTCCTCAACAAGAACCAGCCCTGAGCGGGGACCGGGTTGGCGTTGTGATCCGGCGCTGGAAGTTCGTGTTCGGGCGCGAACGAGACGTCCATAGGGTGCGCCTTGGGCGCACCGGGCGTACCGTCCGAACGCCCGTATCGAACGTTGAGGCGCCCATCTGTTGTGGGAGCGGATCGTATCCGCGACCGCAGCGCTACAGGCTTGCCACTGACTGCGGTCAGATCGATGCGTCGCGGTCGCGGATACGATCCGCTCCCACAGAAAGCCGGCGCTATTGATGAACATC
>CAYGMG010000205.1:0-5468 GCA_964350895.1 uncultured Lysobacter sp.
TTTCTTTGGGTTACCTTTCTTTGGCCATTCAAAGAAAGGTGACTCGAGCCGGCCGAAGGACGGTTCGAAACGCCCTTGATCTTGCTTGTTCAACAAACAACCAAAGGCCCATTCGCCGGCCAGGGCGAACGCACACTTTGCGCCCATCGTTGCCGCACGTGGCCGCCAGGTTTTGCGCCATCTCGAAACCCCGATTGCGCATGCGCGTCGGGCAGGCGCTCACTCGGCTTCGCTGGGTGCTCCGACCACTGGCGAGTCACTCTCCCAGGCTATGTCGCGCTGCTTGAGCAGGGTGTGGAGGGGCTGCGGGCGGGCGAACAGGAAGCCCTGGCCGAGGGTGCAGCCGGTCTGTCTGACCATCTCCAGCTGCTGCGGCGACTCGATGCCCTCGGCGATCACTTCCATTGCGAGTGACTGTCCCAGGCTGCACACGGCGCGCAGCACCGCCTTGGCGCTGTCGCGGGAGTCGGCGCCGAGGGCGGCGATGAAGGAGCGGTCGACCTTGAGCGTGTGCAATGGAAACTGGTGCAGGTAGCTGAGCGAGGAGTAGCCGGTACCGAAATCATCCAGCGCCAGGCGGACCCCGGCCGCGCTCAGCGCCTGCATCATCGCCCGGACCTTTTCCGGCTCCTCGATCAGGATCCGCTCGGTGACCTCAAGGCGCAGGTGATCGGCGAGGAATTCGTAGCGCTTGAGCAGGGCCAGGAGCTGGTCGACGAAGCCGGGATTGCGGAAATGCCGGCCGCCGACATTGATCGTCACATAGCCACCGGTTTCAACGAGAACCCAGGCCTGGGCCAGGACCAGCTCGAAGACCTGCCAGTCCATCGCTTCGGACAGTCCGGACTCCTCGGCGATGGAAAGAAACTCGCCCGGCGCCAGCATGCCCTGATGCGGGTGGCGCCAGCGCATCAGCGCTTCGTAGCCAACCACCCGGCCGCCGCTTAGCTCGACGATTGGCTGGAATACCGGCTCAAACTCGTTGCGCACCAGGGCGCGACGGAGGTTGCCCTCCAGCTCCAGCTGGTGCAGCGCCTCGCGACGCAGGGCGTCGTCGAACATCTCGCAGCGGCGACGGCCGCGGGCCTTGGCGCGGTACAGCGCCACATCGGCGTCGCGGAGCAGCTCCTCGGGACTTGAATACAAGGGCCTCGCCACGGCGATGCCAATACTGGTCGAAGTGAACAGTTCCTTGCCGAGCACGCGGATCGGTTCATCGAGCACGGCGATGATCTGCTCTGCCAGCTGCTGGGCCTGGACATCGGAGCCAAGCGTGTCGACCAGCACGGCGAATTCGTCGCCGCCGAGCCGGGCGACCAGGCCGCGCCCGGCGACCAGATCGCCGATCCGCTTGGCGACTTCCTTGAGTAACTCGTCGCCGACCAGGTGGCCGACCGAATCATTGATCACCTTGAAGCGGTCGAGGTCGAGGAACAGCAGGGCAAAACGGTCGCGATGACGGCGCTGGTAGCGGGCCAGGGCATCGGCCATCCTGGCAACGAAGGTCACCCGGTTGGGCAGGCCGGTCAGCGGGTCATGGGTGGCGGCGTAGTGCAGCTCACGCTCGAAGCGCTCGCGCTCGGCGATCTGCTGGCGCAGGTCGCGATTGGCTGCGAACAGCGCCTCGGTGCGCTCGGCGACGCGGCGCTCCAGATCGACATTGGCCAGCCGCAGGCGCTCAGCGCCGCGCATGCGCTGCAGGGCGTTGGCGATATGGAAGCCGACGAAGGTCAGGATCTCCTGATCGCGGCGCTGGTAGCGGTGCCGGCTGTCGTAGCTCTGCACGGCGAGCACGCCAACGGTGCCGGCATCGCAGACCAGGGGCACGCCAAGCCACATGGTCGCGCGCGGTCCAAAACTGGTGATCTCGCCCTGTTGGTTGAGGCGATCAATGGTTTCGCGGTCGGCGAGCAGGGCCTGCCCGGTGCGCAGGACGAATTCGGTCAGGCCACGCCCCAGCGGGCGGCGCACCCGACGCGCATCGCGCTCGTCCACGGAGTAGGGAAAGTCGAGCGCGGTCCCGTCATCGACCAGGGTAGCGATATAGAAGTTCGCGGCGTACAGCAGCCGGCCGATCACCCGATGGGTTGCCGAGTAGAACTCCTCCAGCGACACATCGGAGGCGCCCAGCTCGGCGATCCGGAACAGGGCGGCCTGCAGCTGCTCGCCGCGCTGGCGCTCCTCGACCTCGGCGCGCAGCGCGCGATTGGCTTCGCGCAGCTCGTTGGTGCGGTCGAGCACCCGGCGCTCCAGCTCGACCTGGGTCCAGCGCCGCTGCAGCGCTGCGCTGAGGTGCTGGGCAACGAAGGTGAGCAGGGCGCGGTCCTGCTCGGAGTAGGTGAACTCCGGCTGGTAGCTCTGCACCACCGCGGCGCCGAAAACCTCGCCGGCGAATACCAGGGGCACGCCCAGCCAGTCGACGCTGGCCGGCCCGAAACCGTGGGTGTCGACGCCGATCTGCAGGCTGATGATTTCCGACGGACCCATCAGGGTCTCGCCGGTGGTCACCACGTGGGCGGCCAGCGATCCCTTCAGGGTGGAAAGCGGGAAGACCTGCTCGGGCGTCGGCGGATCGTCATCGTCGAGGACGTCGCGGAAATACGGAAAGGTCACATCGCCACTGTGTCGATCGCGCAGCACGACGAAAAAGTTCTCTGCGTACATCAGCCCGGCAACGATGCCGTGGGTGATCGCCAGCACTTCGCCGAGATCGCGGTTGGACGAGGCAAGGTCAGCGATGGCGAACAGCGATCGCTGCACCCGTTCAGCCTGGGCGAGCTGCTGCACCGCATGGTTGAGGCGTTCGAGTTCCAGCGCCGCCGGCAGCCGATGGGCAAGCAGGTCGGCAGCGCGCTGCAGGGCATGGGCATCGATCGCGCCTTCGCCCACCGACACCAGCAGCACGGCTACGTGCTGGTCGAGCAGCGGGATCGGCTGGCCGGCCAGGCCATCGCGCAGCTGGGGCGTGCGCTTGATCGCCGCTTCCTTGGCCAGCTGGCGGTCAGCGTCCTCGGCCGGCCTGCCGTGCTCGGCGAGCAGCTGGAATCCGCGCGCATCGGTGATCCAAAGCTGGATGGCGTCAGCCGCAAAGCGTCGGGTCGCCCAGCTCCACACCGATGCAGCCAGCTCCACCGCGCTGCTGCCGGTAAGCAGCAGGTCGGTGCGCGCCAACTCGGCGGGCGGCGGGGTCAAGGGGCGGGCGGCTGGGCTCACGGAACGCGGATTTCGGTGGGACTGACAGTCCAGCAGTCTAGCCCGGATACCCGCGGCTGCGAGCCTTGGGCGCGGCGCAACTCGACTGCCCTCTTGGTATGCAAGAGCCACCGACCGGCGGCTCGCGGGCAAGCATCATGTTAATTGCTTCAGAAAAGCGTTAATCTGGCGTTACTCGTCTGGGGAACCACGGCAGGATGCCGCGGTCCCAATCGATGACCCTCCGAAGGACCGAAGGCATGATCAGTCGCTGGCGCTACCCCCTGATCGGGCTGCTACTCGCAGCTTGTGGGACGGGTTACGCCCAAGACGTTGACCCGGCCTTCCTGCTGCAGCCAGCCAGTGTGGCCGAGACCGGCTTCGGTCCGCTGCGCCAGATTCGTCCAGATCCGCTCGGCCTGCCGCGCGTTCTCGGCAGTGAAGACCGGCGCAGTCGCGGTTTTCTCTCGGTCGAGGCCGGCCCCGGGCTCAGCCTGCTGTGCGACGGCGCCTTCGGCGTCAGCGCCGCCCTCGCCGACCTGGCCCAGCATTGCCTGCTCGGTCGCCTTGAGAATGACCGCTGGACGCTCGGCCCGATCAATCAGCTCGGCCTGAGTGCTTCGCTCTCGCTGGACGAGGCCCCCCTGCCGGTGGACCTCGACTTCGGCCTGTCCTGGCTCAACTCGGCGCCGCAGGCCGCGGACGAGACCCTGCAGTTCGATCTGCTTGATCCGCGCTTTGCGCCGCAGGCCGGCCTTGCCGCTGACCTTGCCGGCGAGTCGGTACACCTTTCAGCCACCCACTGGATGAACCAGCGCAGCTGGCTGCGGGTCACCGGCCGCGGCACCCGGCTGCGCCAGGACCGCCTGATCCCCAATGGCGCGCCGCTCGGAATCAACAGCCGCTCGCTGCGTTTCGATGCCGGCATTGGCGATTTCGCCGGCAGCCTGACCGGGCGACAGACGCGCATCCCGCAGCTGGAACAGAGCTGGTTCGATATCGATGTCGGGGTCAGCTGGCGTACGCCTTGGTCGGCTCGCGTGACAGTTGGCGCCCGCAACCTGCTTTCGCCAGCCGACGCGCTGACCACGCCGGAAGCGCGCAAGTCGGGTGAGCGCCTGCTCGACGCGCGCACGCCCTACGTGCGCTACCAGCAGGATCTCTGAGCCGCCTGCTCAGCGCTTGCGCAGGCTGACCGACCAGCCAGCCAGCTCGCCGTTGCCGAAGCCAAGCTCGCCGACCCGCGACTCGTCGCTCGGGAACTGCGCCAGCCATACCTGCAGCTGCGCCTCGTCCTTGGCGTGGCTGATCAGCTCACGCTGACGCAGCAAGGACTGCTGCTGAGATTCCCGAAACGCCTGCAGGGCCTGGCTGGCCGCAGACTCACCGGCCAGCCGCGCCCGCTGTAGCACCGCCATCAGAGCATCGGCGCTTTCCCGCAGCAGATCCGGATAGCGGCTGTCGGCGATCCGCTGCTGCAGCCTTTGCATGCTGCCGTTGAAGCGCGCGCGGCGGTCATTGGCGTCGGCGTCGCCGCGCAGTGCGGCCTGACCTTCCGGCGTTGCCGAGCGCGCCATCGGCGCGATCAACGCTTCCGCGATGCCATCCAGCTGCTGCTCGGCCAGCCAGTCGGCATGCTCGACTTCCTCGCGCGCGATGCGCACCGGCAGCCCGTCGACGTGATGCACCAGGGCGGCCAGCCGTCCGCCGGACTCGATCACCCGGGCCAGCTCCACCAGGGCTGCGGGATCGGCGTACTCGATGCCGAACTGGCTCATGCATAGCTGGAAACTGCCGGCGTCAAAGGGCAGCAGAGCCACGTCGACATGCGGATGGACGCTGATCCGGGCGCGGGTGGCGTCCGGCAACTGCGCGATCCAGGGCGGATCGATCGCCGCGAGGTCAGCGGCATCAACCCGCAGAGGGGTCTGGGCAAAGCGCGGATGGCCTACCAGCAGCTGGCTCAGTGGCGCATTGCCGCAGCAGGCATCGAGCACCCGCGCCGCATCCGGCAGTTGCGCGAACTGCTCCTCCCAGAAGCCGCGCAGCGGGCCGGCGTAGTTGCCGTCGAAGCTGCCAGCGCAGGAGTGCAGGGCGCCGCCCCGCCAGTAGCTGCTCCAGCTGTCGACCCGCGCCTCGCGCGGACTGGATGTGGCAGGGCCAGGCGGCGGAATCGCGGACATCGGCTGGCTCGGTGTGCGGGAGCGTCAGCGTACCTGAGCAGGCGTCATCGCCCAACCAGCGCGCGCCGCTGGCGTACACTCCCCGCCCATGAA
>CAYGMG010000206.1:0-5419 GCA_964350895.1 uncultured Lysobacter sp.
GCGGCACTTGCGCCTCACTCGGCCGCTGCGCGGCCGGCGGCGAGCCGCCTTCGCCTTCGCTCCGCTCGGTCAGCCCGTAGCTTCGGCTACGGGCCTCGCTCCGGCACGGCGTCCCGCACGCCCATCCCGTCGCGATCCCTCTTCCGCTTCATCCGTTACAGTCCACTAGTAGGCGTAGTCGATGTTCACGTTTCGCGCTTCGATGAAATCCCAGCCGTTGGCATACAGGTAGGCGAAGTAGAAGTAGTTCTGGTTGTCCACGATGGCGTGGTCGATGCTGGCATCGATGGTGGTTCGCAGTCCCGTCTGATCGCCACTGGTGGTGAAGCCGGCCATCAGCTCATCGTTGAAGGTGGCAAGGTTGACGCGGCGCAGCTCGACGCGCAGATCAAAGGACGGATCCAGGTCGCGGTAGGCGGCGGTCAGCGTGTTAACCCTCACGCCGTCTGGCAGCTTGACCTCGGCGTGGAAGGCGGTAGGGCCGGATCCGCCGGCGAGAGAGTCGAAATCGCGGAAGTAGGGCTGGGTCGAGAAGGCCGGCGCAAACGAGAACGGATTCAGGACCAGTCTTCCCGTCGCGCTTCCGCCCACCTGTACCACGCCATTGGGGGCGACCTGCAAGGGACGCGCAGCGCTGCCCGGATGGCCGAGCGCTTCGACACGCAGATTGCCGCCGGCGACGTGCAGCCGCTCGCTGGGCAGGTTGACGCCGATGCCGACCCGGTCGCCATTGAAGCCGATCGACATCACATCCTGGTCGGTGTTGCCGAAGACGATGGCGCCCTGGGTGTTGCTCCAGATCCGCGAGGTGCCTCGGCCGCCGCCGCCCAGGGCCACGCCGATGGACAGGCCGACGCTGCCGTCGCCGACGTAGAGATCGCCGCGTCCCTCGCCGACATCGGGCGCAAAGTTGCCTTCCGAGCGCACCTGCAGGGCGGCCAGCGGCTCGCTGACCATGACCCCGACCCGGCCTTCGCCATCGATGCTCAGAATGTCGGTGCCGCTGCCGCCGGTGGCGCTGTTGCGCAGGCTCAGGCGGTCGTCGGCGAGCGCTCCCGCGATCAGCCCTTCGATGGTCCAGAAGCGTGTCGGGTCGGAGTCGTTGTAGAAGCCCAGCCGCGCGGCATCGCCGGCTTCGGACTCGGTCAGCGCAGCGCTCGGTGAGCCGGCCGCGCTGTCGTGGCGCACGGTGAACGGAAACGCGGTCGCCGGTGACGGCTGGATGCGGATCCCGGAGGTGGATTGCAGCCGGCCGGAGCCGTCACCGATCGGCAGCCAGTCATCGTCGGCACCGCCGCCGCTGGCTTCGCAGATGACTGCGCCGTTCTGATCGATCACACGGATGGCCTGGCCTTCCGGGCAGGTGCCGTTGACCCGCCGCTGCACGCTGGCCGGGTCGATGTCCTGACCGCCGACCGAGCCATCGGCGATCTGGCTGCCGCTGATGGCATTGGCACTGACGAACTGCGCGTGCAGGGCATACGGGGCCGCGGTGATCGGCTGGCGTGGCGTCAGGCTGGTGAAGGCATCGCTGCTGCCAGCGGGGCGCACGCGGACCTCCAGCCAGATTGGCGAGCCGGTGAACGGCGCATCGCCGAAATCCAGGCGGATGTCGAATACACCTTGTTCCAGCGTCAGCGCGCGTGTCAGCGGTAGCGCCACGGAGTCGGGCCCCGACTCGCTGGCGAACAGCTCGAACTCAAGTTCGAAGCTGCCGTGGGCGGGCGCGCCGTCGACGGCAAGTTCGCCCTGGTAGGTGAAGGCCGAGCCCACCGGGTCGCCGGCGCGTGCGGGCGACAGGCAAAGCGCGGCAAGCAGGCAGGACAGGATGAGCGGGCGCGGGGTCATGGGCTGTGCTCCTCGAACGAGTTCTGGAAGATCAGATCGGGCAGCGCCTGCGCGCCGGCTGACAGGGCCAGGCCGCCGCGCAGCGCATAGGGTCCGGCACTCAGCAGGCCGGCATCGAACTGGCCGATGGTTCCCCGGATGCGGTAGCTTCCGGATTGCGAAACACCGCCGCCTCCGTCGATGGAGGCGCGCCGTATGTCGGTCTGGCCGCCCGCCGGCGTTGCGATGAGGACGAGCAAGATGCCCACTGCCTTGAGTTTCACCTTGGATCGCTCCATGCATGGCTCTCAGCCAGGCATACGGAATCCGCCGCCCTCGTCTGCCACCCCGCCTGCATCGGCGCTGCGCGCCGTGGCGCCATGTGCCGAGTGCCTCCATGGCTGAGCGGGCCACGGCCGCCGAACACGGCGACATCACCGTGCTGCTGGAGCGCGCCGGGCAGCCCGGCAATGAGGACGCGCTGGGCAAGGTCTTCTCACTGCTGCACCAGGAGCTGAAGGTGCTGGCCCGGAGCCGGCTCAACGGCGCATCGCCGGCGACCCTGTCGCCCACTGCGCTGGTCAACGAGCTGTATCTGAAGTTCGTCGACTCGGCCCAGCTGGCGCTGGCCAGCCGCACGCATTTCTTCGCCACGGCGGCGCGGGCGATGCGCCAGATCATCACCGACACCGCGCGTGCGGCCCTGGCCGGCAAGCGCGGCGGCGACCTGATCATGGTCACCCTGAGTGCGCAGGAGTTCAGCGACGACCAGCAAACCCTGATCGCGCTTGACGAGGCCCTGCACGACCTTGAACGCATCGATCCCGCGCTGCGCGAACTGGTCGAGCTGCGCTTTTACGCCGGCCTTGAGATGGGCGAGATATCCGCGCTCTGCGGCCGCTCGGTGCGCAGTCTGCACCGCGACTGGGAGCGCGCCCGCGCCCTGCTCAATGCGATGCTGCTGGCATGAGCGCGCGGATCAGCATCGAGGACTGGCGCGAGGCCGATCGCCTGTTCGCCGACCTGATTGATCTCGACCCCGAGCAGCGCTCGGCGCGGCTTGCCGGGTTGTCGACCAGCGAGGGCGTGTCCGAAGCGCTGCGCCGACTGCTGGCGGCCTCCGAAGGCAAAGGGCCGCTGGATCGCACGCCCGCGATGCAGGCCGGTGCGCCGGTGGCGGTCGGGCAGCTGCGCGGCATGCAGCTTGGCCCCTGGCGGCTGGAGGACGAGCTGGGTCGCGGCGGCATGGCCATTGTCTACCGCGCCAGCCGCATCGAGGCCGGTTTCCGCCAGGTCGCCGCGCTCAAGCTGCTGCCGCGCGGCATGACCGGGCAGGAGCGCTTTCTGCAGGAGCAGTCGGTGCTGGCCCGCCTGCAGCATCCGCACATCGCCGGCTTCCTCGACGGCGGCATCGCCGAGGACGGCACGCCGTGGATTGCCATGCAGCTGGTCGACGGGCCGCGGCTGGACGCCTTTGCACGCGACCTGGACCTGCGCGGCAAGGCGCGGCTGATCCTGCCGGTGATCGAGGCAGTGGCCCACGCGCACCGCCATCTGGTGATCCATCGCGATCTCAAGCCCGGCAACATCCTGGTCGACTCGCACGGCCAGCCGCAGCTGCTGGACTTCGGCATCGCCAAGCTGCTCTCCGAGGCTGCCGAGGGCAGTTCGACGCGCCTGCTGACGCCGCGCTACGCCGCGCCCGAGCAGCATGCAGGCGGTGCGATCAGCACGGCCACGGACGTCTACGGACTGGGTGGCGTGCTGCATGCCTTGCTTACCGGCGAGTCACCCCGCGACGAGGCGGGCCGGCCGTCCAGGGCGCTGGCCACCGCCGCGCTGGACCGCGACCTGCGCAACATCGTCAGCAAGGCGCTGCGTGAGGAGCCTGCAGAGCGCTACGCCAGTGCCGAAGCGCTGGGCGCTGACCTGCGGCGCTGGCTGGACGGCAGGCCGGTGGCGGCGACCCCGGATTCACGCGGCTATCGCCTGCGCAAATGGCTGCATCGGCATCGTGTGGGTGCGGGGCTTGCAGCGTTCACCGGCCTGCTGCTGGCCGTAGCCGTGGCGGCAGTCATGCTGCAGGCGAGGCAAACCCGCCTGCATGCGCAAACGGTCGAAGCGCAGAACGTCATCCTGTCCGAGATCATCGCCTCGCCCCAGGTCGCGCTGCGCGGCCGCTCGGCGCGCGTCGTCGACGTGCTGGAAGACGTGGCCGCGCGCATTGCCGAGCGTTTGCCTGAACCGGGTCTGGGCAGGGCGGAACTCTACGCGCAGGTTGCGCGAAGCCTGGATCAGCTGGAGAAAGAAGCAGAGGCGCTCGACTACTGGCAGCGGGCCCTCGATGATCTGCGCCTTAGCAAGGGCTCGGCCGAGCGCGAACTGGAGTATCGGGAAGGCTGGGTCGCCGCCCTGGCTGGCGCTGGGCGGATCGATGAGGCGCTCGCCGCCAATGTCGAATCCGCGGAGCTGGCCCGCCGCGCACTGCCGGGCGAGCACCCACGGCAGGCCCTGGTCGCCGCCGAGCGTCTGCAGATCCTGCCGCGCGCCGCGCCCAAGGAGATCCCCGCCCAGCTTGAACTGGCCGATACGCTGGGGGCCAAGGTCGACTGGACCCCGGCGCTGCGTGAACAGTTCGATTGCGCGGTACTCAACGCCCGCAATGCGATTGGCCGCTTTGATGAGGTGATAGCGCTGGCCGCGCAGCGCGCCGAAGCCGATGTGGCCGTGCGCTCGCCGGATCTGCTCTGCGTGCTGCAGGCGCTGCTGGTCGCGCAGACCCGCAGCGGGGCGATGCAGGCCGCCGAACAGACCTCGCGGCGCGCCGTTGCCCTGGCTGAGAGCTGGCTGGGGCCGGACGAAGTGCTCAGCTTCCAGCTGCGCAATGGGCTGGGCAATATCCTGCAGGAGCAGGGCAGGGTGGAGGAGGCCATCGCCATCCAGCGCGGCCTGATCGAGGCGCAGGAGCGGATTCCCGGTCTCGACGAGTTCGAGCGCCTGCTGCCGGTCTCAAGCCTGGCCGTGGCCCTGCTCGAGGCCGGACGCTACGCCGAAGCGCGGCCACTGATCGAGGACACCCTCGAAGCCAAGCAGCGCCTGCTGGGGCCAGCGCACATGCATACCCTGATCGAGGCGGCCAACCTGTCCGAGCTGCGGATCTGGATGGGCGAGGCGCACGCCGCACAGACACTGGCCAGCGCCACCCAGGGCGTGGCCGAAGAGGCGATCGGCGCGGGGCACCCGATCACCCTGGTAATCCGCGGTATCCACGGTGGCGCGCTGATCGGGCTGGGCGAGGCCGAGCAGGCCATGACCCTGCTGGATGGCCTCGATGTGCGCATGGCCAAGGTGTTCGGCGAGGACGATGTCAACGTGGTCAACGTGCGCCTGTGGCGCGCCGCTGCCTTGATGGCGCTCGGGCGAGACGCAGAAGCCGCGCCGCTGGTGCGCTCAGGCCTCGACTGGCGGCGCAGCCAGTTCGGCGCCGAGCATCCCAAGACGCTGGCTGCGCAGTCGCTGCTAAGCGAACTGTCGGCGGGCGCCGTGCGGGATTGAGCCTGCGACGCAGAGCAGGGTCTGGACCGGAAGTGGT
>CAYGMG010000207.1:0-5397 GCA_964350895.1 uncultured Lysobacter sp.
CCACCGCCCCCCCGCAGAGCCTCCCCCGCTCCGTGGACGGCGGCGGCACCCGCTCCACCACAAGAATGGAGACTGCGATGAAACACCATGCGAAGTTGACTGCCCTGCTGCTGACTGCCTTCCTCATGCCCGGGCTGGCCCTTGCTTCGGTCAAGGACGATGCCCGGGTCATGCAGGTCCGCGCCGAATCGGCGATTTCCGCCGCCGAGCGCGCCGACGCCGAGCGCCTTGCGACACCGGCACTGCAGGACGCCCTTGCCCTGTTCGCTCAGGGCAAGGGATCGTTCGAGGATCGTGACTACCGCGACGCCCAGCGCGAGTTCGAGCGCGCCGCCGCCGATGCGCGCCTGGCCGAGGCCCGTGCCCGCCAGCAGGCAAGCGAGGCAAGTACCGAAGAGCTGCGCGCAGCCGTACAGGCCCTGCGCGACGAAATCCGCAAGCTGGAGGTCGACGCATGAAACGCTCACTGACCCTGATCCCGATCGCCGCCGCCCTGCTCGCTGCCGGCTGCGCAAGCCGCGACACCATCCCGCCCGAACTGGTGAGGCTGGATAGCCAGCTCGACCAGATCCAGGCCGATAGCCGGATCGCGGCCAACGCGCCGGACCTGGTTGCCGAGGCTGCGGCCAGCGTCGAGGCCCTGCAGCGTGATCGCCGCGAACTCGACGACGAGCTTTTCAGCCATCGGGTCTATCTGGCTGACCGCCTGATCCAGACCGCCCGCGCCGAGGGGCTGGCCGCCTACAGCGCCCAGCAGCGCAACAGCCTGGCGCTGGACCGCGAAGCCCTGCAGCGGCAGGCCGCCGAGGCACGCCTTGCCAGCACCCGCGAACAGCGCGACGCCGCGATCGCAGAGGCACGTGCGGAAAGCATGCGACGTGCAGCCGCGCAGGATGCAGCGCTCGCCGCCCGACTGCGCGCCGAGAGCGCCGAGCGCGACGCCGAGCAGGTCCGTCGCGAGGCTGCCGAGCTGGATGCCAAGCTGGCCGAGCTGCAGGCAGAGAAGACCGCGCAAGGCTGGAACCTCACCCTGGGTGATGTGCTTTTCGAAGTGGACAAGGCGGTACTCAAGCCCGGCGCCGAGCGGCAGCTGGCTTCGCTTGCCGAAGTGCTGCGCGAGAACCCGACTGCCAGCGTCGACATCGAGGGACATACCGACTCGACCGGCTCGGCGAGCTACAACCAGTCGCTGTCCGAGCGCCGCGCCGCCGCGGTCGAGCGCGCACTGCGGGCGCAGGGCGTGGATGACCAGCGCATCGACAGCCGCGGCCTCGGCGCCGAATACCCGGTCGCCAGCAACGCAACCGCGGAAGGTCGCAGTCAGAACCGTCGCGTCGAACTGCTGATCCGCACCGATAGCGACCAGGCAGCGATGAACCCCAAGCGCTAGGCGCTGAACGCGCACAGGCAACACGGCCCCGATCACCCCTCCGGGAAGCCCGGCACACGGAAGTGCCGTGGTGATCGAGAAGCGCCCTCGCGGCAGCCGCATATCTGCCCGTCGCCGGTATCGCTCGACCACACCGGGCACAGCCAGTTTCGGCCAAGGAGTGCCCATTCGTGGGGGACGGCTTCGGGCGCAAAGCTGCCGTTCGCAGGGCACGCCGGCGAGCGTCCGGTTTGCGCCCAAGCCTACCTTCGCCGCGCGCTTGCTTTAACTCGCGCCCTGCGGCTCATCCATGGCGCGACTGGTAGCCGAGGATGCAGCGAGCCATTCCGTCGAACCCGCTCAATCAGGCATCCCTGCGCGACCGGCAACCAGGGTGTCGATCAGGAGCAGGCGCTCGGCGGCGATCAGCGGGTCCAGCGTCAGCGACACCGGTTCGGGCGAGAGGGCGATGAACATCCGCGCCAGACCCGTGTCCTGCCATTGCTCGATCAGCACGGCGCTGCGCGCGCCCTGCGTTTCCAGCAGGCTCGTTTCATCGGCTCCGGGCATGCCCAGAATCGGCCGCCGGCCGAGCCGGGCGGCGGCATCGCGGCTACCCTGGAGGGGGCGCCCGCTGCACTGCAGATCGGCAATCACGCGCAGCTGCAGGTGGCGGCCGGGGTAGCGCGGAGTCGGCGGCAGGCTGACCTGCACATCGCCGCCAGCGGGCTCGGCAGGCGCATGGCTGCGTGGCACGATGGCGTGCCGGTGCAGCTGCTGTGTCCCGGGCAACGGCATCCATACCTGACACTGCCGGTGCGCCAGCAGCACGCGGATTTCCTCGGCCAGCAGCCGGCTGCGCGCCGCTTCGTCGCTGGCTGCGCGCAGCCGCTGAGCGAACTGCTCCAGCGCTGGCGTGTCGTCGATGCCGATCAGCGGCCGGCTGCGCGGCAACAGCTCGATAAGCAGCAAACTGCCGAGCGCCTGCACCACCACGTCCGCGCTGTAGCAGCTCGGCGACAGTCGTTGTCCGAGAAAGCGCTGCGGCACCCGCGACACGCCGCCCCAGCCAAGCGATTGCACCCAGGCGTCGAGCAGCTCGGCGCCGACCAGGTCGAGCAAGGGCTTGCCGATGACTTCCTGCTCCGGAAGGCCGAGCACGCCGCTCACTCCGGCACTGGCCAGCACGACCTGCCAGTTGTCGAGGTCAACCGCCAGCAAATGGCCACGCGCCTGGATGCATGGCGCAGTACGGGTGCTCATCATGCGCAGCAGCACCTGTCCGCGCGCCGGGCAGCTGGCGGCAAGAACATATCGTTCGATCTCGGAAACCGGGTCGCGCAGCCTGCACGGCAATCGGCGCCCGCTCTTTAAGCCTGATCAAGTTCGCGTATCGACGGTGGCAATGGCCGGCCCGCTGGTAGCAGCGCTGGGCCAGGGCTCAGGGTTCAGGCCGCGCGACGGCTCCGAGTGTCGAACAGCGAACGCCAGGCACCCCATTGCGGGGCGAACCAGCTCAGGTCGAGTGCCGCGTAGCGGTCGACGAACTCGACCTCGTCGATCAATGCGGCCAGCCGACACAGCTGGATCCGCCTGCCGGGCAGGCGCTGCAGGCTGCCCTCGCGCTCCAGCTCGGAGAGCGCGCGGCTGACATAGACATTGGAGATGCCGATGGCGTCGCCGATCAGCTGTTGGGTCAAGGGCACGCTGATGCAGTGCTCTTCCTCGCGAGCGCCTACCCGCTGTCGTGACCAAAGCTCGAGCAGGAAGTGGATCACCCGCTGGCGGGCACCGAGCCTTGCCACCACGCGCATGCGATCGGCCAGCACCGCATTGGCCGCCATGCCGAGACTGAACAGCAGGGCGGCCAGCCGCGGCGCGCCGACGAACACCTCGTCCAGCGCATCCTTGGGGAACGGGCAGACCACCGACGGCCGCGCCGCAGCCACGCTGTAGCGGGCGCGCTCGAAGACCACTTCGGACATGCCGATGACATCGCCGCCGAGATACACGTGGGCGACCTGGCGCTTGCCGTCGCGCTGCTCGCAGTAGCTGAAGCAGGCACCCTCGCGAACCACGAAGATGCGCTCGACCCGCTCGCCCTCGCGGCGCAGCAGCTCACCGCTGCCAAGCCGCCGGCGTTCCTTCTCGAACCGGCGCAGCAGTCGGGCCTCCTCCGGACCGAGGTCGACCAGTCGCGAGGCGCTGCTGGCGATGCATCCGCGAGGCATTCGCTAGTGTCCTGTCCCTGCCGACAGCCTAGCAGCCACGGCGAGCGCGAAAGGGACGGCGGCGCAGCGTCGGCGCGCCTGGGGCCTGGTCGTCATCGCTCGACCATCAGTGCGAACGGCTTGAACAGCTCGCTGCGCGCGGCGATCAGCTTGGTGCAGACCAGCAGCGGCATGGCCAGCAGCACCCCTGGGACGCCCCACAGCCAGCCCCAGAACAGCAGCCAGACCAGGATAACGACCGGATTGAGCGAGAAGCTGCGGCCCAGGATCAGCGGCGTCACCAGCTGGCTTTCGATCAGGTTGAGCAGCAGGTAGATGCCGGCTGGAGCCAGCGCATCGAGGGCGGCATCGAACTGCAGCACGCCGACCGCCAGCAGCAGAACCGTGCCGAGCAGCGGGCCAAGGTAGGGGATGTAGTTGAGCAGGGCCGCCAGCAGCCCCCAGAACAGCGGGTTCTCCAGCCCTGCCAGATGCAGGGCAATAGCCGCGGTCGCGCCGAGGCCGATATTGATCACCGTGACGGTGCCGACGTAACGCGAGACGTCGGACTGGATCTCGCGCACCAGACCGACCATGTTGCGCTTGTCGGCCAGCGTCGGGGCCACGGTCACCACGCGGCGGAACAGCAGCTCGCCAAAGACCAGCAGCAGGTAGACCAGGATCACCACGCTGACGGCGATGGCAAGGCTGCCCAGCGCGCCGCCGTAGCGTTCGCTCAGGCCAAGCGGCGCCTCCACCACCGCGATGGTTCGTGGCCGCTCCTCACCACCCATGGTTTCGATGGTGTTCAGCGCCTCGCTCATTTTCTCCGCCTGGCTGAGCGGGTGAACTAGCCGTTCCACCTTCTTCTTGAACTGCCAGGCCAGCTGCGGCGAACGCTCGGCAAGCTCGGTGGCCGGCTCGTAGCTGAGATAGCCGGCAAGCCCGAGTCCGCCGGAGAGCAGCCCCATCACCAGCATGGCCGCCAGCCAGCGCGGCACGAAGCGCCGCGACAGCAGGCGAACCAACGGGTTAAGCAGGAGGGCAACCAGGCTGGCAGCCAGCAGGGGCACGAGGATCGGCGCCGCCAGCTTGATCGCCACCATGCAGGCGAGCCCGGCCAGCAGCAGCATGGCTGCGGTGCTGGCGTTGCGGGCGGGCGCGACGACCAGCTTGGCCGTGGCGCGGCCTGCGCCGGCCGCGGCAGACTCAGTCATGGACGGGCGACGGAACCTCTGCCCCGCCCCCCTGGTTCATCGCTTGCTCGCCCGCATTTGCCGCGGTGGCGCTGGCCTGGCCCGCGGCGCCCGCGCCGAGCAGCGGGCCCAGCTCGCGCCACAGGCGCATGGCCATGCCGAGATTGGCGAGACTCAGCCAGCCCGGACCGATGCCCGAGGATGCGCTGTCGGCATCCTGGCGGTCACGCGCCCTGCGCGGCGGATCACGGCCGACCTGGCGCTCGATCACCACGCCGGCGAGCATACCGCTGGCGACCACGGCGATCGGAAACACCTGCGATTCGCCCTGGTCACGGGAAGCCGCCACCTTGGCCCTGGCCTTGGCGATACAGGCCGCGGCGCGGGCTTCGGCGGCGCTCACCGCGGATTCGCGTCGATGCAGACTCATGGGCTCCTCCCTACCAGTGAAGCGAGCAAGGCGTGCGCCTGACGCCGGGTCGCGGAAAGATCGGCGCGCGCCAGTCGCCAACGGGCCAGGGTCGCGCAGGCCAGGGCCAGCAGCCCGGCAACCAGCGCCCCGCTGAGCAGGGCGAATGGCCACTCAAGACCGGCCCACAGGCCCAGTGCCACGGCGCTGGCG
>CAYGMG010000208.1:0-5392 GCA_964350895.1 uncultured Lysobacter sp.
AGTGTGACCGCTGCGCGCGCAGAAAGTTCATAGCTAATTGCTGCCGGCTCTATAAAGGCCGGCACGCCGCCGGAAACCGCAGGGCCGGACAGCGAGCGCGCCAACGGCAATGGATCCCTCATGCGAGTGCTGCCCCTGGCCCTGTGGAACCAGGGCAGCGATCGGGAGCTGTTCGAGCTCGCCATGCGGCAGTCGCTGCCCACGCACGGCCACCTCCGCAGCCAGCTCGCGTGCGGGCTGTACTGCCTGTGGGCGAGGCATCTTCTCGGCCGCACCGGGGACTGGGACGAGGCCCTACGCGATGCGGCGGCTATCGCGGCGACGCAGGACAACTGGGCCAAGGAGCGGGATGTCCTGCTCCGCGAGATGGACGGTCCGGCGACGGGTTCAGGCTACGTCGTCGACTCGCTGGTCTCGGCGCGGTATGCGCTGGCGGCCGGGAGCGATTACGCCGGCGTCGTTCGCGAAGCGATCGCTCTAGGACGCGACACCGACACCACGGCGGCGATCGCTGGCGGGCTGGCCGGCATCCGATACGGACGCAGCGGTATTCCGTCCAAGTGGCTCGGCGCGCTGCGCGGCGAATCGCTACTGGAGCCGCTGATGGAGCGTCTGCTCGAGCGCATGGCCCCGCGGCCTGCGCGGAGCGGCGGGCTGGTGCGTACCAGCCAGACCCATCCGCTGAAGATCGGAACGCTGACACTGAGCAACACCTCAGCCCGCATCGGGGTGACCTTCTGTCCGGGCAAGCGTCAGCGCAATGCCATGACCGGAATCTGGGAGCGCGATTTGGACACAGACCTCGCTGCAATCCGTGAGTGGGGCGCCGCGCATTTGCTCACGCTTCTGGAAGCGCACGAGTTTGCGGAGTTGGGCGTTGAAGGTCTGGACGAACGCGCCGAGGCAGCCGGCCTCACTTGGCACCACGCGCCGCTGGTGGACACCGATGTGCCGGATGAGGCGTTCGAGGCGCAATGGGAATCGCTGGGCGAAGCTCTGCACGCCGCGCTGGATCGTGGTGAGTCGCTCGTCGTGCACTGCAAGGGAGGCATCGGGCGCGCGGGGCTGATCGCCGGGAGGTTGCTGATCGAGCGCGGTGAAGCTAAAGATGCCGGCGAGTCCATTCGCAAGGTCCGGGCAGCCAGACCGGATGCGATAGAGAACGTCCGCCAGGAAGACTATCTGGCGCAGCTGGAGCAGGCGCAGCGTCGCCCAGGCTAAGCTGACGGCCAACCCAGCCTGCCGGACAAACTATGCTTTTCGCCAATCATAGTTTGGCCAAAACGGACAAACTATGCTTTCCAGAACACAACACTTGCTGGGGACGAAAAAGTTGGTGGGCCCACCAGGACTCGAACCTGGAACCAAAGGATTATGAGTCCTCTGCTCTAACCATTGAGCTATAGGCCCGCTGAAGCGAATTGTAGGCGAGTAGCCGTCCATGGAACGGGGCGCCTGCCCTGCCATCCATGGCAGGGCGCTCACCGGCGCGAGGCATGCCTCGCGAAAGCCCGGTTCGCCCCACCAGGATTCGAACCTGGAACCAAGGGATTCGCGTTGCCCGGGGGTTTCCCTGCGGCGCGGACTATCTCTTCACCCGCAGCGTTGCTGGTGGGGTGCGGGACGCTCTAGCCTGTGATCAAGGGCGCTGAAGCCCTCAGGTAGTCTCTGCACCGTCCGGCGGTGTACCGCCGGCTTGGCTCAGGGTTGCCATCGGCCGAACCGCTAAGGTTTCCCTGAATTCATCCCGTTCCCGTCCGCGCGTTCCCGCGCGGCGGCACCTTTCGATGAGTCCCCTGCTCTAACCGTTCAGCTATAGGCCCGTAGGCGAAGATGGTACTGGTTCGGCGCCATCGGCTTCCAGTCCCGGGTACGACCAGCGCATTGACGGGTCGACACCAGCGTGCGCGATACGTTCAACGCCCCTCAAGGGCCGACAGCGTCGCTTCTGCAGTCGCGCCTGCAAGAATCGCGACACCAACCATCGCCAGCACAACTATCTTGCCCAGCAGCAGCGAGGGCTGCGAATGAAGCTGGCGGCGATGGCGGAGCGTGGACTGCGCTGCGCTCGCTGCGGCTGTTCGCGGAACTGGGCGGCGATGGCTTGGCACCACATGGACCCCGCCATGAAGCAGTTCGACCTCGATCTGCGCGCCTTCTCGAATCGATCGGAGTCCGAGTTGCGGCTCGAAGTCGCTGGCTGCGAGCTGCTTTGTGCCAACTGGCATGCCGAGGTGCCCAACCCCGGGTCTGCGATGTCGCCGATGACCGAGTGCCACGTACTTCCGTAGGGTGCAACTCGCGCGCCTCGGATCCGGTATCCAGAGTCAGAGCGTGCAGCGTGATGACCGCAGCGACTGCGCGGACTGCACTGCGACGTATTCGAGCGTCGCCGATGCACTCGAGGCGTCGTGTGGGGAATCCAGAGGGGCAGAAACAACAAACCCGCCATCAGGCGGGTTTGTCGTTGGAGTTGGCAGCCCCGGATGGATTCGAACCACCGAATGCCTGAGTCAGAGTCAGGTGCCTTACCGCTTGGCGACGGGGCTATGTGTCCAATAGTACCGCAGCGAGAATCGCGGCGATTAACGCTTCGAGAACTGGGTCGCGCGGCGAGCCTTGTGCAGGCCGACCTTCTTGCGCTCCACTTCACGCGCGTCGCGGGTGATGAAACCAGCGCGGCGCAGCGGGCTCTTCAGGGTCTCGTCGTACTCGACCAGGGCGCGTGCGATGCCGAGGCGGATCGCGCCGGCCTGGCCGGTGGTGCCGCCGCCGATCGCAGTGACCAGGATGTCGAACTTGTCGCTGCTCTCGGTGAGCTGGAGCGGCTGACGGACGATCATCCGCGCCGTCTCACGGCCGAAGTACTCGTCGAGCGGACGGTCGTTCACGGTGATGTTGCCGCTGCCCTTGCGCAGGAACACGCGGGCGGTGGACGACTTGCGACGGCCGGTGCCGTAATTCTGAGCGGTTGCCATGTCGTTGCCTTAGCTTAGATGTCCAGCGCCTGCGGCTGCTGGGCGGTGTGCGGATGGTTGGGGCCGGCGTAGACCTTGAGCTTGCGATACATCGCGCGGCCCAGCGGGTTCTTCGGCAGCATGCCCTTGACGCCGATCTCGATCGCGCGCTCCGGGTGGGCACCGTTCAACATCTGGCCAAGGCTCTGGCTCTTCAGGTTGCCGATGTGACCGGTGAACCGGTAGTACATCTTGTCCTGCATCTTGTTGCCGGTGGCAGCGATCTTCTCCGCATTGATCACCACCAGGTAGTCACCGGTGTCGACGTGCGGGGTGTAGATCGGCTTGTGCTTGCCGCGGAGGCGGCGGGCGAGCTCGGAGCACAGACGTCCCAGCGTCTTACCCGTGGCGTCGACTATGTACCAGTCGCGCTTGACGGTCTCCGGCTTGGCGCTGATGGTCTTCATGACAGCTCCCAAGAGGGCAAACGAAAAAGAAAGGAGCGGGATTCTAGTCACAGATACGATTTTGCGCAAGACCCCTGCGCCTGCGTGCTAGCCTTCGGCGGTGAGCCTGACACCCTCCGAAAGCGCCGACCTGCTGGCCCTGACCGACGCCTGCGTGCAGTGCGCACTGTGTCTTCCGCACTGTCCTACCTATAAGGACGATGCCGCGGAGACCGAATCACCGCGCGGCCGGATCCTGCTGGCCAAGGCGCTCGCCAGCGGGCGCATCAGCGCCTCCGAAGCCGACGAGGGCCACGCATGGTCGCACTGCCTTGGCTGCCGCGCCTGCGCTGCGGCCTGCCCGGCCAGGGTCGACTACGGACAGATCCTCCACCTCAGCCGATCCGCCCTGCGCCGCGATCTAGGCGCCGGCTGGCTGCAGCGCACTGCCGAATGGCTGCTGGCGCGGCCGCGCTGGCTGCAAACGGCGTTCAGCCTCGTCCGACCATTGCAAGGCATTCCCTGGCTGCGCCGGCGCTTGCCGCGGATCCCCAGCCAGCGACCGCTGCAGACGGCGCAAACGCGCGGCGCGTCGCGCGGAAAGCTGGCCCTGCTGCAAGGCTGCGTGGCGGCCAGCTGGGAGCGCGATGCCCACCAGGCAGCACTGCGCCTGCTGGCCGCGCTCGGCTGGGACGTCGAGGTGCTGGCGCCCGGCTGCTGCGGCGCCCTGCACCAGCATGCCGGAGCCAGCGATACCGCCGCTGCGCTGCGCGAACGCATGGGACGCCTGATCGCGGCCAGCGGCGCCGGACAGGTCGTGCATCTTGGCAGCGGCTGCCACGAGGCGATGCGCGCTGCCGCAGGTGGGCTTCCGGTGCACGAGGTTGGCGCATTCATTGCCGGCGATTCGCGACTGGCGCAGCTGCGTTTCGCGCCGAGCGACCTGCGCGTGGCCCTGCATACCGCCTGCACCCAGCGCCATGTCGTGGACGCGGCCGACAGCGACCGCGCCCTGCTCTCACGCATCCCTGGCCTGCGTCTGTGCCCGCCCTCGCCTGCCGGATGCTGTGGCGCGGCCGGGATCCAGGCGCTGCAGTTTCCCGAGCAATCGAGCCGGCGGCTGGCCCCTCTTCAGCGCTGGCACGCCGAAGCCGCACCCGACCTGCTGCTGGCCGGCAACCTCGGCTGTCGGCTGCAGCTTGCACGCGGACTAGGCAATCCGGATGCGACACTGCCCTGCCGTCACCCTCTCAGCTTTCTAGTCGAGCATCTGCAATGAGCCTGCGCCGCACACCGAGCCGCCTGGACCGCGCCTTCGCCGCCATCGAATCCGGACTGCAGACCAGCCTGGCCGAGGCGCCACCCGCCGGGCGAGACAATCCGGGCGGCGTCCATCCGCAGCCGGCGCTGGAGCCGGTCGAACGACGCCACGTAGCCGGCCTGATGCGGATCAACCATGCCGGCGAAGTCTGCGCGCAGGCCCTGTATCGAGGTCAGGCCGCCGTGGCCCGCGATCCAGCGACCCGCTCTACCTTGCTCGAAGCAGCCCGCGAAGAAGGCGATCACCTGGCCTGGTGCGCCGACCGGCTGCGCGAACTGGACAGCCGGCCGAGCGTGCTCAACCCGCTCTGGTACGCAGGAAGCTACGCCCTGGGCGTCGCCGCCGGGCTGTATGGCGACGGCTACAACCTCGGTTTCGTGGTCGAAACCGAGCGCCAGGTCGAAGCTCACCTTGGCGAGCACCTGAACCGCCTGCCGCCGTCCGACGCACGCAGCCGGGCGATCCTGGCGCAGATGCAAATCGATGAGGCCGAACACGGCGAGCACGCCAAGGCCGCCGGCGCCCGCGAACTGCCAGCGCCGATCCCGCGGCTGATGCAGATCGCAAGCCAGGTGATGAAGTCGCTGGCCTATCGCATTTGAGGGGCTGGTCGGGGCGCGAAGCGGACGTTCGCGGATCAGGTCGGCGAGCTGTTGTGGGAGCGGATC
>CAYGMG010000209.1:0-5386 GCA_964350895.1 uncultured Lysobacter sp.
GTACGGCGAGTCGCGCACCCACCAGGCAGCCTTCCTTGCCTGGCGCGGCGGCGCCCGAGCTCTCGACTGGGAGCTCGGCGCGCGGCACGACGACTACGAAGGCTTCGGTGGGCGCTCCTCGGCACAGGCGGCGCTGGGCTGGCAGCTGAGCGAGCGCTGGCTGCTGCGCGGCAACATCGGCCAGGGCTTTCGCGCGCCCAATCTCAACGAGCTGTTCTCGCCGGGGTTCGGCGGCCTGTTCGCGGGCAATCCGGCGCTTGACCCCGAGCGTTCGCGCAGCGTCGAGCTGGCGCTTGGCCATCGCGCCGGCGCCTGGCAGTGGGACCTGCAGCTCTACGACACGCGGGTCCGTGACCTGGTCGATTTCTCCGGCGGTGACACCTTTGCCGCGGTCAACATCGGTCGAGCCCGCCTGCGCGGCGCCGAGTGGCAGTGGCGCTGGTCGGGCAGCGCCTGGCAGCTGTCCGGCAACCTCGGCTGGCAGCAGGCGCGCAACCAGCGCAGCGGGACCGATCTGCTACGCCGTGCGCCGCGCAAGCTCAACCTGCAGGCGGCGCGCCGGATCGGAGCGTGGTCGCTGCAGCTGGACCTGCACGCTGCTTCGCCGCGGCCCGATTTCGGCGGCGCCCTGCCCGGCTTCGGGGTGCTGGGCCTGGGTCTTGAGCGCGCGCTGAGCGGGCCGTGGTC
Organism: uncultured Lysobacter sp.; assembly: GCA_964350895.1. GTDB lineage: Bacteria > Pseudomonadota > Gammaproteobacteria > Xanthomonadales > Xanthomonadaceae > Pseudomarimonas. Next base: position 688 of record CAYGMG010000209.1, read on the forward strand.
GCTGGCCCTGCGGGTGGACAATCTGTTCGACCGAAACTACGAGCTGGCGCGGGGCTTCAATGCCGCCGGAACCACCAGCCTGCTTCAGCTGCGCTGGCAGCCGCAGCCCTGAACCCGGCCGGCCGGCGGCGAGCGGGGCGCTCGCCGTCGGCCGTCGTCACTCGCGAGGATGTGCAAAGCACGTGAGGGAAATCCCTTGAATCAGGCATTTCCCTAGGCAGCCGCCGGCCGTCAGCATAGAATTGCCGAACATCCGATTTCGAGCTCCGCATGGCCGGTGCACCAAAAATTGCCGCGGCGCCCCAGGGCAACAAGCTCGCCAGCTTCGTGACCCGCAGCCTGCCGCCCAAGGTTCACGCGTTGGCCGAGGGTGCCTTCCGGCAACTGTCGGCCGAGCTTGAACGAGCGGTGTTGAATACCCTGTCCGAGTTCGAGGCACAGCTCTTCGTGCTCGCCGAGCAGTCGCGCAACCCGAGCATCCAGACCCAGCACATGCAGGCGCTGCGCGCCGTGCGCGAGGGCAGCGAGCAGTTCCTGCCGCGCTTTCGCCAGCGTCTGGAGTCGGCGCTTGCCGGACTGCGCGACAGCGAGCGCGCCAAGACCGCGGCCGCGCCGGCGGCGCCCTCGTTGGCCGCGGGTCTGTCCCTGGTCGAGCAGACCGATGTCGACGAGTCGGTGATCCTCAACGAAATCTCCTCGCGTGCCGAGATGCGCGCCGGGCTGTCGCTGTTCTTGCTTGGCCAGCGCTTCGGCGTGCTCGCAGCGCGTCCGGGCTTCGATGCCGACACCTTGCCGATCGGGCCCTCGGCGCTGTGCCGGATGGTTGCCGATGCAGCGCTGTGCTTTGAGCTCGGCAACGAGCACCGGCACACCTTGCTGCGCCAGTTCGACAAGCAGCTGGTGGTGCTCAGCGGGACTCTGTTCGAGAACCTCAACACCTGGCTGGCCGGCAAGGGCGTTTTGCCCAACCTGACCTATGTGCCGTTTCGCGCCAAGCCCACCGCCCAGGCCAAGGGCAAGGCGGCTGCGCAACCGGCCGAACCGGCTGCCGAAGAGGAACAGGCCGGCGCCGGCGAGCAAGGCGCCGGCGCGGCGCCGGGGTATCCGGCAGCGCCCGCGGGACAGCACCGACCCTCGGCTGCGGCGCCTGCCATCCCGCAGCCGCCAGGTGGCACGGCAAGGCCGGCCACGCAGCCTCCACCCAATGCCGCCCCGCATGCCGAGGCCGATGCGGGCTGGGGCACGCCGTTTGCCGGCATGGGCAGCGGGCCGCGCTGGCCGGGCATGCCCTCGCAGGCCGAACCGCAGCAGGCAGCGCAGACCGAAGGAGCGGGCGAAGCGCAGGGCGACGATCAGGTCCTCTACGACACCCTGCGCCACCTGCTTTCCAACCGCCGCTCCTTGGTCGGCAAGCTGAGCGGCAAGTTCGGCCGCAGCGCACCGGCCGAGCCGGCGCGGACCGCGCCGCCGGAAGCCGTCCACCAGATCCTTGACCGCCTGCAGAAGCTCAACGCCGAACCGGTAATGCAGGGTGGCAAGCCGGTTCCGCGCAGCGTCTCCAACATCAAGCAGGATGTGCTGGCCCAGCTGCGCGCGAGCCAGCCGGACGGCGAGGCGGTGGGCCTGCCGACCGACTACAACGACACCATCGAGCTGGTCGGCATGCTGCTCGATCATCTGGTCCGTGATCTGCGCCCCAACTCGCCGGCCGCCGGCCTGCTGACCAAGCTGCAGGTACCCCTGCTGCGCGTGGCGCTGGAAGACAAGGCGTTCTTCAACGATACCGAGCATCCGGCCCGTCAGCTGCTCAACTCGGTGACCGAGACCGCAGACTGGTTCAGCTCGGACGATCCCGCCGATCAGGCCATGCTTGGCCGCATGCGTTCGGTGGTTGATCGCGTGGTCGACGAGTTCAAGGGCGACGTCTCGGTGCTCGAGGAGATGCTCGAGGACGTCCGCCAGCACCTGCAGGTCCAGGTCAAGCGCGCCGAGGTGGCCGAGCGCCGGCATGTCGAAGCCGCGCGCGGCAAGGAGAAGCTCGAACTGGCGCGGATCCAGGCTTCCGAAGCGGTCGGCAAGCTGACCCAGGGACGTCAGGTGCCGCGCTTTGCCGCGTCGCTGCTCAGTCAATCCTGGAGCGACGTGCTGGCGCTGAGCATGCTGCGCCACGGCCCCGAGTCGGAGCAGGTCAAGCACCAGATCGGTATCGCCGAACGGCTGATCGACGCCGCCGAGAAGCGCGTCGAAGCGCCCGCCGCGACGCCAGCGCCGGAGGCCGAGGTCCAGGCCCTGCGCGGCGAGATCGAGGAAGGCCTGCTGCAGGTCGGCTACCACGCCGATGACGCGCAGGCGGTCAGCACGCGGTTGACTTCCCAGGTCGCCGAGGAAGAAAGCGACGATACCGCCAGCCGCACCGAGCTGAGCCTCAAGCTCAAGCAGCGCCCCCGCTTCGGCTCGGATACCGACAGCCAGCGCGACGATCCCAGCAGCCTCGACGCCGTCGAGCTTGCCGAGTACCACAAGATCAAGCGACTGCCTTTCGGTACCTGGTTCGAGTTCCTCGACGAGGCCGGTGTGCCGACCCGTCGCCGGCTGTCCTGGTACAGCCCGATGACCGGCCACGCGCTATTCGTCAACCATCGCGGCCAGCGGGTCGGCGAATTCAACCTCAGCTTTCTGGCCCGCGAGATGGTCGCCGGGCGGATCCGCCTGATGGCCGATGCCAATACCTCGATCGTCGACCGCGCCTGGAAGGCGATTGTCGGTGCGCTGAAGAACTTCACCGGCCGCTCCGGTGAGCCCGCTGTCGCGCAGGCCTCCGCATGAGCAACGAATTTCGCCGCGCCAAGCGTCGGCAGTTGTCCGAAGTGGTCCAGGTCAACGACAGCATGACTGACGAGGTGCTGGGTCGGGTCGGCAATCTCTCGGAAACCGGGATGTTGCTGTTCTCGCGCGCGGCTGGCGTCGACGATGGCCTGTACCAGATCAACTTCAGCCTCACCCTGCCCAAGGGCCGGAGCCACGAGTTCCAGATCGGCGCGCACCAGCTGTGGAGCGAACCCAATCAGGGTTCGGGAAACTTCTGGACCGGCTTCCGCTTCATCGACATCGCCGCGGACGATCTCGACCTGCTGCGCGCCTACATCAACCAGTCCGGCGGCGCGCTTGGCTAAGGCGCGGCCCGCCGGGTCGCGCTGCGTGGCCATTCTGCTCGCCGGGGCCTTGCTCCTCGGCTGCAGCGCCGAGCCCCCGATCGTCCGCGAACGCCTGCTGATCTGGGGCACCGAAGCCAGCCTCGATATCGCCGGCAGCGAGCCGGTCGAAGCACGCCAGGCCATCGCCGAAGCAGCCGCGGCGATGGTCAGGTTGACCGGGGAATGGCACGCCTGGCAGCCCAGCGATCTGCTGCGCATCAACGATGCGCTGCGCCGCGGCGAGTCTGTTGCGGCGCCGGACTCGGTCATCAACCTGATCGAGCGAACCCGGCCCCTGGTGCGCAAGACCGACCGCCTGTTCGACCCCGGCATTGGTGGGCTGATCGCCCTGTGGGGCTTCCACACCGACCGCTATCCGATCAGCACGCCGCCGCCGGGCGCGGAGGACATCGCCGAGTGGCTGGCCGCGCGGCCCAGCCTGCTCGATCTGCAGATCGAGCAGGGCCGGCTGTCCAGCCCGGGCAATCGCGCCGTGCAGCTGGATTTCGGCGGCATCGGCGAGGGCGCCGCGGTGGAGATCGCTGCCGGCATCCTGCGCGCACACGGCGTCCGCCACGCCCTGTTGACCCTGGGTGGCGACATGCTGGCGATGGGCGCGCGCGGCGAGCGGGCGTGGCGGGTGGCCATCGAGGACCCACTGGCCGGCCGCGGCGCGGTGCTCGCCGAACTCGACCTGCGCGATGGCGAGGGGCTGTTCACTTCCGGAAACTACGCGCGCTTCCGGGTCGCGCCCGACGGACAGCGCTGGCCGCACATCCTCGACCCGCGCAGCGGACGACCTGCCACCGGCACCGCGCTTGCAGCGGTGCTAGGCCGCGACCCTGTCGTCGGCGATGCGATGTCGACCGTGCTGATGATCGGCGGTCCTGCGCGCTTTGCCGACCTGCTGCAGCGTCTTGACCTTCGCTGCGCCCTGCTGCTGACCGAACACAACGAGCTGCTGATCACCCGGGCCATGCTCGAACGCGTCGACCTGCAGCGCGATGCGCTGATGCTCGGCCCGCCGATTGGCGAGTCGGCCGACTGCAACTAGTGGACTGTAACGGACAAATCGATAGCAGCTCGCTGGGTCTGGCCGCGCTGGACTTGCGCCTCACTTGGCCAATAGCTACGGCTATTGGCCTCGCTCCGGCACGGCGTCCATCGCGACCATGCCGGCGCGATCCCTCTACCGCTTCATCCGTTACAGTCCACTAGTGTCCTGTCCCGGAGATACATCGCAGATTTCGCTCGGCCTGCGCCGCCGATGCTGCGTTGCTCGTGCGGATCACGGTTGAAGGTGGACACCTTCTGCGGTTCGTCGTGGTCAGCTGTTCCGGCCCGAGCTGGACAGCGATTCCGGCTGCCCTGGTCACCCGCGGAGCATCAGCGCGGCTCGCAAGCACGGAACAGTGGAGCCTGGAAGGACCGATTCCGGCCAGGAGTGAGCGTTACCGATTGCTAAGTTTGGGCGCACAGTGTGCGTTCGCCCTGGCCGGCGAATG
>CAYGMG010000210.1:0-5342 GCA_964350895.1 uncultured Lysobacter sp.
ACAGCTACGACCTCATCGCCACCGCCCTGATGGCCGGCGGCGTGCGCTACGGCGGCGGCACCGTGCTTGAGTTTGGCGAGGTGACGCATGGCTGACGGCAGCAAGCAGCACTGCTGGGCATTCGGCGCGCTTCCTTCATCCCGCCTGCGCCCGGGCGAGATAGTCGTTGACCTATTCGCCGGCGGCGGCGGTGCGAGCGTTGCGCTGGAGCAGGCGCTGGGCCGGCCGGTCGATGTGGCCATCAACCACAACCCTTGGGCGATCAGCCTGCACGCTGCAAACCACCCGTTCACGCGCCATCTGACCGAGGACGTGTGGCATGCAGATCCGCAGCGCGAGGTGGGCGGGCGGCGGGTCGGCTGGCTCCACGCGAGCCCGGACTGCACGCATTTCAGCCAGGCAAAGGGCGGCCAGCCGCGCGACCGCGCGACCCGCTCGCTCTCTTGGGTGGTGGTGCGCTGGGCCGGCCAGGTGCGACCGCGAATCATCAGCCTGGAGAACGTTCACCAGATCCTCAAGTGGGGGCCGCTCGTCGCCAAGCGCGACAAGGCCACCGGCCGCGTGCTCAAGCTGGACGGCGCCGTGGCAGCGCCCGGGGAGCGCGTGCCGGCGCGCGAGCAGTTCCTTGTGCCAGACAAGCGCCACGAGGGGCGCACCTGGCGACAGTTCGTCGCGGCCCTGCAGGCGCTGGGCTACTCCGTCGAGTGGCGCAGGCTGAAGGCGTGCGACTACGGCGCCGGCACCAGCCGCGAGCGGCTGTTTTGCATTGCCCGCTGCGACGGCGATCCGATCACATGGCCCGATCCGACGCACGGGCACGGCCGCGCTGAACCCTACGTTTCGGCGGCCGACTGCATCGACTGGTCGATTACGTGCCCGAGCATTTTCACCCGCGCCAAGCCGCTGGCCGACGCGACGCTGCGCCGCATCGCGCGCGGCGTGAAGCGCTACGTGCTCGATGCCGCCGAGCCCTTCATCGTGCAGTGCGCCAACGCCTCGGCGAACGGAGTAGCCACCAGCTCTGAGCCGCTGGGCACTGTCACCGCCTGGCCGCGGGGCGGCTCGCATGCAGTGGTGGCGCCCACCCTGGTCCAAACCGGCTACGGCGAGCGCGCCGGCCAGGCGCCGCGGGCACTGGACATCGAGCAGCCGCTCGGCACCGTGGTTGCCGGAGCGCAGAAGCACGCTGTTGCCGCGGCCAGCCTGGTCAAGTTCCGCGGTGCCAGCGACGGCGCCGACGTGGGCGAGCCCATGCCGACCATTACCAGCGGTGCCGGGGCGGCACGCCCTGCTGGCGCAGCTCATGCCATGGGCGTGTTCGCAGCGTTTCTTGAGCAAGCCAACGGCGGCTTCGCCGCGGAAGGCCCGGGTCGAGACGCGCGCGAACCGATGTCGACGATCACCGGAACCGGCAGCCAGCAGCGGATCGTGGCCGCGCACCTCGCCACGATGCGCGGCGACAACACGGGCGCCGCTGCGAGTGAACCGCTGCGCACCGTGTCCGCCGGCGGTGAGCACCACGCCGTCGTCGAGTGCACGCTCAGCCCGGAGCAAGAGGCCGGCGCGCTCCGCGTGGCCGCGTTCCTGATCAAGTACCACGGCACCGGCGCGAATGTACCCGGCCTGCTCGATCCGTTGAGCACGATCAGCACGAAGGACCGCCTCGCCCTGGTCACCGTCATGGTCCGGGGCACGCCATACGTCATCGTCGACATCGGCCTGCGCATGCTGCAGCGGCACGAGCTGTTCCGCGCACAGGGCTTCCCGGCCAGCTACGTCATCGACCGCACCGCCGACGGCCGAAGCCTGCCGGTGTGGCGCAGCGTCGCCATGGTCGGCAACAGCGTCAGCCCGCCACCGCTGAGGGCGGTCGCTGAGGCGAATCTCGACCGCGCGGCTCAGCGGTGTGCGGCATGAACGCGCCCCGCACCCTCTCCATCCTGCGCCTCTGGCACAGCCGAATGCGCGCGCTGGACGAGCAGTTCGACACCCTCAGCAAACTGCTGCAGTGCACGCTCGAGTCACCCTTCGGCGCCGCCCTCAGCGACCTACAGCACGCCTACACCCTCACCGTATCCGAGATGATCGGCGGCAATGCCACCACCGATCTGCTGGAAGCGTGGTGGACTGAGCACCACTTCGGCGACCGCGCCATGCGCGCCGGACTCGCCGGCGAACCCATGCGCGAGATCACCACGATAGACGAGCTGGCCGAGTTCATTTCTGGGATCGTCGCGGACTGACCATGCTCGGCCCCTTCGTCCAGCTCGAAGACCTCCAAGCCATCACCGGCTACCAGCGCATGGCCGACGTCGAGCGCTGCCTGCGCGCCCAGGGCATCCGCTACTTCTACGGACGCACCGGCGTGCTGTGGACGACCACCGGCCTGATCGAGGCCGCCGGCGGTCTGACACCCGCCAACACCGACCAGGTTGGCTATCCAGCCGATCTGGTGGGATAGTCCCCACGCTGTGCGCCATCTGGAGTCCGTCATGAGCGAAAACGCAGTACACCCCGCCCGCCTCTATTTTCGGCCACCAGGCGGATCGATTGAAGAGATCAACGCCAACCTCGCTCGAGTGCAACCGATGATCGTCGCGATGGCTCCCAGCGTGGAGCACGCGGCGAAGGCGCTGGAAAGGCTCAGCGAAACAATGCGGGCCGCGAAGGTGAGCTTGGATGTGACCCTGGATTCGCAGGCACGTGGCTGGATCGATGCCGCCATCAATCGGCAGTACTCAGTGACTCCCGATCTGCGCCAGCAGCTCAAGCAAAAGGGCCGGCCAGGTTGGAAGCGCCAACGCTGACATGCCCCCAGCCGGCCGCCCACGCAAGCGCCCGCCCAACCTGCCGGCGCACATTGATCACGCCAAGGTGCCGGCCGGCATCTACTGGCACCCGCAGCGCGTGTGCTGGTACATCAAGCAGACCAGCGCCGACGGCCGCCGCACCAGCAAGCGCGTCGCCGGCGCCGATGCACGGCTCAGCGAGCTGCACGCGATCGCCGAGGATCTGCGCGGCCAGGGCGCCGGATCGCTGCGCTGGCTCTGCCGGCAGTTTGCCGAGTCCGACCAGTTCCGCACGCTCGCCGCCGGCACCCGCACCGACTACGCCTACTGCCAGGGCGTGCTCACCGGGTACGTGCTGCGCGACGGCCGCCAGCTCGGCGATCTGCGCGCCGCGCTGATCACCCGCCCCCTGGTGCAGCGCCTCATCGATGCGCTCGCCCGCGGCACCGCCGGCAAGCCCACGCCCAGCAAGGCCGCGCACGTCCGCCGCTACTTGTCGCGCGTGTGGGAATGGGGCGCCAACCGTGGCCACGTGCCGCCCGGCAACCCCGCCACCGGCATCGACATGCCCGCCGAGCGCCAGCAGCGTCGCCTGCCCGAGCCCGCCGTGATGCGCGCCGTCATCGACCTCGCCCGCGAGCGCTGCCAGCTCGGCCCCGGCCAGCGCGGCGCCGTCGCCCCCTACCTCTGGGCCGCCGCCGAACTCGCCTACCTCTGCCGCCTGCGCGGCTCCGAGCTATGCGACCTCACCGACGCCCACGCCACAGATGACGGCGTCATCAGCCCCCGGCGCAAAGGCAGCCGCACCACGCTCAACCGCTGGACTCCGCGCCTGCGTGCCGCCTGGCAAGCCCTGGTGGACTACCGCACCGCCCGCCAGGCCAAACACCGCACACCCACGCCCATGCGCGCAGCAGAGCGCCGCCTGCTCGTCGCCCAATCCGGCCAGCCGCTCAGCAAGAGCAGCTTGGACACCGCGTGGCAGCGGCTCATGCACATCGCCATCGACGCCGAGGCCATCACCGACGCCCAGCGCTTCGGGCTCCACGACCTCAAGCGCCGCGGCATCACCGACACCACCGGCACCCGGGCCGACAAGCAGCAAGCCAGCGGACACCGCAGCGCCTCGATGCTCGACGTCTACGACCTCAGCATCGCCACGGTAGACCCTGCTGGAGCGCCAGAATTGTCTACGGAATTGTCTACAGCGCCGAACTCAGGCACAAAAAAAGACGCATAAGCGTCTGTTTTCATTGGTGCCGATGAGAGGAGTCGAACCTCCGACCTACTGATTACGAATCAGTTGCTCTACCAACTGAGCTACATCGGCGCAAGCCGGAAAGTGTAGGCGCGGCAGGGGCTTGGGTCAATCGGGTTTGCCAGCCTGCAGCATGTCCCGGACGGCGTACCGGCCTGCTGCGCAGAGCACAGCAACAGCGTTGCCATGGCTTTCGAGGCCCGCCGGGATCAAGACATGCGGTGTCCTCGGCCCGCAATCGCCCTGCCCTGCGCCGCTCAGACTCGCGCTGCGGCCCTGGCCTGCAGGAACAGCACCCCCGCGAAGACCAGCTCGATCGCCGTCCCAAGCGTCGCCCCCACCGCCAGCGGTGCCCGCAACAGCACGCTCGCGAAGCCCGCCACGCATAGCAGGGCGCCGAGCAGCCAATAGATGCGCAGCCCGTAGAGGCTCTGGAAGCTCAGGTAGCGACCCCCGATCGCCAGCAGCATGGCCGGGAAGAACCATTCGATCTGCAGGAAGTGCAGCGCGTAGGCTACGGCGATTCCGGCAAGCATCCAGAAGGTTCCCTCCATCGCCAGCCTGCCGAGCGGATTGCCCTTCGTGTGTGCGGCGGCATGGCCAAGCACCTTGGTCAGCAGCAGGCTCAGGGGAAAGATCAGCGCCCCGCCCAGGATCAGCACCAGGACCGATGCGCTGCCGTTGCCTGACCAGGCCACCGCCGCGGCTGCGCCCCAGACCAATCCCGAAACCAGCACCCCGGGCGCGCCATGCCGGTAGCCGAGGCGCATATCGGCCTGAGCGTCAGCAAATCTCGTCGATGTATCCATGCTTCCCTACCCTGAAAAAACCCGCAGCATAGCCCGGGCAACGAGGCGAGCCAGCCTGGCACCGGCTACGCCGTATCACTTCGCGCCCCTGCCCCGACCGCGCCTACGCCTACGCCAGCGCCAGCTCCAGCGCCAGCGCCAGCGCCACAGTCGCTGAGCCACGGCTCCCGCGCACGCGCCGAATCTTGATGCGGCGTTCCTGCAAGCTCACGACTGTCGACTCCAGATCGCTTGGATTCCGAGGCCTGAATCCGGTACGGGATCAGGCCGGCCTGGGCACGGATCAGCTAGTGCCCTGTCCCGGAGGTATGTTGTTGAAGTCGCGACGCGGATGCGTCGTCAAGGCAAGGCGCGAGAAGGAGGCATAGCAGCGCTATGGTGACGACGAGCAACGCAGCATCGGCGGCGAAGACCGAGCGAATTCTGCGATGTACCTCCGGGACAGGACCCTAAACACATCTCTAAATCGCAGACCAGAGCAGGCAC
>CAYGMG010000211.1:0-5317 GCA_964350895.1 uncultured Lysobacter sp.
GTGGGGGATCGGGATGGCGGACCGGGGGCTGCCCGGGCGGCGCGCATTTTAGACCAATTGCTCTATGAGGGTGACCCTACGCACCCGAATGGGGATTTCCGGATGCGTCGCCGTTCATCACCGCAGCTCGCGCCCGGGCGGTGCACACCAGCATCCTGGCGGGTCTGACCTTGTGCTGGCCGACGCTTTGACTGCCTGCATGGCGCGCGATGCGAGCGCGCTGGCGCATCCACCGCACCGGCCACGCGCGTAGGCCCGGTCACTGGCGGCAGCGGCTTACGCCCGAGGGCGATAATCCGCGCGGCGGACGCTGCTGCTGATCGCGCCGAACCGGTCTGTGTAGTATCAGGACCCCCACCAAGACGAGCGAGGTGAGCATGCAAACGCGATTCGCAATGAAGACGCTGGCCCTGTTGCTGGCGAGCGCGCTGCCCGGCGCCCAGGCCATGGCCGATGAACGCGCGGCCGTGGTCGACGCCTTCAGCAAGGCGATGGAGAAAGGCCGCTACAGCGCTGAGATGGTGACCGAGGTCAAGGGACGGCCTTACACCACACAGATGAAGGTGGTCTTCCCCGATCGTTTCCACATGAAGAGCCCGGACGCCGAATTCATCATCCTGCCGCAGGGCACCTGGATGAATGCCGGCGGGCAGTGGATGAAGATGCCGATGAACATGAGCAAGGTCATCGCCGGGCACAGCAAGCAGGCGATGGAGCAGGGCATGGCGGCGGTGGTCAACGTCAGCCGGGTCGGAACCGCCGAGGTCAAGGGCTGCACCAGTGACCTGTACAGCTACCGCGCCGAGGGCGAGTACATGGGGCTGAAGAATTCCGGCGACGTCGAGGCGGCGGTCTGCCGCGACAGCGGATTGCCGGTGCGACTGGTTTCCAAGGGTCGCGACTCGGTGACCATCCATTACGACTTCGAGAGCGAGGTCGAGATCCGCCCGCCGAACTGATCGACGGACCACTCTGGACGCGCCGCCGTCTTCCTTCAGCCTCTGGGAGAAGGCCGGCCGTGCGGCCGGCCATGAAGCATTCGATCACCGCGCCGACAAGCCCGCTCCGCTGCGGATTTGCCGGCGATTGCTTCGGCGCCTTCGCAATCAGCTGGCCGGAGGCGCTTTCTCGCAGGGCGCGACGCGCTGCGCTATCTCGTCAAGCTCGGGCGGGCGCAGGCCGCTTGCGCGGACCCGGCCAAGCGCCTCGCAGGCGAGCCCCGGCTTGCCTTCGGCGACGGCGACTTCGGCGCGCAGCAGCCAGCTGCCGGCGTCCTGTCGCAGGCGCAGGTTGTCCTCGGCGAGCCGCCGGGCGCTGTCCACGTCGCCCTGTTCGAGGAAGAACTCCGCCGCATGCTGGGCGTAGGCGGTGGCATGCCGCGCAACCAGCTGCCGGTAGCCAGCCTCGGCGCGCGCGCGCCAGTCGGCGGCGGCGCGTTCATTGCCCATTGCCGCTTCGAGCTCGGCCAGCGCGGCCATGAATTCGGGTTGTCCGGTCTGCTCGACCACGCGCAGGTAGCGCTCGCGTGCCGCTGCATGGCGGCCGAGCAGGAACTCGCATTCCGCGAGGTGCTCCTCGGCGAGGTAATAGCCGGGCAGGCGCTCGACCGCAGCAGCAAAGAACTCCGCCGCGCGCTCGATGTGGCCAAAGCGCAGCAGGGCGATGCCCATCTGCGTGTGCAGCCAGGCCAGTGGCACCGGATTGATATCGCGGTACAGGGTCTGCGCGGCCCAGAACTGGCGCTCGGCGCCGGCCAGGTCGCCCTGCAGCAGGCGCAGGTCAGCGCGGTGGGCGAGGATATCGAAGTCGCCGATCACCTCGGCGGATTGAGCGAAGTCCTCGGCAAGCGCCGGGTAACGACCCAAGGCGACCAGTAGGTCGGCGCGCTGGCGAGCGACCTGCGCCGGCTCATAACCTGCGGTTTCCGCGCTCTGTAGGGCCTGTTCGGCCTCGTCGAAGCGATGGAAGCCGGCCAGGGCGACCGCACGCAGGAACTCGGCGCGGGCGCCTGCCAGCGGATCGGCGGCGTTGCGCTCGAGCAGGGCCAGGGCGCGCTCGCCGTCGGCCAGGGTGCCGCGCACGCGGTAGCGATGCCAGAGCGTGGCTGCCAAGGTTTCTCGATCCTTGGCGCTGTGCGCGGCGCGCGGCTCCAGGTCGGCGATTCGCGCGTCCAGATTGTGCAGGTAGATCGTGCCGGCGGTGGTCTTGAGTCGCGCGCTGGAGATCGGCCACAGCGCGCCGCCGATCGGCAGGGCGGCCGGGGCGGGCGTGCCGGCCACGACGGGAGCCGGACTGGTGTCCGGTTCCGGCGCCGCAGTCGAGCTGATCGTGTCAGGCGTCGCCGCGCAACCGACCAGCAGGCTCGCTGACAGCGTCAGCGAGCCGAGCGCCGCTCTCATCGCGGCGGTCCGACGAAGGGGAAGTCGGCGAGGAAGCTGTCATCCAGCGGCACGTTGTCGCTGACCCCGGGGCCGACGATGGCGCCCAGCGAGTCGTCGATCACGTCGCGCTCCAGCGTGCGGCCGCCGCATTGCCCTGCAGCCTGCAGTTCCACTGCCAGATACTGGCCGCAGCTGGCGATGCTGGTATCGATCACCAGGCGGTCATCGACCAAGACGCCGGCCAGCGCGGCAGGTGGCAGCAGTGCGTTGCCGGTGATCCCGTCGAGCGTGTCGAGGGCCGCCAGGTTGGCTTCCATTTCGGCCTGGAACAGCGCCGGCCAGCTGTCGATATCCTCGGCCTGGTTGTAGGTGTTCTTCAGCCCGTTGTCCGGGCCCAGCACATTGATCAGGGCGGTGTTGATCGCCGGCCGGCCGTTGCGGTCGATCTGCCCACCCTGGAAGAAGGTGCAGGGCAGGTCCTCGACCGGGGTCAGCCGGCTGAGGTTGATGCTGACCGGAGCAAAGCCGGCGCGGGTCGGATTGACCTGCATGGTGCCGCTGCTGCAGCTGGTGAAGGTGAAATCGAGCGTGCCGAAGGGCACGTTCTGGATGCCCGCACTGGTGCCCGGCGGGAAGCGGCCATTGATATCGCTGGAGACCGGGATGCTGACCTGATCGCCATCGATATCGCCGAAGCCATAGACATTGAGCTGGGCGCCGGCGTTGTCGTAGACGGCCCAGTAGGCAACCATCTGCCGCCCGGCGTCCGGCCCCGTGACGCCTTCGCCAAGCGCCTGCAGGACCAGGCCGTGGCCCGGGTTTGCGGCGTCGTACCACATGCCGGAGTGGCCAGCGGACACGCCGACATCGCCGACCCGATTGCTGGAGCTGTACATCTGCAGCACAGGGTTGGCGCCACCGTTGGTCAGCCGCGTGTGCTTGATTCCGACCGCGAGGATCAACGTGTTGAAATTGCCGAAGCTGTTGACGCCGGGGTCGGTGAAGCGCGGCGCTACGTCGGCGCGGGTGCGGTTGAAGGCCGGGCCGTCGAAGAAGAAGGGATCATCGCGCAGTCCTGCAAAGACGCGGATATCGCCGTTTGAGATGTTGCGCTCGATCGGCCCCTGCACGCTGAGCGTGTCGCCCAGTCCGCTGCAGCTGACGCTGACCCCGTCGGGGAAAGTGCAGGTGACCGTGTTGCGGCCGTTCGCGGTGCCGTTGTCGAAGTGCATCCGGTACTCCACCGCATCGGAAAAGCGCACGTTGCGCGGCGCGTCCGGGTGGAAGGTGAGGATCGCCACCAGTTCGCTGGCGTCGTTGGGATTGGTGAACAGGTAGACGTCGTTGAGGTCGGCCGACGGGTCGGAGATGGCCAGGGTGCCATCCCGGTGGTCCGCGGCAAACGAAGCGGTACAGGCCAAAGACAAGGCGAGTCCTGCAAGGCGGGTGGTTGCTTTCATGATTTTCCCCAGTTCAAATCCGGAGCGAGGCGGCCGGCAAGGTTCCGTTGCGGCGCAACTCAGCGTTGTCGCCGGAACTCCGCCGGCGAACGTGTCTACGGATCGCGGTGGCTGCTGGATGCACAACCACGGCGTGACAGCCTACGCTCATTGTTTCAGCGGTGCATCCGGCGGTCCCCCGGCACGCAGCGCTTGCGGCAGTCATCACGCGCCGCTCAGAATGGGCGGATGCCTGCGGCTTCCCGCCTCCCTCCCGACGAATCAGAACTGGCGCCCAAGCGCTGGGTCGAACAGGTGCGTGCCGGAAGCCAGCAGGGCCTGGCGGCGCTTTTCGACCGCTTCGCCCAGCGCTCGTTCGCCATTGCGGTGCGGATCCTGCGCTCCGAGGCCGATGCTGAGGAAGCCGTCGCAGATGTATTCCAGCAGGTGTGGAAAGATGCCGACCGCTACGACGCCGAGCGTGGCACGGTTGAGGCATGGATCGTGCGTCTGTCGCATAGCCGGGCCATTGATCGGCTGAGGCGGCGCCGGGCCAGGCCCGACGAGGACTGCGCCCTGCATCCGGAAGATGTCGATTTCGCGTATTCGCAGCATCAAGACGGCGCACCGGCCATGCTTGAGGCGCTGCAGAGCGAATCGGCGGTCCGGATGGCGTTTTCGGTCCTCGGACAGGAGCAGCAGCGGTGCGTGGCACTGGCCTTTCTGGAAGGTCTGAGTCATCCCGAAATCGCCGAGCGTCTCGGCATGCCGCTCGGCACGGTCAAATCACACGTGCGTCGCGGTTTGCTGGCGATGCGCGCCCACCTGCAGGAACGAGGCTATGGCGGATTGGAACAATGAGCGCACGCTGCGCCGCCTGCCAGGGGCGCCGGGCTGAGCGATGAGCGATTCACGCTCCGACGCTATCCCTGACGGCGACTATCCGGTCATTGAACCAGCGCTGCAGGATGCCCTGTTGGCGGCGACTGTCGGCCCGACACTGGCGCCGCGACGGCTGGCCAAACTGCGCGCTCGCGTACTCGACGCCGCAGGGCAGCCGCCGGTGGCGATCTACAAGCTCGACGACGCGGCCTTCAAGCCGCTGTTCCCCGGCGTGCGTATCCGCCCGCTGCGGATGGACCCGGTCGGCAACACCCAGACCAGCCTGTGGCGCCTGGAGCCGGGCGCGGTGATTCCTTCGCATGACCACATGGGCGAGGAGGAATGCCTGGTGATGGAGGGCTCGATCATCTGGAACGAGCGCGAGTACACCGCCGGCGACTTCCTGCTTGCCCGTCCAGGCGCCCATCACGAGCCCTTTGTCTCGCCGCGTGGCGGCCTGCTGATGATCCGCAGCGAATTGACGCCGTTCATCGAGAAGTTGTTCAGCGAGAGCTGAGGGGTGCTTGCCGAGGGCTGGAAGGGGCGCAGATTTGCCGTTGGCAGGGCAATCCGGCGAGCTGTTGTGGGAGCGGATCGTATCCGCGACCGCAGCGC
>CAYGMG010000212.1:0-5183 GCA_964350895.1 uncultured Lysobacter sp.
TCGACGGCGCAGACCGAGCGAATTCTGCGATGTACTTCCGGAACAGGACACTAGGTTCATGAAGGCGCTACGGATGGCGGCCGGAGGCCCGCCGCGGCGACCATGCGGAGCCGGCGTCGACAGCGTAAACGGTTACCCCTGCTACAATTCGGAGTCTTTGCTCCACTTTTCCAGGATGCTTCCCATGGCCGCCGTACCCGCCGCATTCGACGCCGACTACACGCTCGAGGACAAGTACACCCGCACCGAGGGGCGGATCTACCTGTCCGGGGTGCAGGCCCTGGTCCGCCTGCCGCTGATGCAGCAGATGCGCGACCGCGCGGCCGGCCTGAACACTGGCGGCTTCATCTCCGGCTACCGCGGCAGCCCGCTGGGCGGGTTCGACCTGGAACTGTGGAAGGCCAAGAAGCACCTGGCCGCCAGCAACATCCAGTTCAGCCCCGGCCTCAACGAGGATCTCGGCGCGACCATGGTCTGGGGCACCCAGCAGACCAACCTGTTCCCCGGTGCCAAGGTCGATGGCGTGTTCTCGATCTGGTACGGCAAGGGCCCGGGCGTTGATCGCTGCGGCGACGTGTTCAAGCACGGCAACGCCGCTGGCAGCAGCAAGCACGGCGGCGTGCTGGCGATGGCCGCCGACGACCACGCCTGCCGCAGCTCGACCCTGCCGCACGGCTCGGAGCTGGAGTTCGTCTCGGCGATGATGCCGATCCTCAATCCGGCCGGTGTCCAGGACATCCTGGACATGGGCCTGCTCGGCTGGGCCATGTCGCGCTTCACCGGGCGCTGGGTCGGCTTCAAGACCATCGCCGAAACCGTTGAATCCTCGGCCAGCGTCAACGTCAACCCGCACCAGCTGGACATCGTCCTGCCCGAGGACTTCGAGCTGCCTGCCGGCGGGCTCAACATCCGCTGGCCGGACCCGCCCCTTAACCAGGAGATGCGCCTGCACCAGTACGCCGTGCAGGCCGCGGTGGCCTTTGCCCGGGCCAACCGCATCGACCGCACGGTGATCGACTCGCCGAAGGCGCGTCTTGGCATCATCACCACCGGCAAGAGCTACCTCGATGTGCTGCAGGCGCTGGAGTATCTGGGCCTCAGCCGCGAGGCCTGCGAAGACCTCGGCATCCGCGTCTACAAGGTCGGCATGACCTGGCCGCTGGAGCCGATCGGCCTGCGCGAGTTCGCCCGCGGCCTGGAAGACATCATCGTGGTCGAGGAGAAGCGTTCCTTCATCGAGTCGCAGATGAAGGAGCACATGTACAACTGGGATCACGCCACCCGCCCGAGCATCGTCGGCAAGTACGACGAGGCCGGCAACTGGATCCTGCCGAGCACCAACGAGCTGACCCCGGCGATGATCGCCAAGGTGATCGCCGAGCGTCTGCAGCGCTTCCACACCAGCGAGTCGATCGAGAACCGGCTGAAGTGGATCGCCGCCAAGGAGGCCGAACTGGCCGTGCCGCGGGCCAACTTCCCGCGCGTGCCGCACTACTGCTCGGGCTGCCCGCACAACACCTCGACGGTGGTCCCGGAAGGCTCCCGCGCGCTGGGCGGCATCGGCTGCCATTACATGGTCACCTGGATGGACCGCAAGACCGACACCTTCACCCAGATGGGCGGCGAAGGCGTCACCTGGTGCGGCCAGGCGCCGTTCACCGACACCGAGCACGTGTTCCAGAACCTCGGCGACGGCACCTACTTTCACTCGGGTTCGCTGGCCATCCGCCAGGCGATCTCGGCCAAGGTCAACATCACCTACAAGATCCTCTACAACGATGCCGTGGCGATGACCGGCGGCCAGCCGGTCGACGGCACCCTGAGCGTGCCGGACATCTGCTGGCAGGTGCGCAGCGAAGGCGTCGAGACCATCGTCGTGGTCAGCGACGACATCGCCAAGTGGAGCAAGCCGGAGATCTTCCCGGCCGGGGTCGAGTTCGAGCACCGCGACAACCTCGATGCGGTGCAGAAGCGCCTGCGCGAGGTCAAGGGCACCTCGGTCCTGGTCTACGACCAGACCTGCGCCACCGAGAAGCGCCGCCGGCGCAAGCGCGGCAAGATCGAGGACCCGAAGAAGCGGGTGCTGATCAACTCCCTGGTCTGCGAGGGCTGCGGCGACTGTGGCAAGAAGAGCTTCTGCGTCTCGGTGCTGCCCAAGGAAACCGAGTTCGGGCGCAAGCGCGAGATCGACCAGTCGAGCTGCAACAAGGACTACAGCTGCGTGAAGGGCTTCTGCCCGAGCTTCGTCACCGTGCACGGCGGCGAGCTGCGCAAGAAGAAGGGCGTCAATCCCGAGGAGCTGCTCAGCAGCCTGCCCGCGCCGCGCCTGCCCGAACTCAAGCAGCCCTGGAACATCCTGATCACCGGCGTCGGCGGTACCGGCGTGGTCACCATCGGCGCCCTGCTCGGCATGGCCGGGCATCTGGAGAACAAGGGTGCGACAGTGCTCGACCAGACGGGCCTCGCGCAGAAGGGCGGCGCGGTCACCACCCATATCCGCATCGCCGAGAAGCCGTCCGACATCCACGCCGTGCGCATCGCCGCCGGCGAGGCGGACCTGGTGCTCGGCTGCGACATGGTCGTGGTCAACGACTACTGGGCGCTGTCCAAGATCCGCGAAGGCCGCTCGCAGGTGGTGCTGAACAGCTACGAGGCCATGCCCGGCACCTTCACCATGAACCCGAACATGCAGTTCCCGCATGAGGGCATCGTCAACGCCGTGCGCACCGCGCTCGGCGGCGGCGAGCCGCTGCGGGTCGCTGCCACCGAGATCGCCACCAAGCTGCTCGGCGACTCGATCGCCAGCAACCTGTTCATGCTCGGCTACGCCTGGCAGAAGGGCCTGGTGCCGATCAGCCTCGACGCGATCATGCGCGCCGTCGAGCTCAACGGCGCCGCGGTGAAGATGAACCAGCAGGCCTTCGCCTGGGGCCGGCTTGCCGCCGAGAACATCGACGCCGTGCTCGAAGCCGCCGGCATGAAGAAGCCGCAGACCGAGGTCGCCGCCCTGCCGCTGGACGACGCCCGGCTGTCGAAGTCGCTGGAGGAGACCATCCGCCGTCGCGTCGCCTTCCTGACCGACTACCAGAACGCCGCCTATGCCGCGCAGTACCAGGCCCTGGTCGACAAGGTCCAGGCAGCGGAAACCCAGAAGGCACCGGGCAGCAGCGCGCTGACCGAGGCCGTGGCCCGCTACTACTTCAAGCTGATGGCCTACAAGGACGAGTACGAAGTCGCCCGCCTGCACACCAGCCCCCAGTTCCGCCGGCAGATCGAGCAGACCTTCGAGGGCAAGTACAGCCTGCACTTCCACCTCGCCCCGCCGCTTCTGTCGAAGAAGGACGGCCAGGGACATCTGGTCAAGGCCGAGTACGGCGGCTGGGTGTACAAGGCGTTCCAGCTGCTGGCCAGGTTCAAGGGCCTGCGCGGCGGCGCGCTGGACATCTTCGGCTATACCGAGGAGCGCAAGATGGAGCGCCAGCTGATCCGCGACTACGCGCAGACCATCGACCAGCTGCTCGCCAAGCTGGACGCCGACAACGTTGGCGTCGCCGCCGAGATCGCCGCCATCCCCGAGGAGATCCGCGGCTACGGTCACGTCAAGGAAGAGCACCTGGCCAAGGCCAAGGTCCGCGAAGCCGAACTGCTGGCGACCTTCCACAGCGCCACCCCGGCCCGCGCTGCGGCCTGAGCCAGACCACGGCGCGGTCACCCAGACCGCGTCGTGACCGCCAAGAGGGGCGCGAGAAGGCCCGCGACCAAAGAAGGACCCCGGAGCAGCTGATCAGGGAATCGTCATTCCCGCGAAGGCGCACTGCTGTCCGGGGAAAGTCAAAGCCCTCGCAACCCCGTCACCCCCGCGAAGGCGGGGGTCCAGCTCCTGCTATGCAAGCCGTCGATGGGCCTTCGAACAACTGGATCCCCGCCTACGCGGGGATGACCTTGGACCATTGCGGGGCGTGCCAGGCGAACACGAGACCTCGGACTTTCGCATTCCGCTGAGAATCCCGCACTACGCGGATGCGCGCCGGAGCTCCGAATCTTTTCCCCGGGCAGCACTGCGCTAGGGCGGGAATCCAGCCCCTGAATTCAGGCGATCAGCACTTCGAAACAGCGGGCCCCGACCTCGCGCGCCGATCCAGACCTGCCTGAAACGCCGCGCGAGCCGTCCTTGAACCGACCCAGCAGGCCGTTCCCCCTTGGCGCCTCGTTCAGTCCTCCGCCGCCTCCGGGTGGCGCAGCTTCCACGCCGCCAGCTGCTGCCGATACCAGGCCAGCTGCTCGGCATAGCTGTCATGCACGCAAGGATCGCAACCGCTGTCGCAGCAGTCGCTGGGCAGAGGCGGCTCGGGCGGCACCGGCCGCGGGTCGATATCGAGCAGGTTCATGGCGCAAGTTTATCGCCTTGAGCCGCCTGACGATGTTTCCGCCCTGCTTCTTTCCGCCCTTTTCACTCGCAGACCAGAGCAGCCAATGTGCACCCGATCAGAGACCCATTCGAATCGGTTCGACCAGGAATCCGGGCACGAATCCATGCGGCTGGAAGCTACGTCGCAAGTTCGCCCGAAACGTGCGCTGAGATCTCCTTGATGTTCCTGACGAACTCCGCCTCAAGATCGATCCCGCACTTGTTGGCCAGGACCATGATCGACCACAGGCAATCCGAAAGTTCGTGACCAAGCTTGGCCCGGTGGTCGTCAATGGTCCGAACGCCAGCCTGCGCCTGGATCAACTTCGCCAGGTCACCTACGTCGCCCACGAACCCAAGCGCCAGCTCTTGCGTGGTCCAGGCACGGCCGTACCGCTTGAGCTCAAGCTGCTCGTATAGCTGGTTCAGCCGTAGTGCCGATGTTTCCAGGTCGCTGAAGTTCATCTCATGCCGCCCAAGGCTATGGTGATCCGCCATCGCGAAGGTACACCAACGAGTACAGCGAACTCCCGCACTCCGCGCCAATGGATAACCAAGCGCCGCCGTCGTCCGTGGCCCGGCATGGGTTGCCAGTCATGCCGGCAGTTCGGCCACACGATGTGTAGGGAAATCATGTGAAGGACTGATCCGGGCGCGAACCAGACATTCATAGGGTGCGCCTTGGGCGCACCGGGCGTACCGTCCGAACGCCCGTATCGCACGTTGGGGCGCCCATCTGTTGTGGGAGCGGATCGTATCCGCGACCGCAGCGCAA
>CAYGMG010000213.1:0-5056 GCA_964350895.1 uncultured Lysobacter sp.
CGGCGTTGCGGTCAGGACGGTGGCTCAGGACTCGAAGCCGTTGCTGAACAGCGTGTCCGGATTGGCTGGCTGGGCCTGCATCGGGTGCGAGCTGGACAGCGAATAGCGCTGCGGCCCGCTGGGCACCGCGGTGCCCTTGACGCGAAGCGTCCAGTTTCCGGGCGCCGGATTGCTCACCATCACCTGCTCTGCGTTGTTCAGGTTGTCGACCCCGCGGGTGGCAGCCGCCGAGGGATTGTTCGGATTGAGTACCCAAGGCAGGTGCAGGGTCGTGCCGTCCGGCGCCACCAGCTCAAGGTCCAGGTTGTTGACCAGCTTGGTGGCCGCGTTCAAGGTCGGCGCCGGATCGTCCCAGGCAAGGGATACCTTCAGCTGCGGCTGGTTCGCGGCGATCTCGATGAACAGCTGGTCGTTGGCGGCGTTGGCAGCCTGACGCTCCAGCACCCGTCCGCTGGCAACGGCGTTGTAGGCCGCCTCGGCATCGGCGATGCCATAGCCGGAGGCGAAGTCCGGCCCGGGCGTGTAGTAGACGTGGTCGGCCTGCAGGTCCTGCGCGGTCTGGATCAGGATGGCGCGCACGGTGGCCGGTCGCGGCGACTGGTTGTTGAACACGGCCCGATAGCGCTGGATGACCAGGGCCGAGATGCCCGAGATGTGCGGTGTCGCCATCGAGGTGCCGGACAGCTCGCCGTAGCCACCGCCCGGCACGGTCGAGCGGATGGCCTCGCCCGGCGCCACGATGTCCGGCTTCAGGCGCCCGTCGCGGGTCGGCCCCCAGCTGCTGAAGTCGGCCATGCGGTTGGTCGACACCTTCTGCGTGGCGCCGACCGAGATGATGTTCTTGGCCGAGCCCAGATCGGACAGGCTGGTGTAGTTGATGTAGTCCGGCGCGCCGGCGAAATTGCAGATGGGGTCGGTCTCCATCTGGTTGTCGCTGGTGCCCTGGCGGAAATTGCTCGCCGCGACGTTGACCAGAATGCCGCGCCCCCAGGCCTCGCCGGTCACGATCTTGTCCATGTTCTGTGCATCGACGCTGTAGACGTTGTGCGTGTCGCAGTTCTGCGAGGTGAAGTTGCCGCCCCAGGAGTTCTGCGACAGGTCGGCGTTGGCGGTCTGGATCGCCGCCTGATGGCTGGCAAAGTAGTCCTGGTTGTTGCTGTTGGTGTTGTTGTCGTAGGAGAAGATCTGCGCCGCGGTGGCGATGCCGCGGAACTGGTTCGCCGTTCCGGCCTGGGACTGGCTGTTGCTGCCGTCGCCGGCCATCGTGCCGGCCACATGGGTGCCATGCTGGTCAGCCGCCTGGCTGTGGTTGGGGTCAAGGGTGATGCGTCCGGCAAAGTCGGGGTGCGCCCCGTCCACGCCGCCATCAAACACCGCAAGCCGCGTGCCGCTGCCGTTGGCGCCCGGCACCGTCGTCTGCAGGGCGTTGACCCGGGTCGCATCCCTGGCCCCGTCGTTCTTGGCCAGAAGCGGCGGTGTCTGCTGATGCTGGGCGCGCGCGCCGTTGTCGACATCGCGCGGGTAGCGCGGCGCCGGCCCGTTGTCGATCCACTGGATGATGTCCTCGCCGGCCAGTCGCTGGATCGCCGCTGCGTTGGCGACGCGAACCACAAGGTTGGCGTGGTCCTGGCCACTGACGTATTCGATCCGGTGTCGCTTGAACAGCGCCGACACCGCATCGAAGTCAACGCCCTTGAAGAACGACAGCTGCAGGGTGACCGTCCCATTCTCGGCGCGGGCCCACTTGCCGACGCCCGACTGGCGCAGCGTGGGCGAGAGTCGATCGCTGGGTTCAAGCGCGCCGGCCCAGCGGACCAGGGACATCGGCGCCTTGCTGAGATCGACCGCCCGCTCGATGCGCGCGAACCAGGCCATATCCGGCACATAGTCGAGCAGGTGGATGCCTGCCTTGGCCAGCGCCTCGCGCTGCGCCGCGTCAGGAATGGCATGCAGCTGGACCAGGAGGTGACTGCCGCGCCCGGCGAGGATGGCCTTCTCGGTGACGGCGCTGCCCTTGCCTGCCTCTTCGGCAGGGCTGATCTGACGCGATTGCAGCCTGATCGTCTGCCCGTCGTCTGCGGCTTCAAGCGCTGAAACGGGCAGCAGCAACACGGCCGAAAGCGCTGCGATCAATGATGTCTTGCGGAAACTTCCTGTGCGGTTCATAGCGTCCTCTCTGGCTGCCGGGAAATCTGCGTATCGGTGAATCTACATGTGATGCGATCGGCTTGTCGGGAAGTCTGCGGCTGGTGAGCGGGCGACCACTCCCGGGGTCGACATCGCCAGGCCGGCTGGCCGATGCACGGCCATGGCCTCAGCGCTGCGCGGCGTGTGACCCAATCGCTCCGGGCAGGCGCCCCGTAGCGCGGATTCCGGACGTGCAGCGTCGCTCGCGGCCGACGCGGCCACGTTGGGCAATCACCAGGACCCCATCGATTTCCCCTGTACTGGCCCCGCCGAAGCGGAACCCGGCACTTAACTTTCCGTTTGGCCAATACTCGTCGCAAGGCGCTGCACGTATGGGAATAGACCTTGCGCCCGCCCCGCCCGCCGATCAAGCGCGGCAGCGTCAGTTCTGCGTCAGATCTGCGTCAGACTTGACCGCGCTCGTTCGCACCCCGCACCCGACCAATGCAATCAGGCGTGTCGGCGGGACCTTTGCGACAGCGAAGGCTCCGGCACCGGCATCAGATCCGGCCAGCCGTACTTGTCCCACGCGGCACGCAGGCCGATGCGCTGAGCAAAGTCGAGGAACTGTGGATGCAGGCGGATCTGGCGGATCGGCTCGATGTCCGCCCACATCGACATCATGCAGTACATGTTGGCCGGCGTGATCTGCTGGCCCAGGGTCTTGAAGACCATCTCGGCGTAGCCCATCCAGATCGCCGGCAGCACAACGCTGGTATCACCTGGATCCGGCAGCGTGGCGTGCAGATGGTCGAGCACGGCGCAGTAGATGGCACGGTCGGATGCCTGTTGGCTGCACACGCCGCGCGCCGCCACCGTCCAGTACTGCTCCAACGCGTCGCCGGCAAGCGGCTCGGTCCCGGCTGGAGGAAAGATCACCGTGTTCATGAGATGCCGGGTATCCCTATACAGCGAGATGGCGCGCTCGGGGTCGCCCAAAGCGGCCGTCGCCACGGCAAGCCACATCGAGGGCATGCCCAGATCGACCATGCGCCGCCCCGCATCCACTGCGCCGGAGAGGTCGCCGCTGTTGAGCCGTGCCACCGCCAGCATGGCGAAACTGCGTCCGTGTACGGGGTCCTGTTCGATAGCCGCCTCGATGTAGGGCAGTGCCTCACGGGTGCGGCCGATGTACAGCAGGAAGGCGCCCAGGCGCAGCACCACATCCGGATTCTGCGGCTCTAGCCGGTAGGCCTCGAACGCCAGATCCAGCGCGCCTGTCGGATCGTTGAGGGTCCATCGGTGAATGCCCAGCATGGCGCGCGCGTGGCCCTGCAGCGGATCCAGCGCGATGGCCTTTTCGGCGCATTCGGCCATGCGTCGCGCTTTCTCCAGCCGGTCAAGGCAGGGCGTGAATACCGCCGTGTAGGTGAGCGCCTCGGCGAGCGCGGTCCAGCCGGCGGCAAAGCGGGGATCAATCCTGAGCGATGCCTCGAGCAGCTCCACGGCCTTGCCCAGCACGCCCTCGCCGATGGCCCGCACGGTCAGTGCGCGCCCTTGCAGGTACAGATCGTAGGCAGCCCCCTCAGGCGCTGCCCGACGCGCCTGCGTTGAGGCATGATCAAGGCCCAGCGCACTGCACACCTCGCGCGCTACGGCGCGCGCGATGTCCTCCTGCAAGGCGAACACGTCGTCGACGCGGCCTCGATAGCAGTGCGACCAGGTCTCGAATCCGTTGCTGCAGTCGACCAGGCTCACGTGCACCCGGACCTCATCGCCCTGCCGTTGCACCGACCCCTGAACGAGGTGGGCAACGCGCAACGCGCGGGCCATCTCCGGGAGCGGCAGCTGTAGCGGCGCCAGATTGAGCGAGGAATTGCGCCCGCAGACCAGCAGACTAGGCATCTTGCCAAGCCGGGTGATGAGTTCATCGAACAGGCCCTGGGCAACGTGCGCCTGCGTGCCGTCGGCCTCGACGAAGCGAAACGGCATGACGCCAACCCGCGCCTGTGGCTGCTGGACCGAAACCTGGGCGGCAGCCTCGCGTGGCCGCCATGCCTCGAGCAGCTCGGCGTAGCTGCGCTCATCGCCGCGTTCAAGAAGCTGCTCCAGCAACCGCTCGACACCTCGCTGCAAGCGCTGCTCCGCCAATTCCCGCCGGCCTTCGATCCACTGCGCGGAGGCCTCCCCAAGGTCGATTCCCTCCAGCAGGGCCTGGCTCCCGATCGTGCGCAGCAGTTCGGCTGCCTGCGCGTGCTCGCCTTCACCCAGCGCGGTCTCGAGTTCACCCAGGTCGGTACACACCGCCGAAACACGGATCGCGACGCTCTCCCGGCTGACCTCGAAAGCGTCCGAATGGATCGGCGTCAGCAGCTTGTTTAGGTCAAGCAGGGTCTGACGCAGGCTGGCGCGAGCCTGGGCCCGGTAGCGGCCCCGCCACAACAGCGCACTCAGCTGTTCGCGCTCGAAAGCCTCACCCGGACCAAGGCATAGCAGGGCCAGAAGATCACGGCGCCGCTTGCCCGAGATCAGGACCTCGTCCCCATCCGCGGTGGCGATCCGGAATCCGCCGAACAGCGAAACACGCATTGATGCAGCCGAGCTGCGGTCGGTCTGTGCCATGGCCGCAGGATACCGCGGCGCGTGCGGATTCAGCCACGCGCGTGGCACAGCTTGCCCACGCTGCGGCAGGCGCTGCGCGATGCCGCCGAATGACTGGCTGCGCGGTGGCCAGCGGACCAGGCAAGGAAGCAACGAGTGACCGGTGATTACGCTGATGTGCAAACAGCGCGAGCGACACGCGGGTCGATTCCAGCGTGACATCGATGGCCCTGACCGCCCCAGGCCTCATCCCATCCTGGGTGCCACCGGCGCCCTAGTGTCCTGTTCCGGAAGTACATCGCAGAATTCGCTCGGTCTGCGCCGTCGA
>CAYGMG010000214.1:0-5016 GCA_964350895.1 uncultured Lysobacter sp.
AGCAATGCGAAAAGGCCTCATTCGCCGGCCCCGGCGAACGGCAGCTATGCGCCCAACGTGCGCATTCCTGACGAGGTCGCGGCGCATGGATGCCCCGCAGCCCGGAAAGCCCGATCACTGTTCGGTCGCGGCATCCGGCCGTCTTGCGAGTCGCCAGTTGTCGGCGCCTGCCGCCTCGGCCAGCTGCTGGCGCGCGCGGGCGTAGTCGGGCGCGGCGTGCGGCGTTGCCTGCGCGCGGCACAGGGCAAGGTCCATCGCCGCGGCGTAACCGTCGACCAGCGGGCCGCCGGGGACCGCGGTGTTCTCAAGTCCCTCGAACTGCCGGCAGGCCTCTGCGATGCGCCCGAGGTCGAGCAGCAAGGCGCCGCCCATGGCCTGCCACTGGGCGTCGAGCAGGGCCTGCTGGGGGGAGACGGTCCAGTCGCGTTTCCGCTGTTCGTTCCATAGGGCGTAGGCCTCGTCAAGCTGCCCCATTCGCCGCAGCAGGCTGATGCGCAGCAGCGAGCCGCTGCGCAGCCGCGGATGCAGCGCGCCAATCTTGGCTTCGCTCCCCTGCAGCCACCCGTCCAGCTCGGCCAGCAATGCCTGGCTCGGCTCGCGCTCGATACGCCAGAACAGCAGGTCGCCTTGAACATATAGATACAGCGGCGTATCGGTGCCCCGTGTCTCGCCCATCAGGCGCACGGCGCGTTGCAGCCAGGGCAGGGCTTCGTCCCAGCGTCCGTGCGCGGTCAGCAGCCGGCCGTAGACGCCCTGGGGTATGACGAAGTAGTCGGACTCCAGCTCGCCTCGTTCGGCGACCCGGCGCATCGCTTCCGCGTAGCCCTCCAAGGCCGCGCCTACATCACCCGTGGCGAGGGTGGCACCCGCGACATTGGCCAGACGGCGGATGACGGTGGCCTCCAGCGGTCCGAGATGGGCGGCCAGCACCTCGTAGGACTGCCGGTGCAAGGCAAGCGCGCGCTGCGGGTCATCTTCGACCAGGGCCATGAAAGTGTAGGTCGCGGCCTTGTTCTCGGCGCGCACTGGATAGGTTTCGAGATCCTGGACCAGCGCCGGGATCAGCTCGCGCGCTTCGGCCTCGCGGCCGTGCAGGCGCATGACATTGATCAGCTGGTTGCGGATATAGATGCGCC
Source organism: uncultured Lysobacter sp. (assembly GCA_964350895.1). Lineage (GTDB taxonomy): Bacteria > Pseudomonadota > Gammaproteobacteria > Xanthomonadales > Xanthomonadaceae > Pseudomarimonas. Next base: position 1,137 of record CAYGMG010000214.1, read on the forward strand.
AGTTCGCCAGGCGCAGGCTGTCGCCCTGCATGCTGGCGAGCGCCTCGCGATACAGCGGCTCGGAGGCTTCGCTTTCTCCGCGGTAGAAGGCGACGTCGGCTTCGAACAGAGCAAGCGCGGCCGCCGCACGCGGGGCGAGGGCTTCGGGGGGGTCCTGTTTTGCCGCGGCGAGCAGGGCGTCGGCCTGCTCGCGACGATCGCGACGCAGGGCGATGAAGCCGAGCATTGCGCGGATCTCGGCGCGTAGCGAGGCGTCGTCACGGAACTCGACCGCCAGTTCGTCGGCGGCGAGGTCGAGCATCTCGTCGATTGACTGCAGGGCGCCGGCCGCACCGCGTGGGTCGGCCTTGGTCAGGGTGGATTCGAGAAAACCCAGCACCTGCTGCTGGCGAAGTGATTCAGCGTTGGCGATCCGGCTGGCCGCTTGGGTCGCCGCGATGGCCTCGCGCAGCTGGCGATTCTGTCCGGCGAGCAGGGCGACACCCACGCACAGCGAAAGCACCAGGGCCACGCTCAGCGCGCTGCTCAGCGGGTAGCGGCGCAGCAGACAGCGCAGTCGGTAAAGCGGCTCTCCGCTGCGGTGCGAGAGCGGCAGGCGATCGCGCCAGGCGATCAGGTCGGCGCGCAGGCTGGCCAGCTCAGGGAAACGCCGTGTCGGGTCCGCGGCCAGGCAGCGCTGGGCGATCTGCTCGATATCTCGGTCGAGGCGCGCGGCATGATTGAGTCCCGCCTGTCGGGCGGCCGCGCCGAGCGGCACATCCAGACTGCGCTCGCCGGCAAACTGGTTGGCCAGCAGGGCGCGCAGCAAGAGGCCGATCTGGAACTGGTCGGACGCGGTGCCCGGCGGCTCGCCGGCGCGCTGCTCGGGACTGGCCCAGCCGGGCGTGGCCGCCTGGGCGCGGCCGCCGGTTCGCTCATCGAGCAGGGAGCGGGCGATGCCAAAGTCGAGCACGCGCAGGCGACCGTCGTCCTGAACCATCAGGTTCGCCGGCTTGAGATCGCCATGCACGACCAGCTGGCGATGCGCATAGGCCACCGCGTCGATCAACTGCAGCAGCAGGTCGAAGCGGGTGTCGAAGCCGGGCCGCGCCTGGGACAGGTAGTGGTCGAGCCGGCGTCCCTCGATCTGCTCCATGGCAAGCCAGGGGAAGCCGGCGTCGTCGACCCCGCCGTCGATCAGGGTGGCAAGGCCGGGGTGGCTGAGCCGGGCCAGCAGGGCGCGCTCGGCGGCCAGGTGCTCGGCGGCTTGTTGTCGATCTAGCAAAGGGGTGTCGAGGATGCGCTTGATCGCCACCTGCTGGGCGAACTGGCCATTTTCGCGGTGCGCGCTGTAGACCTCGCCCATGCCGCCGTGGCCGAGCAGCGCGTCGATGACGAAGGCGCCGATCCGGGTGCCGCCGGGCAGGGGCGCGGCATCGGCCAGCTGGCGGAAGGCCGCGCCGGTCAGGCCCTCGCGGGCGGTGCCGGCGTCGAAAGCGTCGATCAGGCGGGCGACGATGCCGGCCAGCGCGGGGTCATCGCGGTGGAGGTCGGCGATCCGCGCCTGGCGCGTGGCGCTGTCGGCATCAAGCAGAGCATCGAGCTCAGCATCAGCACGGCGCATGCGCGCGGCGTCCAGGGTGGCCGCTGGAGCGGGGTGTGATGGGGTGTCCATGGGATGCGAGCATAGCCGCCTCGCTGCATACATCGAAGCGCAGCCCTTGGCCGTGCGAAAGTATGCCCATGAGTGCCCCCGAAGATTCCGCCGCTGCTGCCCCTGCCAGCACTCTGCAGGCACTGATCGACGGCTGGCGCCGCGGTGACGGCGAATCAGCAGACCGCCTGTTCGCCCAGCTCTACCCGGAGCTGCAGCGACTGGCCGCGCGCGCCCTGGCGCCGCATCGGCGCGGGCCGACCCTGGACACCGGCGCTCTGGTCCAGGAAGCCTGCCTGCGCCTGCTGGGTAGCGCTTCAGCGCCGGAGAACGCTCTGCATCTCAAGGCGATCGCGGCCTCGGCGATGCGCCAGATCGTGGTCGACCACGCCCGCCGGCATCTGGCCGGCAAGCGCGGTGGCGACTGGCTGCAGGTGACCCTGGGCGCCACCGCCGAGCAGCTGCCGGCCGAGTCGGTCGGACCGGCTGACGTGGTCGAGGTGGAGCAGGCCTTGCAGCGCCTGGCAGCGCTCGGCGAGCGGCCGGTACGCGTGGTGGAATGCCGATTCTTTGCCGGCCTGAGCGAGCAGGAGACCGCCGAGGCGCTCGGTCTGTCGCGCAGCACGGTGCAGCGCGAATGGCGAAGGGCACAGGCCTGGCTGACCGTTCTCAAGGCCCCACCGGGCGCGGCGACGGATGGCTCACCGGCATAGCGGGTAGAATACGCGCCCCGTTCGCAAGGCCCCTCGCATGGCCCACTACGAAGGTGAACTGCGTATCGGCGCCGATCACCGTTTCGCCATCATTGCCAGCCGCTGGAATCCACGCATCGTCGATGTGCTGGTGGACGGCGCGCGGCAGACCTTTGCCGCCCACGGTCTGGATCCTGCTGCATTGGACGTGATCCGCGTGCCCGGTGCCTGGGAGATCCCGCTGGCGCTGGAGCACGCCGCGCGCAGCGGCCGCTACCGGGCGCTGGTCGCGCTCGGCTGCGTGGTCCGCGGTGACACCCGGCACTATGAGCACGTGGCGGATCGCTGTGCCGAGGGGCTGATGCGGGTATCGTTGGACCACGCTCTGCCGGTCGCCAATGGCGTGCTGGCGGTGGAGCAGCACGAGGATGCCGAGGCCCGCGCCGGCGGCGCGCACGGCAACAAGGGTGAAGAGGCGGCGCTGGCCGCGCTGGAGATGGCGCAATTGATTGAGCAACTGGCATGAAGACGCGGCGCAATGACGGCATTGACCCGGTGCTCCGTTCGCGGGCCCGCAAGCGCGCCCTGCAGGCGGTCTATGCCTGGCAGATGAATGGTGGCCCGATCGAGGGCGTGATCACCGAGTTTGCCCACGAGCAGGCCCGCGAGCTGGCCGACCTTGGCTACTTCGAGGACCTGCTGCGCGGTCTTGCCGCGCACCTGGCGGAAATCGATGCCGCCCTGCTGCCCTTCCTGGACCGCAGCGTCGACCAGGTCGATCCGGTGGAGCGCGGTGTTCTCAGGCTGGCGGCCTACGAGCTGAAGTTCCGCCCCGATGTGCCCTATCGGGTGGTTCTCAATGAGGCCATCGAAACCGCCAAGCGTTTCGGCGCGGACCACGGCCACACCTATGTCAACGGCGTGCTCGACAAGGCCTGCGGCGAATGGCGTGCGGCTGAGTCGGCGGCCTCGCGGCAGCGCTGAGCCTGCGCTCAGTACAGGCGCTGTGACTCGGCGCCGTCGGCGAACAGGAAATCGCGGTCGATCGGCGGGCCGGGCTCGCCCAGCGCTCCCTGCTTGATCCAGTCGTAGATCAGCCCCTGCTCGGCGGCCGACAGCGGCTGTCCGGCCAGCGGCATGCGGCTGCCGTTGTCCGGATTCGCGCAGTTGATCTTGTCTAGCAGCCTGCTCTGCAAGGGCAGGCCCGGACGCACGTAGATATCGATCAGCTTGTAGATCGCGTCGATGCCGTCGTCGCTGAAGTCCGGCCGACCGCCCAGACTGTGGCAGTTGATGCAGCGCGCGACCAGGATCGGCTTTACCTCGGTCTGCCAGTCGACCGCGAACCGGATCGGCTGCCTGCGCAGATCGTCGCAGTCGCTGCCGAGCTGGGCCGCGGACAGGCCGGGCAGCAAGGCGAGCAGGCCAAGCCAGAGCAGCGCCGTCCCCCGGCGGGTTGATCGTCCGCGCATCGTGTTGTCCTGACTGTACCTGGCGGCCACGCTAGTGTCCTGTTCCGGAAGTATGTTGTTGAAGTCGCGACGCGGATGCGTCG
>CAYGMG010000215.1:0-4981 GCA_964350895.1 uncultured Lysobacter sp.
CCTTCCAAGCTCCGCTGTTCCGAGCTTGCGAGCCGCACCGATGCTCCGCGGGTGAGCAGGGCAGCCGGAATCGCTGTCCAGCTCGGGCCGGAACAGCTGACCACGACGAACCGCAGAAGGTGTCCACCTTCAACCGTGATCCGCATGGCGGGTCAGCGTGGGGATCCGGGACCTCTTGAATCCAGGGCCAAAGCGCCCAGCGCGAGCAGGGCTGGCAGGGCCTGGATGAAGAAGATGCTGGGCTTGGCGGTGATCGCGCCAAACACGCCGGCGAGGCTGACGCAGACCAGAAAGAAGCACAGCACATCGTTCCGTCTTGCGATCAATCCCCAGATAAGGCCAGCGGCGAGGAAGCCGTTGTACAGGCCTTGATTCATTGCCAGGACCTGGGAGCTGGCGGCGACCTCGGGGCTCATTGCGAATACCCGGTGGCCGACCGGGTGGTTCCAGAAGAACATTTCGAGCAGAAGGAAGCCCAGGTGCAGCAGGGCCACCAGGGCGCAGAGAGTTCGGGTCAGGACGTTCATGGCTGGCCTCGTTGTTGTCAGGGTTGGGGTCGGGGATCACCACATCGTGTATAGGTGAAAAACGCTTGGGAGACGCTGGGCAGGTCGCGACACCCTTGTGGGGTCTGGGGCATCGCGTGCAGGCGCTTGAGCAAACCGAAGCTGGATTCCTGCCTTCGCGCACTGCTGTCCGGGGAAGCTCGAAAGTCTCCCAACCTCGTCACCCCCGCGTAGGCGGGGGTCCAGCTTCTGCTCTTCAAGCCGTTGATATCGCTGCGAAGAGCTGGATCCCCGCCTGCGCGGGGATGACGTCGGTGCATTCGCATGGGTTTCCGGCCGCAGGCGAGTCTTTTCTGCTTCTGATTCGGTTGAAAGCGGCTAAGCGCGCGGCCGGCCTCGCGATGGGCGGATAGCAGTGAGCCTTCGCGGGAATGACGATTCATCGAGGTTTGTTTGGAAGGCATCGCTTGCGATGCGGGTTCGAGCGAATCAGACAAAGGCTGTGATCGGATAGTCGCAGGTTCAGTCGAGCGGTGCGGCCGGCGCCTTGTTCGCCCAGGCCTGGCGGACCAGCGTCTTCAGCGCGGCGGGCTGGGCGGGGTCGAGGGTAGCCCTGAGTCCGACCACCTTGCCACCCCAGAGCAGCTTCTCCAGCCATTCCGGATGAAGGGCCAGGGCCTGCTCGCGCTGGGATTCGGGCAGGAACAGGTGCAGATGGGTTTCGCCGGGCGGGACGGTGATGAAGATCTTGCCGCGCACGCGAAAGGAGCCGAGGTGGTGGTGCGGTGCCTCACTGACCTCGGGCAGCGACAGGGCATAGCGGCGCAGCGTGGCATAGCGCATGGTGACTCCGCGGGCGCGTTGCAGGGCTAAGGGCGGCGCTCAGATGCCGATGCGGTCGCGCAGGTCGTACCACCAGGCGCCCAGCGCGGTGAACGGAATCCGCAGCAGTCGCCCGCCGGGGAACGGGTAGTGCGGCAGGGCGGCGAAGGCGTCGAAACGTTCGGCCTGGCCGCGCAGGGCCTCAGCCAGCACCCGGCCGATCAGGTGGGTGAAGGTGACGCCGTGTCCCGAGCAACCTTGCGAATAGTAGATCGTGTTGTCCAGCCGGCCGACCTGGGGCAGGCGTGACAGGGTGAGCAGGAAGTTGCCGGTCCAGGCGTAGTCGATCTTGACCCCCTTGAGCTGGGGGAAGGTGCTTTCGAGATTGGGCCGCAACAGCTGCTCGATGCGCGCCGGATCGCGGGCGCCGTAGATCACGCCGCCGCCGAAGATCAGCCGCTTGTCGGCGCTGAGCCGGTAGTAGTCGAGCAGGAAGTTGTTGTCCTCGACGCAGTGGTCGCTGGGCAACACCTCGCGCCAGCGCTCGCCGAGCGGCTCGGTGGCGATGACCTGGGTGCCGCAGGGCATCGACTTGGCGGCCAGCTGTGGTTCGAGATCGCCGATGTAGGCGTTGCAGGCGACGATGACGAACTTCGCCAGCACCGATGCATCGGCGGTGTGCACCCGCGGCGTGGCGCCGCGCTCGATGCGGGTCACTCGAGAATTCTCACATATCGTTCCACCCAGGCTTTCCAGCGCTGCGGCCTCGCCGAGCGCGAGGTTGAGCGGATGGAGGTGGCCGCCGCTGCGATCGACCAGGATTCCCTCGTAGGCATCGCTGCCGATGTGCCGGCGCACGCCTTCGCGATCCAGCAGTTCCAGCTGGTCGTTGCCGTAGCGTTCCCACAGCGCCTTGTGGTGTTCCAGCTCGCTCACCTTGCGCGCGGTCTTGGCGGCGTAGATGCCGCCGTCCTTCAGATCGCACTGGATACCGTAGCGGGAGACCCGCTCGCGGATGATGCGCGCGCCTTCGAAGGCCATGCTGCCCAGCGCGGTGGCGGCCTTGGCGCCGTGGCGCGCCTCGATCACGTCCATGTCGCGCGAATAGCTGTGGACGATCTGTCCGCCGTTGCGCCCGGAGGCGCCCCAGCCGACCTGGGCCGCTTCCAGAACGATCACCCTGAAGCCCGCCTCGGCCAGGAACAATCCGGCTGAGAGACCGGTGTAGCCGGCGCCGATGATGCAAACGTCAGCCTGGTGGCTGCCCGCCAGCGGCGGGCGATCGGGCGCCGGGTGGGCGCTGGCGGCGTAGTAGCTGGGGGCGTGATCGGTGGCGGTCATGGCGGCAATCTGCGCGGGGTGCCTGATGCTACCGCGCTGCCGCTGCAGAATGCGTCAGGCAGCTGGCCGCGCGGCAGAAACGACAACGCCCGGCCGAAGCCGGGCGTTGTCTACTGCGCTGGCGGTGCGGATCAGGCCGGCTTGCGGAAGCGCAGGGTCATCCGGTCGGACTCGCCGATGGCCTGGTACTTGGCCGCGTCCGCCTCGTCATGACGGTTGCTCGGCGGCAGGGTCCAGACGCCGTTCGGGTGGTCCTTGGTGTCCTGCGGGTTGGCGTTGATCTCGCTCTTCTCATCCAGCACGAAGCCGGCATCGGTGGCCATCTTGATTACCTGGGCCTCGCTCATGTAGCCGGAGCGATCACCTTCCGGCACGTCAGCATTGGCGCGGTGCTCGACCACGCCGAGCACGCCGCCCGGCTTGAGCGCGGCGAAGAAGGCCTGGAACATGCCCGGCGCTGCGCCGTTGTTCACCCAGTTGTGCACGTTGCGGAAGGTCAGCACGGCATCGGCACTGGCCGGCTCGCCGAGTACCGGTGCATTGATGTCGAACTCGACCAGGCTGACCTTGCCGAACTGCTCGGGAGCGGCGGCAAGCTTGTCGCGCAGGCCCTGGTTGCTCTTGCTGTAGTAGTCGCGGGCACCTTCGCTGCTGGCCTTGGACGGATCGATGATCGCGCCGATGTAGTTGCCCTCGGCCATAAGGTAGGGAGCGAGGATCTCGGCGTACCAGCCGCCGCCCGGAGTGATCTCGATCACCGTGGCGTCCGGGGCGATGGCGAAGAACTCGAGGGTCTCCTTGGGATGGCGGTGCGCATCGCGGGCGACAAACTCGGGCGTACGCCAGCTGCCGGCGACTGCCGCATCAAGCGCCGAAGCCTGCGGCGCCGCGGGTTCGGCCTGCGCTGCCGGCTGGGCCGGTTGCGCTGCGGGCTCGGCAGCAGGTTCGGCCGGTGGATTGCTTTGCCCGCCGCAGGCGGCAAGGGCGGCGACCAGGGACACGACAAGAAGTTTACGCATGGCAGGGAGCTCCAGAATTGAGGCGGCAAGCCTAACAGCTGAATCGTTAGCGATGGGTTGAGGCTTGCCGCGCTGGCTCCAGGCTCAGCCCTCCAGGCGGTCCAGCGAGCGCTCGGCCTGGCCGCGCTCATAGTCGCCCAGCTGACGGGCCACCGCCCGATACTGGCGGATCAGCTCGGGGTCGGCGGGCATGCTCTTGGCCAGCGCCTGCAGGGCCCGGCGGCATTCGTAGTCGGAGTCGATATCCGCGATCGCCGGCAGCAGGGCCAGAAGGGCCGGGGCATCGGCCTTGGCGCGCTTGAGCAGGCTTTCGACGGCGACTCGCCGCTCATAGTCCGAATCGATGCCGGACAGCGCCGCGGCGTAGGCGGCAAAAGCGCTCGCATCACTCCCGATATGCCGACCCAGCGACTGCAGGGCGACGCGCTGTTCGTAGTCGGAATCGATCAGCTCGACCGCGGCCAGGGCGCCGGCCAGCGCCCCGGACTGCAGCGGCTGCTTGGCCAGGGCCTGCACGGCGACGCGCATTTCGTAGGAGGACTCCATGCTGCGCAGCGCGGCCACCCAGCGCTGCTGCAGCGCGGCGTCCTCGCCCAACCGCGGCGCTGCTTCCTGCAGCAGCACGCGGCGTTCGTAGTCGCTGTCGATCTGCGCGGCGCCGTCGAGCACGGCGCCCAGCGCCCGGTCGGAAAGCGAATGGTTGCCGAGCGCACTGACCAGCACCACGCGGCGCTCGTAGTCGCCGCTGAGCTGCAGCGCCCGCTGCACACCGGCGTCGACGGTTGCCGCGTCCAGCCCGGGAAGGTAGAACAGGGCGCGCAGATAGCGGCCGCGTCCGTGGCTGCGGCCGATCAGGTCGATCTCGGCAAGCACCGCGGCGCTGCCGCCGGCGGCATGGATGCGCGCGACGCGCTCGTCGGCGCCGACTCCGGTTTCGCGCAGCATGCGCGGCAGGGCCTCGGCGAGCCAGCGCCGGGTTTCGGCGTCAACCGGTTGCGACTTGCCGTCGACAAAGTAGCTGCGCTGCAGCTGGCCGCCCTTGTCCTCGATCTCCAGCAGCCGCGTCACCCCACCCATGGTTTCCTCGAAGCTCAGCTCGTCCTCGATGGCGACGAAGTCGTCCTCGGCCTCATTGAGTTCGAAGTCGCCCTTGGTATCAAGGGCCAGCTCGTAGCCGGGGCGATCGATGCGATAGCGCAGCTTGCTGCCGAACCAGCTGTCGATATGCATGACCGACACCGAGCCGCCTGAAGCACCGCAGGCGCCTGAAGCTCCCGAAGCAGCCCAGCCACC
>CAYGMG010000216.1:0-4968 GCA_964350895.1 uncultured Lysobacter sp.
AAAGCCGATACCGCCCGAATCCAGCGAACGCTGCTGGATGATCTTGTCGAGCCCGGCGAAGGCGCCGCCGCAGATGAACAGGATGTTCTTGGTGTCGACCTGCAGGAACTCCTGCTGAGGATGCTTGCGGCCACCCTGCGGCGGCACGCTGGCCACCGTGCCCTCGATCAGCTTGAGCAGGGCCTGCTGCACGCCCTCGCCCGACACGTCACGGGTGATCGACGGGTTCTCCGACTTGCGCGAAATCTTGTCGATCTCGTCGATGTAGACGATGCCGTGCTGCGCCTTTTCCACATCGTAGTCGCACTTCTGCAGCAGCTTCTGGATGATGTTCTCTACATCCTCACCGACGTAGCCCGCCTCGGTCAGCGTCGTCGCATCGGCGATGGTAAAGGGCACGTTAAGCAGGCGGGCGAGGGTCTCGGCGAGCAGGGTCTTGCCCGAGCCGGTGGGTCCGACCAGCAGGATATTGCTCTTGGACAGCTCGACCTCGTCGCCCTTGGCGCGGGTCTCGATCCGCTTGTAGTGGTTGTACACGGCTACCGCAAGCGTCTTCTTCGCCCGCGGCTGGCCGACCACGTACTGGTCCAGGACGTCGAGAATCTCGCGCGGCTTGGGCAAGTGGCTGCGTGAGCTGGCGACCTTTTCTTCGAGCTCCTCGCGGATGATGTCATTGCACAGCTCGACGCATTCATCGCAGATGAACACGCTGGGGCCCGCAATCAGCTTGCGCACCTCGTGCTGACTCTTCCCGCAGAAGGAACAGTAAAGGATCTTTGCGCTGTCGCCACCGCGTCCGGAACGCTCTTCAGTCATGCTGCCTTGCCTGCCAACCGCCCCTTGCGGGGGATGACCCGAGAATACCACAGGGTAAGTGTGCCACCAGCCGCGCCCAGCGCGGCCGACGGCCCGAATTGTGACGAAACGCGAAGCCTCCGGAAGCCGCTCAACCGGGCTTCACGGTCTCTTCGCTGCGCCGCTCGATCACCGAGTCGATCAGCCCGTACTTGGCCGCATCTTCCGCGCTCATGAAGTTGTCGCGGTCGGTATCCTTGGCGATCCGCTCCAGCGGCTGGCCAGTGTGATCGGCGAGCACCCGGTTGAGACGGTCGCGCAGGGTCAGGATCTCACGGGTGTGGATCTCGATGTCGCTGGCCTGCCCTTGGTAGCCGCCCAGCGGCTGGTGGATCATCATCCGCGAGTGCGGCAGGGCATGCCGCTTGCCCTTGGCGCCCGATGCCAGCAGCAGCGCGCCCATGCTGGCCGCCTGGCCGATGCACATGGTGACCACGTCCGGCTTGATGAACTGCATGGTGTCGTAGATCGCCATGCCGGCGGTGACCACGCCGCCCGGGCTGTTGATGTACAGGCTGATGTCCTTGTCCGGATTTTCCGACTCGAGGAACAGCAGCTGGGCCACCACCAGGTTGCCCATATGGTCGTCGATGGGCCCGATCAGGAAAATCACCCGCTCCTTGAGCAGCCGCGAGTAGATGTCGTACGCGCGCTCGCCGCGACTGGTCTGCTCGACCACCATCGGGACAAGATTGAGATTGCGGATCGTCATGGGGGACCTTCCTGATTGGGGCGGAGCGAATCTATCGCGCAAGCGGTTGATTCGTCGTGAGCGAACCCGGACATGCGCCGGATACGCGAGCTGAGGAGCGCCCTGGGCGGGCGCTCCTCGAAGGACTGTACAGCGCAGGATCAGCCGGCGTTGCCGGGGCGCATCACGTCCGCAAAGCTCACCGTCTCGACCGTGACATCGGAATGGTCGGCGATCCAGTCGATTACCTGGTCCTCGATCACGCGGCTTTCAAGGCCCTGCATCAGCTGCGCATCGTTGCGATACAGCTCGACAACCTGCATCGGGTCCTCGTAGGTCGATGCGATGCTGGCCATCATTTCGTTGACCCGGTTGCGGTCCAGGCGGATCTCGTTCTGCCGCGCCAGCTCACCGAGCAGGACGGCGGCAGACACGCGCTGGCGGGCGGCGGGCTTGACGCTTTCCAGCTCCACCTTGGCGCCCTTGCGGCCCTGCTGCTCGGCCTGGCGCTCGGCCTGCTTGACCAGCGCCCGTGCTTCGGCCTCAACCAGCCCGGCGGGCAGCTCGAGGTCGGCGTGCTGCTCCAGCAGCTTGCGCACGACGTCGCCCTTCAGGCGCTGCATCAAGGCACCCTTCAGCTCGCGCTCGAGGTTGGCGCGAACCTCCTTGCGGAAAGTCTCGACGTCGCCCTCGGAGATGCCGAAGCTGGCGATGAACTCGGCGTCGACCTCGGGCATGACGCTCTCGGACACGCGGATAGCCTTGATATGCATGGTGCCGCGCTTGCCGGCAAGCTCAGGCACGCCGTGCTTCTCCGGGAAATCCAGCTCGAAGCTGGTGGTCGCATCGGCGGCAAGGCCTTCCAGCTTGGCCTCGATCTCGGGGAAGATCGCGCCGCTGCCGACGACCGTGCCGGAGCGCTCCGAGCCCTCGGCCGGGAAGCGCTTGCCGTCCAGCTCGACGTGCGATTCGAACAGCACCATGTCGCCGGCCTTCGCCGCGCGCTCGACCGGGTTCCAGGTCCGCCGCTGCATGCGCAGGGTGTCGATCATCTGGTCGATGTCGGCGTCCTCGACGCTGGCGGTCGGGCGCTTGACCTTCAGCTTGGAGACGTCGATCGCGGCGATCTCGGGCATCACCTCGAAGGTCGCTACGTACTGGAACTGGTCCTCGCTCGGCACGCCGGTGGTTTCGATCGAGGGCGGCAGTGCCGGGCGCAGGTTCTCCTGGCGCAGAGCCTCGTTGAATGATTCGCGGATAACTTCGGAGATCGCCTCGTTTCGCACCTGGGCGCCAAAACGTTGCTCGATCACCTTGGGCGGAACCTTGCCGGGGCGGAAGCCCTTGAGGCGGACATTGCGGCCCATCTCGCGGAGCCGCGCACTGACCTGCGATTCGATCTTGTCGGCGGGCACGCTGACGGTCAGCTTGCGGACGAGGGTGCTGGGGTGTTCAACCGAAACTTGCATGACAACTCCTGGGGCAGCCAGCGCCTCGCCACTCCGATGCGCCAATAATGGTCCGTTTGCCGCGTCCAGACGCCGAGCCCTCACCCACCGTCGAGTCGAGCCCTCCAGCACACCGCCAACGTGGTGCGAAAGGAGAGACTCGAACTCTCACGGGTTACCCCACTGGAACCTAAATCCAGCGCGTCTACCAGTTCCGCCACTTTCGCTTGCGATTGGCTGATCGGAGGGATTGCGTCCCGCAGGGAGTCGAGATGGTGGGCCGTGTAGGATTCGAACCTACGACCTATTGATTAAGAGTCAACTGCTCTACCAACTGAGCTAACGGCCCATCTAACTCTGCGCCGCCTGGGGCGGCTCAAGACGCGTATTGTGCCGCATCTTGGGACTGGGGTGGAAGACGGGATTCGAACCCGCGACATCTGGAATCACAATCCAGTGCTCTAACCAACTGAGCTACATCCACCATAAACTTTTCAACTCGCCGACGATCCATCCTTGGAGCGCGCGCCGGTCGGCTTTTGCCTTCCCGGCGCCATCCGCTCGAACTGCCACCGGCAGTTCGAGCAGAGCGTGGATGTCGCCATCAACTGAGCTACATCCACTTGTAGTCTTTTCAACTCGCTCGGAATCCACCCCGAAACGCTTGCCGGATCGTGTGCCACCTCTCCAGCTGATTCCTGCAGTCGGCAGCGTGGCGCGCCCGACAGGAATCGAACCTGTAACCGCCGGCTTAGAAGGCCGGTGCTCTATCCAGTTGAGCTACGGGCGCTTGCAGCCTTGCGGTTCTCCGAAGTCGCGTGCCTGCACCCTTGTCCCGCTTGGTCGGGGCAGAGGGATTCGAACCCCCGACATCCAGCTCCCAAAGCTGGCGCTCTACCAGACTGAGCTATACCCCGGGGCTTCGAACGCAGGCACTTCCACGCCGGAAGACCGCGAATCATAGGCAGCGACCGGCACGCCGTCAATCAACATAGCGCATCAATTTCTCCGCTCGGGCTATTCTCCCGCCCTCGCCCGTCTGCCCGGAGACCACGATGAGCCTGTCTCGATCCCTGCCCCTGCTTGTCCTTGCCCTGCTTTTCAGCAATGGCTGCGTGGACCGCGAAGCTGAACGCCGGCAGCATGCCGCACAGCTGCAAGCCCGCGCAGAAGCCGCGGCGCGCGAGGGCACGGCCCAGGTGGATGCAGTGCTCAGCGATGGCAAGGTCGAGATCGCCCACGCCTACGCTGTCGACGTGGTCAGCCGCTACGCCGCGACCGAAGCGGGCAAGGCCCTGGCGCAGCGCCTGCCCGAGCTGCAGAAGCAGGCCGCCGAGATAGCCGAAGCGCGCCGGCTGGAGAACCTCTGGACCTATCACCAGGTGGACGATGCCGAGGCCGGCGGGAGGGTGTACACCGCCTATATCCACAGCGTTGCAAAAGGCAGCGGCGCGCCGCAGGTCCGCCTTGTGCTGCGTCGGCATCCGGCCTGGGGCCAGAGCATCTACCTGCTGATGGACAGCGGCGGCGACTTCGCCTGCCAGGCGGAGTGCCGGGTTAGCTGGACCGTCGATGGCGAACAGGGCCAGCCCCTGCTGATCAGCCGCGCCGAGGGCAATGTGCCGCCAGCCGTGTTCATCGAGGAGGACCGCAAGGTGCTACCGCTCATCGCGAAGGCCCGCGCCCTGCGCATCAACCTGCCCTTGGCAGACGGCGGCGAACGCGAGTTCCTGTTCGAAGTCTCGGCGCTGAAGGTCGACCAGCTGGGGCCGGAAGTGAAGGCTGACTGAGGCCAGAATCGGACGGTCATATTGGGCGCAAACCGGACGTTCGCAGGGCACGCCGACGAGCTGTTGTGGGAGCGGATCGTATCCGCGACCGCGACGTCTCGATCTAACCGCAGTCAGTGGCAAGCCTGCAGCGCTGCGGTCGCGGATACGATCCGCTCCCACATCAAGCCAGGCTTGGTGGTCG
>CAYGMG010000217.1:0-4946 GCA_964350895.1 uncultured Lysobacter sp.
CAGTCAGTGGCAAGCCTGCAGCGCTGCGGTCGCGGATACGATCCGCTCCCACAACGGCTCGCCGGCGTGCGTTGGGGCGCCCATCCAGCGGATCCAAGACCCACCCTGCGCGAACGGCAGCATTGCGCCCAAGGCTCGCCCTGACGCCCCGATGAAGCGGGCCCATCCGTGCCCTTGGCCAGGCTCGCGAGAGGCGCTCGGAGAACCTGACCCGCTTGAGGGTTCACGGTCTCCGGAACTGCAGCATCCAGGAGTAGATGTCGTGACCGGCGCTCAGGTCATAGGTGCGCGCCCAGGAGTCGTGGCCGACCCCGGGATAGATCGTCATCCTGACGTTGGCCGGAGCGGGATCGCAGGCCAGCAGGTTGTTGATGGGCGTGGTGGTGCCTGACGGGCCCACCACCGTATCGGCGTCGCCGTGGAAAGCCCAGATCGGCAGCGCACCCAGATCACAGCCGGCGCGATTGAAGGCGCCGCTGCCGTTTCCGGCAATCGGCACCATGGCTGCGATGTCGGCGTTGATGAAGCTGCCGGCGTAGTTCCAGCTGCCAATCGCACCGCAGCTCAAGCCGGTGAGATAGACGCGATCCGGGTTGATCGCGTACTCGGCGAGGGCAAAGCGGATGAAGGCGTCGATCTCGTTGCTGGTGGTACAGCCACCGCCGGTACGCTGCGGCGAAAGCACCACGAAGGGCCTGCTGGCGTCCCAGGTGTCGCGATCGATCAGCCGGGGCGGTCCATTGCGCAGGACGAGGGAGAGCTGGCTGCCGCCGTTGCCGTTTTCTCCGAGGCCGTGGACGAAGATCAGCAGCGGATAGCGCTGGGCGAAGCTGTAGCCCGGCGGCAGGTACTCGTAATAGCCTTGGGCAGCGCCCGTGCTGCCCAGCGGCCTTGCGCTATGGCGCGCCGAGGCAGGCTCCGAGGTCGGTGGAATGTCGGGCAGGTCCAGGGCCTCGAACCCGTTGGAGAAGGTTCTCTGGCCCAGCGCCGCCGGCGGCATCGTCATCAAGGTCACTATGACCAGCGCCCTCGGCAGGATTCCGTCACCACACTGCATATCGCCTTGATCCGATTCCGGTTCCCTAAACATCCTATTCCGTTTTCCTTCCACACGTCTGGATGCGTTGCGGTTGGTCTCCGCCGGGTAGCGCTTCGAGGTGTGCAAATGCAATATGTGCCGGTCGGCGATACTGATAGCTAAGGGCGCGCACGGTGGGCCGCGGTCCCGCTCCATCAGTGCAGTACGCCTGCCGCGGACGCAGGCCCGCCCGCGTCCGCGACGCCATGGGTTCACCGCGGGCCGCGGCCGGTGCTATCCGGGCTGCCGCGGGCATGATGGTCGGCGGTACACTGCGGCCCCCGACGATCGCTGCGCTGCCATGCTCCGCCTTACGCCCTCCATCGCCATTCCCGAGGATGAACTGAGCGAACGCTTCGTCCGCGCCAGCGGCCCCGGCGGGCAGAACGTCAACAAGGTATCCACCGCGGTCGAGCTGCGCTTCGACGTGGCCGGCTCGCCCTCGCTGCCGGATGGCCTGCGCCAGCGACTGCTGGCGCGCCGCGACCGGCGCATCACCGAAGACGGTGTGCTGGTGATCCTGGCCCAGCGCTTCCGCACCCAGGAACGCAATCGCGAGGACGCCCGGACCCGCCTGCTCGGCGTGCTGAAGGCGGCGCTCAAACCACCCAAACCGCGACTGGCCACCAAACCGACCCGCGGTTCGCAGGAGCGGCGCATGGCCAGCAAGCGCGAGCGCGCCTCGATCAAGCGCAACCGCGCCGCGCGCAACTGGGACCGCGAAGGGTGAGGGACCCGATCCAGGCGCAGCTGCCGCCGCGCGCCCCGCGCCACGGCAACGCCCTGACCCGCTGGTTCGGCCGCAGCATCCTGCGCCTGGGCGGCTGGAGCGTGGAGGGAGCCTGGCCGGATGTCGACAAGCTGCTGATCATCGTCGCTCCGCATTCCTCGGCCTGGGACGGGATCTGGGGCCTGGCGGCCAAGCTGGCGCTGGGTATCGAGCTGCGGATCATGGCCAAGTCGGAGCTTTTCCAGGGCGCCAGCGGACTGTTCCTGGGGCGCCTGCTGCGCTGGTTCGGCGCCATGCCGATCAATCGCCATGCCGCCAACGGCGTGGTCGGCCAGACCGTCGAGGCGTTTGCACGGCATCCGGTGTTCTGGGTGATCCTCGCCCCGGAAGGCACCCGGCGCCAGGTCGAGCACTGGCGCAGCGGTTTCTGGCATATCGCGCGCCAGGCCGGGGTGCCGATCCTGTGCGCGTGGTTCCACTACCCCGAGCGGCGCATCGGCATCGGCCGGCTGGTCCAGACCAGCGAGGACCGCGCCGCCGACATGGCGCTGATTCGCGAGTACTACCGCCCCTTCGTCGGCAAACGGCGTGGCACGGTCTAGCGGCCGCGAGGCATTCCGCGCGCTGGCGGCGATCGCGCTCGGCGGCGCCGCCAACGCGCTCGCGGTGGGGATTCCCGGCGCCTTGCCCCTGCTGCTCGGGGTGGTCGTGCCGACGCGCTTTGCCAATCGTGGCCAGCCTTACTGGGCGCTGCTCGCCGGGTTGCTGGTCGGGCTTGCCACGCGCGACGCCGCGCTGGCCGCGTTCTGCCTGATGCTGGCGGGCCTGTCGGTGCTGCTGGCCGGGCAAGGTCTGGCCCGGCGGCTGCTGCTGACCCCGCTGCTGGCCCTGCCGTTTGCCGCTCTCCTGCTGTGGCTGCTGCCGCCTCTGGTTCCCTGGCATCTGGCGCTGGCCCTGCTGGCGGTCAATGCCCTGCTCGCCCAGGCCGCCAGCCATCTGCTCTTCGACCCGCCCGGCGCACATCGGGAACAGGCACTGCCGACCCTGCGCGCCCTCCTCACCAGCAGCTTCACCGTGACCCTGGCGCCGGCGCTGTTTGTCGGCCTGCTACTGGTCGGCCAGGCCTACTGGGTCGACCTCGCCTTGCACCGTGGCGAAGACGCCCGGCGGGTCAACCTGCAGATCGGCGTCTATGTCGAGGAGCACGTCGGCGAGCACCTGCGCGCCGTGGCGCAATCCGCGGACGATGCCAGCGCCTCGGGCAACCCGCCCAGCCTGCGCGGCCTGCAGCGTCGTCTGGAGGGGTTTCTGACCCTGCTGGTCACCGACGACAGCGGCGAGCTGCTCGACTTCCACGCGCCCGGCGCCAGCGTCCGACCGGGCCCGGTCAGCGACCGCAGCTACTTCCGCCAGCCGCGCGATACCGGCCTGCCCTACGTCAGCGGCGTGTTCCGCGGCCGCGGCTTCGGCAGCGATTCCCTGGTCGCAGTGAGCGCGCCCTACTACGACACAGCAGGCCGTTTCGCCGGCGTAGTGGAAGGCTCGCTGTCGCTGGAGACCATGCAGCGCCGGCTGGTGGCGATGGCCGAGGCCGAGGGCCTGGATGCCGTGCTGCGCGATGCCAACGGCGCAGTGGTTGCCAGCACCCTGGCCCAGGTCAGGGTCAGCGATGCGGGGCCTGCGCTGCAGCTCGGACCTGACCCCGACGCACCGCGCCTGCCGCTCAATGCCAGCGGCGACCAGCTTCTGGTGGACGCCCGGCTGCCCTCGCTGGGCTGGCAGCTGGCGACGCTGGCGCCGCTCGCCCCGATTGCCAAGGCCCAGACCACCGGACACCTGCTGCTTGGCCTTGCCTGCCTCGGCGGCCTGTGGCTGATTCACTGGCTCAGCGCGCGCTTCGTGCGCAGCCTGTCCGGGCCGCTCGACCAGCTGCTCGGCCACGTCAGGATGATCGACCTGGAGCAGCCCTCGTCGCTGCGTCCGGTGGCGCTTGAGGCGCGCTTTGCCGAGCTTGCCGAGCTGCACGCCGACTTCAACGCGATGCTCGGCCGGCTCGGCGATCTCGACCACCGCCTGCGCACCGCGCTGCGTGAGCAGGCCGAGCTGAATCGCGAGCTGGAAGAGCGCGTAGGACGGCGCACCGAAGACCTGCGCGAGGCGCTGTTCAAGGCGCGCCAGCTGGCCGAGGCCAAGTCGGTGTTCCTGGCCAACATGAGCCACGAGCTGCGCACCCCGCTGACTTCGATCCTTGGCTACGCCGAGCTGGCGATGCAGCCGGGCGCCCGGCAGGGCACCCTGCGCGAGTCGCTGCAGACCATCCGCCGCCAAGGCGAGCACCTGCTCGCGGTGGTCAATGACGTGCTCGACGCCGGACGCATCGAATCGGGGGAGCTGCGTGTGGAGTCGACCGCGGTCGGCATCGACGAGCTGCTCGCCGACCTGCGCTCGACCTTCGCCGCGCGCGCCGAGGAGCGCGGCATCGTCCTGCGGATCGTCGCCGACCGCGATCTGCCCGGCGCCCTGCTCGCCGATCCGCTGCGCCTGCGCCAGGTACTGATCAACCTGCTCGGCAATGCGATCAAGTTCACCGAACACGGCGGGGTCGAGCTACGCGTTCGACGCTGCCTCGGCGCCCTGGTGTTCAGCGTCCGCGATACCGGTATCGGCCTTGACGCGGAAACCCGCTCCCGGCTGTTCCTGCCGTTCTCCCAGGCCGATCTCTCCACCACCCGTCGTTTCGGCGGATCGGGGCTTGGGCTGTTCATCAGCCGCCGGCTCTGCGAGGCGATGGGCGGGCGCCTTGCGGTGCACGGCCGGCCCGGACTGGGCAGCCGCTTCAGCCTGGTGTTTCCCGAGACACTGGGCGCCGCGGCCGAGCCCGCCAGGGCCCCGGCGCAGCCGCAGGATGCACAGGTGCCGCGGCTTGCCGGCGAGGTCGTGGTGGCCGACGACGTCGACGATCTGCGCCGGCTGCTGGTGGCCATGGTCGAGGCCAGCGGCGCCCGGGTGCGCGCCTGCGCCAACGGCATCGAGGTGATCGAGACACTCAAGCAGCGCGGCGCCGACCTGCTGCTGATCGACATGCACATGCCGCTGATGGACGGTATCGAAGCCACCCGCCGGCTGCGCGCAGCCGGC
>CAYGMG010000218.1:0-4868 GCA_964350895.1 uncultured Lysobacter sp.
GTCGGCTTCTCTTTGGTTACTTTCTCTTGCCGAATCAAGAGAAAGTGACTCGGGCTGCCCGCAGGGCAGATCGAAACGCTGTTGATCCTGCTCTCGAAAACAGACAGCAGAACGCCAAAACGGCACGACGCAGCCACGCGATCGCCAGCAAGCTGGCAACTACCATCAAGCACTCTCCCCGCGCCGGGACGGCGCCCCGCCCACAGAAAGGAATCGCACCATGAAAGCCACCATTGCCCTGCTCCCCGGCGACGGTATCGGCCCGGAGATCTGTGTCGAGGCCAAGGCCCTGCTGGAGCTGGTCGCGGAACAGGGCGGGCATACGTTCAAGATCAAGGAGGGCCTGATCGGCGGCTGCGCAATCGATGCCGAGGGCGATCCGCTGCCGGCGGCGACGGTGAAACTCTGTGAGAAGGCGGATGCGGTCCTGCTCGGCGCGGTGGGTGGGCCGCAGTGGTCGGATCCGAATGCCAAGGTGCGGCCGGAACAGGGCCTGCTCAGGCTGCGTGCCACGCTCGGCGTGTTCGCCAACCTGCGGCCGGTGGCGCCACATCCGGTGGCGGCCAAGCTGGCGCCGCTCAAGAGCAAACTGCTCCGCGGCGTGGACATTCTCTTTGTGCGGGAACTGACCGGCGGCAGCTACTTCGGCGCCAAGCGCCGGGAGAAGGACGCCGCGGTGGATGAATGCCGCTATACCGTGACCGAGATCGAGCGGGTCACGCGCAAGGCCGCGGCCCTGGCTCGCGGCCGGCGCGGCAAGCTGACCCATGTCGACAAGGCCAATGTGCTGGAGACCTCGCGGCTGTGGCGCTCGACGGTAACCCGGGTGATGGCGGAAGAATTTCCGGACGTGGCCGTCGAGCACCTGCTGGTCGACGCCATGGCCATGTACCTGCTGACCCGCCCCGCCTCGTTCGACGTGATCCTGACCGAGAACCTGTTCGGCGACATCCTGACCGACGAAGCCTCGGTGCTGGCCGGCTCGATGGGCCTGCTGCCCTCGGCTTCGCTGGGCGAGGGCCGTGCCGGCCTGTTCGAACCGATCCACGGCTCGGCGCCGGATATCGCCGGCCAGGGCATTGCCAACCCCTATGCGACCCTGCTCTCGGTCGCCTTGCTGCTGCGGCATTCGCTGGGATTGCAGGAGGAAGCAATGCGCATTGAACAGGCCGTTTCGGCGGCGCTCGACGATGGCGTGCTGACTGCCGACCTGTCGCGCAAGCACGCGGTCTCCACGCGCAAGGCCGGCGAGGCGGTACGCAAACGCTACAAGCGTCTGTGCAAGGGCAAGTCGGGATGAGCATCCTGCACCGCGAGCCGCCGGCAAGCCCGGGCGCATTGGCTAGCGCAGGGACAGCGCCACCCAGGCCGCCTCAGGACGCCAGCCACTGGCTACGTGCGATCCTCACCGCGCCGGTCTACGACGTCGCCAAGCGCTCGCCACTGGACCAGGCACCGCGGCTGTCCAAGCGCCTCGACAACCAGGTCTGGCTGAAGCGCGAGGACCTGCAGCCGGTGTTTTCGTTCAAGCTGCGCGGCGCATACAACCGGCTCTGCCAGCTGAGCGCCGAGGAGCGCCAGCGCGGCGTGCTTGCGGTGTCGGCCGGCAACCATGCACAGGGCGTGGCGCTGGGCGCCCGCGAGCTGGGCATCGATGCGGTGATCGTGATGCCGGCGACGACGCCGCAGATCAAGGTCTCCTCGGTGCTGGCGCTGGGTGCCCGAGCGGTCCTGCATGGCGACTCCTATGACGATGCCGCAGCCCACGGCCGCGCCCTTGCCGAGAACGAGGGCCGCACCCTGATCCACCCCTATGACGATGCCGCGGTGATTGCCGGCCAGGGCACCGTGGCGATGGAACTGCTGGCTCAGCATCGTGGGCGCATCGACGCGGTGTTCGTGCCGGTCGGCGGCGGCGGCCTGTGCGCCGGCATGGCCGCCTACATCAAGGCGCTGGATCCGGCAGTCAAGGTGATCGCGGTGGAGCCCGAGGACGCCGCCTGTCTGAAGGCCGCGATGGAGGCCGGACGTCCGGTGCGTCTGGATCAGGTCGGCCTGTTCGTCGATGGCTGTGCGGTACGCGAGATCGGCACGCTGAACTTCGAGGTGATCCGCGAGCGCATCGACGGCGTGGTCACCGTGGACCCCGACCAGATCTGCGCGGCGATCCGCGACGTGTTCGAGGACACCCGCAGCATCGTCGAGCCAGCCGGCGCGCTGGCCCTTGCCGGGATGAAGCGCTGGATCGCCGAGACCGGCGCCCAGGGCCGTGAGCTGGTCGCGGTGCTATCCGGTGCCAACATGAATTTCGACCGCCTTGGCCACATCACCGAGCGCGCGGTGATCGGCGAGCAGCACGAGGCCCTGTTCGGGGTCACCATTCCCGAGCGGCCGGGAAGCTTCCTGGATTTCTGCCGCGCCATCGGCCGCCGCGCGGTGACCGAGTTCAACTATCGTTACCATGCCGCCGAAGCGGCCCAGGTCTATGTCGGCGTCCAGCTCAAGGGCGGCATGGCCGAGCGCAGCGCGATCCGCAGCGCGCTCAACGAAGCGGGCTATGCCTGCGCCGACTACACCGACAACGAGGTCGCCCGCCTGCACGTGCGGCATCTGGTCGGCGGCCCGGCGCGTGAGCTGCAGCGCGAGCGCCTGCTGCGCTTCGAGTTCCCCGAGCGGCCCGGCGCCCTGCTGCACTTTCTCGACACCCTGGGCACGCGCTGGAACATCACCTTGTTCCACTATCGCAACCATGGCGCCGCCTACGGCCGCGTGCTGGCCGGCTTCGAAGTCGCCGAGGCGGACGATCCGGCATTCGCCGCCGATCTTGAGCGATTGGGTTTCTGGTGGGTCGAGGAATCCGCGAACCCGGCACTGAGGCAGTTTGTCGGCAGCGCCGGATGAGTCCGCTGCCGCGGGTCGGTATTCTCGGCGCGGGCGGCGCCTACGGACGCTGGCTGAGTGACTTCTTCGATCGGCGCCTCGGTCTTGAGGTGCTCGGCAGCGACCCCGCACTGCCCGGCTTGCCTTCCGCGCAAACGCTGCGCGATGAGTGCGAGGTGCTGATCTTCGCCCTGCCGATCCGGCACACCGCACGCATCATCCGCGAGCTGGCGGCCGGCATGCCTGAACGTGCCGTTCCACCTCTATGGCTGGACATCACCTCGATCAAGCAGGCGCCGGTCGAGGCCATGCTCGAGGCCCCGGTCGAGGTCCTCGGTCTGCACCCGATGACCGCGCCACCCAAGTCGCCGACCCTCAAGGGCCGCGTTCTGGTGGTTTGCGAGGCACGCCTGGACCACTGGCGGCCGTTCGCCGAGCGCATGCTGGCGGCGCTGGAGGCGCAGTGCGTGCGCTGCGCGCCGGCCGAGCACGACGCGATCATGGCCCGGGTCCAGGCCCTGGCCCACGCCTCCAGCCTGGCGCTGGCCAGCGTGCTCGCCGATGACGAGGCGCCGCTGTCGCCACCCGCCGCCTTGCTGCCCTACCGCACGCCGATCTTCGAGTTGGCCAACGCAATGATGACCCGCATCCTTGCCAGCAATCCGGCGATCTACGAGGACATCCAGTTCGGTAGCGCGGCGGTGGCGCCCCTGCTGCAGCGGCTGGCCGAGCGCACCGGCGAACTCGCAGCCCTGGTCGGGCGCGGCGACGAGGCCGGGCGTCAGGCATTCCGCGAGCGCTTCCTTGCCCGCTCGCGGACCGCGTTCGGCGAGCTGCCATTGGCCGATGGCAATGCCGGCTTCGAACGCCTGGCCTATCTGATGGCCGATCTTGCCGAGCCGCGCAGCCTGTCGATCCACCTGCCCGAGGACCGTCCCGGTGCCCTGCGCGCCGTGCTCGAAGTATTCGAGGCCGCGGCGATCAGCATCGAGTCGATCCACTCCTCGCGCACCCCGGAAGGCCGCGTGCAGTTCCGCATCGGCTTTTCCCGCCAGCAATCCGACAGCGCGATCCGCGCGGCCCTGACCCAACTGGAAGAAGGACGGCTCGGCATCGCCCTCGAGCTTAGCCTCTGAGTAGCGCGCCGGGTTACCCTTGGGCCGGCCATCAGGAGCCCCGCCCTTGCCAGTATCCGATCTGCAAGCCGAGCGCTGCCCCGGCTGCGACCAGGCCCTCGCCGCCGCAGGGCAGTGGTGCCCGCGCTGCGGCAATCCTCCGGCGCGGCGGTTGGACGCAGGCCAGGTCATGGGTGAGTGGCTGGACCAGCTGGCGAGCTTCGACTTCCCCCTCTGGCACACCCTGCGCGCCCTGATCCGGCGACCCGGCGACTTCCTGCAGCGCTACCTGCGCGGCGGCCGGGTCGGCATCGCCACGCCGGTGCGCTTCTTCATCATCTGGGTCAGCCTGGAAGTGGCGATCACCCTGGCCATGGGCTGGTTCGGCCAGACCGGGCTGGCCGATCGTCAGGCCGCCGACAAGCTGGGTATCGACCCCGAGCGCATCGCCAGTTTCGCCTATGGTCTGCGCGCCTACCTGGGCCTGCTGATCATGCTCCCGGTGGCTGCGGTCGCCAGCCGTCTGTGGTCGGCCAGCGGGCTGCGGGTCGGCGAAGCCTATGCCGTCCTGCTCTATGCCTCGGCGCTGGCCGCCCTGTGCCAGCTGCTGCTCGGCGGCCTGCTTGGCGGCGTGCTCGGAATTGCGCCCTCTCCGCTGTGGCGGCTGGCCTGCCTGGGACTGGCCGAGCTGTACCTGTTCCGCGCACTGACTCGCCAGTCGCTCGTCGCCTCCCTGTGGCGGGTCTGTCTGCTGCAGCTGCTCTATGTGCCGCTCTCGGCGCTGATCGTCCTGCCGCTGTTCCTGCTGACCCAAGCATTCTAGTGTCCTGTTCCGGAAGTACATCGCAGAATTCGCTCGGTCTGCGCCGTCGA
>CAYGMG010000219.1:0-4796 GCA_964350895.1 uncultured Lysobacter sp.
CAGCGGATCGGCTCGTCCCATCGTGCCGAACTGCACCAGCAGCTGCTGGCCGCGGCAACGCAGGCGGAAGCGGGTCGCGCACCGCTGCACGTGTTCGGCATCAGCCACCTGCCGCCGCGCCATCTTGAAGTCCTGCGCAGCGTTTCGCGGCAACGGTTGGTTGTGATGTACTGCCCCGACCCCTGCATCGAACACTGGGCGGGCCTTGGCAGCGAGCGGCAGCGGCTGCGCGACCTGCTCGACGCCGCGCCGGGCGCGGAGTCCGCCCTGCTCCACCTGGAAACTCCGCATCCGCTGCTGGCGAGCCTTGGCAAGCTCGGCCAGCAATTCGGCGCCCTGCTCGCGGCGGCCGATGAGGACATCGCTATCGATGTCCGCCACAGCATCGATGCCGAACCGCCGGCCAGCGCCCGGCACAGCCTGCTCGGCCGCCTGCAGGAGAGCATCCGGCGGCTCGATCCGGAACTGCTGGCACTGCCTGCCGATCCGGCGGCGCTGCGCGGCGCGGCCGATGCTTCGCTGCGCATCCACCGCTGCCACGGCCGCTGGCGCGAGCTGGAAGTGCTTCGCGACGCCCTGCTTCAGGCGCTGGCAGAGATTCCCGACCTGCGGCCGTCGGAGATCGCCGTGCTCACCCCCTCGATGGCCGACTACGCACCCCTGCTCGGCGCGGTGTTCGGCGCCGCGGGTGATCCGGCCAGCCCCCTGCCCTACCACGTGGCCGACCTGCCGGTCGCCCGCAGCCATCCGCTGCACGCGGCCTGGCTGGGCCTGATCGGCCAGGCCCAGCTACGCAGCAGCGCGCCGCAGCTGATGGCCCTGCTGCGCCTGCCTGCGCTGCGCCGCGCGCTGGAACTGGATGTCGAGGACGTCGACACCCTGCAGCATGGCCTTGGCGAATCAGCCGCCGCCTTCGGCCTTGACC
Organism: uncultured Lysobacter sp.; assembly: GCA_964350895.1. Lineage (GTDB taxonomy): Bacteria > Pseudomonadota > Gammaproteobacteria > Xanthomonadales > Xanthomonadaceae > Pseudomarimonas. The sequence goes on from CAYGMG010000219.1 coordinate 926, forward strand.
CTGCCGCACGCGGCGAGGAATCCCTGCCGGCGCTTGCCGAACACACGCTGGAATGGGGCCTCGACCGGCTATGTCTTGGCTATGCCATCGGCGACGAGGAAGGCGCACCGCAGCTGTTCGACGGGCTGCGCCCGGCCGGCATCGGCGGCGAGGCGGATGCCTATGCGCTGGGTGCCCTGCATCGGCTGCTGTCAGCAATCAAGCGACTGCGCCGCGAGGCACACGAACCGCGTCCGGCCAGCCGATGGATCAGCCTGTTCAGAAGCCTGTGGCAGTCGCTGTTCCACATCGACCCGCAAGTGCGCGACGAAGTCGATGCCGAGGACGCCCTGCTCGACTGCCTGGCCGCCAGCCAGCGCGCCCTGCGCGACGCCGGCTGCGATCCGCCGATGCACTTCGCCCAGGCCCAGGCCATGCTGCAGGACCTGCTCTCCGGGCTGGATGGCCGCGCCGCCTACCTGCACGGAGGCATCACCTTCTGCGGCATGGTCCCGCAGCGCTCCTTGCCCTATCGGATGATCTGCGTGCTCGGTCTCGACGAGATCAGCTTTCCGCGGCGCCCGGCAGCGCTCCAGCTCGACCCGCTGCCGCGCCACCCGCGGATCGGTGATCGCGAGGTCAGCGCCGACGACCGCTACCTGTTCCTGGAGACCCTGATGGCGGCGCGCGAGCGCCTGCACCTGAGCTGGGTGGGCGAGGACGCGCGCCAGGGCAGCGAGTGCAACCCCTCGCCGGTGCTGGCCGAGCTGCTCGACCTGCTCGACGCTTACGCCGTTCAGGACTCGCAGGCGCCGCTCTACCTGCTCGCTCATCCGCTGCAACCCTTTGACCTGCGCTATTCACGCAACCCGGCTGACCAGCAGCCGCTGCGCAGCTATGGTCCGCTATGGCGCAGCGCCCTGCCGCCAGCGCCTGACGACCAACCCGCCGAAGCCGAGCCGGCAACCAGCGTGCGCGTCGAGGCCCTGCGCCAGTGGCTGCGCAATCCGGCCCAGGAACTGCTCCGCCAGCGCTGGCGCATGCCGCTGCGCGGGCTGGCCGCTGACACCCTGCCTGCCGACGAGCCGCTCGACACCCGCATCGAGGCCCGCGAGACGCTGTGGCGGCAGCTGCTCGACTCCGCCCTGGCAAGCCGCGAGCCGCCGCCTGCCAGCCCCTCGCCCCTGCTCCTGGCCAGCGGCCTGTTGCCGCCTGGGCGCGCCGGACGTATGGCCTATGCGCGCGAACGGCTCATCGCCGTTGCGCTCTACCAGACCGCCATCGAACTGCCGGCCTTCGCCGCGGACAGCGAGTCGCAGGTCGTGCCATTGCAGCCGGTCGCTGGGGGGATGGCGATCAGCGGGCTGATCGCAGGCCTGCGCAAGACCCCGGGCACGCTGTGGCTGATCGACTTCGTCGCCAACCCGAAACACTTCGGCGAGCTTGGCCGGCAACTCGACCTGCTTCTGCGCGCGGCCCTGCTCGGCCTTTCCCTGCCCGCGGACGGCCGGCTGCACGTGCTGCGGCTGGCGCCCGACAAGCAGGACGACTGGGCCGCTGGCCTGTCGCTCGACGGCGCCGCGGCACATGCCGGGCGCGGCCTTCTTGAACAGATCGTTGCGGTGATGCTCGGCCATTGGCAGGCCGCCGAGGCGCAGCCGCTGTCCTGGTTTCCGAAATCCAGCGCGGCCCTGCTCGAAGATCGCGATGTCGCCGAAGCCTGGTACGGCGACAGCCACACACGCGGTGAGCGCGACTGGGAGCCCGGCTATGCCTGGCTGCTGGCCGGCGAGCGGCAGTTCTGGCTGCCGGGTGATCCCGCCGAGCCGGCCTTCGCGGCGACTGCCGCATCGCTTTCCAGCCTGCTCGGCATGCCCTGGCCGCGCAACGATGCGAGTCCGCGCGCATGAGCCTGCACTGGGACAGCGTGCCGCTCGACGGCCGGGTGCTGGTCGAGGCCAGCGCCGGCACCGGCAAGACCTGGACGATCGCGATGCTCTACCTGCGCCTGCTGCTGGAGGCCGGACAGCCGCCGGAGGCGATCGTCGTCACCACCTTTACCGACGCCGCCGCCCAGGAGCTGCGCGGGCGGATCCGCCGCCGCCTGCGCGAGGCCCTGGCCGTGCTCGACGGCGCAGCCGGCAATGATCCTGCGCTCACCGACTACCTCGCCCAGCGCAGCGAGCCGCCGGCACGCCTCGGCCAGCGCCTGCGTCTTGCCCTGCTCGATCTCGACCGGGCGCCGATCGGCACCCTGCACAGCCTGTGCATGCGCGTGCTGCGCGAGTTTCCGCTGCACACCGGCAGCGATGCGCTGGGCCTTGAACAGGTCGATGAGGCGGCGCTGCGCCGCGCGCTGATCGACGATCTCTGGCGCCAGCTGACCCAGACCGAGCAGGACCCCTTGCCGTTCACCGGCCAGCTGCTGCGCGACGGCCGCGACTGGCTGCAGCGCAGCCTGCCCGGGCTGCTCCAGCCAGGCTTGGTCCTGCGCGAGCCGGACCCCGCGGCGCTCGCCGACTGCGCCCTGCTCGAGGACGCAGCGCCGGCGCCGGCGCTGCGCGCGCTGTCCGAGGACGACAGCCTCTACACCCGGAAGAACGCCAAGCTGCGCGGCGAGCTGCATAACCTCGCCGACCTTCTGCAGTTTGGCGAGCCGCAGAAACCCGGAAGCAAGCCCACCTGGGACAACCTGGGCGCGGCGCTGGCCGATCCTTCGGTACTCGACAACCAGCTCACTGCGACGGCGCGCGTGCGCCTTGCAGACGACCCCGACTTCCAGTTCGCTCTACGCGCCGGGGCGATCATCAAGCCGGCCAAGCGCCTGCTGCGGGGCGCGGCGCTTGCCTGGTGCCGGCAGCGCTTCCTCGCCCTGCGCTTGCAGCGTCTGGCGCGCAGCCGGGCGATCGGCTACGACGACATGATCGAGCGCGTGCACCAGGCGGTCGGCAGTCCCGGCAATCCCCTGGCCGAACTGCTGCATGCGCGCTGGAAGGTCGCCCTGATCGACGAGTTCCAGGACACCGACACCCGCCAGTACGCGATCTTCGACCGCCTGTTCCGCAGCGCCGACAGGACCATCCGCGGCTGCCTGATGCTGGTCGGCGATCCCAAGCAGGCGATCTACCGGTTCCGCGGCGGCGATATCCATACCTACCAGCGCGCCGCCGCCGACTGCGACGCACGGATCAGCCTGGACACCAACCATCGCTCCAGCCGCGAGCTGGTGGCAGCCCTGAACACGCTGTATGCGCGAGGTGGCGACGGCTTCCGGATTGCACCGGGCCCGGGTCACTTTGGCTATGTGGCGGTCAAGGCCAGCGGTCGACGCGACCAGGCGCCATGGCAGGAGGCCGGCCGCCAACTCGACGTTCCGCTTGAACTGCATGTTCTGCACAAGGACGACGACCCGGCCGCCGCGCCGCAGCGCGTCGAGCTGGCCATCGAGTCCTGCGCCGCATTGATTGCCGACACCCTGGCCGGCGGACAGGTGCAGATCGACGGCGCACCGCTGCACCCCGGGCAGATCGCCGTCCTGCTGCCACGCCACCAGGACATCGCTGCGATGCGCGAGGCGCTGCGCCGGCGCGGCATCGCCTGCAGCGGCGCTTCGCGCAGCGATGTGTTCAGCACCGACTGGGCGCGCGCCCTGCAGCTGCAGCTCTGGGCCTGGCTCAATCCCGATGATCCCGATGCGCTGCGCGCGGTGCTCCGCTCGCCGCTTTACGGCTGGCCGCTCGCCGCCCTGCACCCGGCAGTACAGGACGCCGGACTGCTTGCTGCAGCGCAGCAGGCCAATGCCCTGCAGGCCGAGCGCTGGCGTCGCGCCGGCGTGCTTGGCGCGCTCGGTGCGCTGATCGACAGCCGCTGCGAGGACCTGCTGCGCGAGCCC
>CAYGMG010000220.1:0-4706 GCA_964350895.1 uncultured Lysobacter sp.
AGCATAGCTCGCAAGCTGATCGGCCTTGCTAGGTACTTATTCAGACCTTCCTTAGAATCCGGCCCTTTTGAGAAAAGGCTGCATTGCACCGCAACTGCTGATCTTGGCAGAAATGGACGAATATGAGCGTGCGAACGGAGGTGATCCACCACAGCGCGAACAGTGGGAATCTCCAGCAGGAGACGCGATCCGGCTCCGGTTGGCGACTTCGGGAGAGCCGAGAGTAGTGCGTCGCACTGCGAATCCGTGCAAATATCGTGCACTAGGCTAAAGCCGTCGGTTTCTAGGGTGGGCCGAGAGAGCTCCATTGCGATCTAACTACTATTGGACCCCTCGATAGGGGTGATATGCAGGATCTTCCTGTCTTTGTTGTGGTCGGTCAAGATTTTTCCTACACGCAATCAATCGTTTGTCTGATTGTACCGGGGGCTTGTGCCGCCAAGACTGGCTGAACGGTGGGGGCAGCCAGGTGTGTAATGGGATATCAGGGCAATGCAGGTGCAATAAACGGCGCGCGGCCGGAGCGGCTGATGGATGCTGTTCGGTGGGTAATGCGGGCAAAACACTATAGTTTGCGTACGGAACGCAGCTATCTTGGCTGGATCCGGCGGTTCATTTTGTTCAGCGGCAAGCGTCATCCGGCGGAGCTGGGAGGCGCGGAAGTCAACGCCTTTCTCAGCCATCTCGCCGTGGCTGGCCAGGTAGCGCCGTCGACCCAGAACCAGGCACTCTCTGCCCTGCTGTTTCTCTACAGGCAGGTGCTTGGCCTTGAGCTGCCGTGGATGGAGGGCGTGATCCGTGCCAAGGCGCGCGAGCGCTTGCCGGTTGTGTTGTCGCGTGAGGAAGTGGGCGCCCTGCTGGCGCAGCTGGATGGGGTGTGGTGGCTTCTGGCCAGTCTGCTGTATGGGACCGGCATGCGGCTGATGGAGTGCCTTCGCCTGCGGATCAAGGATGTTGATCTGCGACGCATGGAAATTTCCGTTCGTCAGGGCAAGGGTGACAAGGATCGGCGAACGGTGCTCCCGCGAGCGCTCGCTGAGCGCATCGCGCGTCAGCGCGAGACGGTGCTGCGCCTGCATGCACGTGATCTGCAGCGGGGTGCTGGCGAGGCGCTGCTGCCGCATGCCCTGGCGCGCAAGTACCCCAACGCAGGGCGCGAGCCCGGCTGGCAGTTCCTGTTCCCGGCGTTTGGATTGTCGCGCGACCCGCGCAGCGGTCGCTGGCTACGTCATCACCTCGACCCCAAGGGTCTGCAGCGGCGGGTAAAGCTGGCGCTGCCGCAAGCCGGCATCCTCAAGCCGGCCACCTGCCACACCCTGCGCCATTCGTTTGCGACCCACCTGCTGGAGGACGGCTACGACATCCGCACGGTGCAGGAGCTGCTCGGGCACAGCGATGTGGCGACAACCCAGATCTATACGCATGTGCTGGGACGCGGGGCGAATGCGGTGCGCAGTCCGCTGGATAGCGGCCGGTAAGCGGCAGCGGGAGACGACTGCTCAGCTGTCGCGCGCGCGGGCGATCTCGATGGTGGCGCGCAGCAGGTCGGCGGCGGCGGGTTCCAGGCCGCGGAAGAGCATCGATCCGGTGTATGCGCTCAGGGCGAGCGAGAGGCCGCCGAAGTGGCAGCCCTGGTCGAGCAAGCGTTCGACGCGCTGCTTGAGTTCGCTGGCGAAGTCGATGCCCTGGGCCTGGTCAAGGCCGACCGACTCGGCGAGGACTGCGAACTGACCCTCACCGATGCGGGCCACGGTATCCACTGCGCGCACCGCCTCGCGCAGACGCTGGGCGACCTCGACCTGGACCCGTTCGGCGGCCGGCTGCCCGTGTTGGCCGCGCAACACGTCGATCTGTTCCAGCTCGAGATAGAACAGGATGCCGAAACTGCCCGAGCGCCGGCTGCGCTGCTGGGCCTGGGTGATCCGCTCGAAGGCGAGGCTGTCGTTGGGCAGTCCGGTCAGCGGGTCGGTCAGTGCGGGCAGTTGGGTGGCAGCCATCAGCGCATGCGCGCCAATCAGGGTGAGCACCGCGTGGGCCGCGTCCTGCCCGGCATCCGGAAGGCGCAGCGGCAGACGCAGCTCGCCGGGCACCGTGGGCAATGGCGCTTCGCCGTTGAAGACGGCGCGGTCGGCTTTCTCGCGGCGCTGCGCTTCGGCAGCAGGCAGCAGCTCGGCGTCGGTGCAGCCGAGCAGCGCGTCGGCCGCCCGGCCCAGCCGCTGCGCGGCGGCGCGGTTGGCGTACAGATAGCGGCCCTGCTCGTCCTTGATGTAGACCTCGCCGGGCAGGTGCTCCAGCGCCAGCTGCGGCCAGTCGATGAGGGACATGGTCAGGTCGCCTTCGGTGGGGGTTGCCATGGCCAGACTCTCGCAGCGTCAGCGAATCGTTCAGGGATTCTGGTGGCCACGCGCCTGCCAGGCAAGCGCTGCAGGCAGCGCGCGATGCGGCTCAATCTGCAGCGCCCAACATCGGCAGCTTGAGTCCTTGCTGCCTCGCGCAGTCCTGGGCGATCGCATAGCCGGCGTCGGCATGCCGCATGACGCCGGTGCCGGGGTCGTTCCAGAGCACCCGCGCCAGTCGCTTGTCGGCGGCCTGGCTGCCGTCGCAGACGATGACCACGCCGCTGTGCTGGGAAAACCCCATGCCGACACCACCGCCGTGGTGCAGGGACACCCAGGTCGCGCCGCCTGCGACGTTGAGCATGGCGTTGAGCAGGGGCCAGTCGGAGACCGCGTCCGAGCCGTCCTGCATGGATTCGGTTTCGCGATTGGGGCTGGCGACGCTGCCGGAGTCGAGGTGATCGCGGCCGATCACGATTGGCGCTTTCAGCTCTCCGTTGCGGACCATCTCGTTGAAGGCGAGCCCGAGGCGATGACGGTCGCCAAGGCCCACCCAGCAGATCCGTGCCGGCAGGCCCTGGAACTGGATGCGCTGCTGCGCCATGTCCAGCCAGCGGTGCAGATGCGGATCGTCGGGAATCAGCTCGCGCACCTTGGCATCGGTCTTGGCGATGTCTTCGGGGTCGCCGGACAGCGCGACCCAGCGGAACGGGCCGACGCCGCGGCAGAACAGCGGGCGCACATAGGCGGGGACGAAGCCGGGGAAGTCGAAGGCGTTGTGGCAGCCGACATCCTTGGCCATCTGGCGGATGTTGTTGCCGTAGTCGAAGGTCGGGATGCCCATGTCGGCGAAGTGCAGCATGGCCTCGACATGCCGGCGCATCGACTGCTTGGCGGCCTCGACCACGGCGGCGGAGTCGTTCTGCTGCAGGTCAAACCAGTGCTCGAGGGTCCAGCCTTCGGGCAGGTAGCCATGCACCGGGTCGTGCGCTGAGGTCTGGTCGGTGACCGCATCCGGACGGACGCCGCGGCGGACCATTTCCGGGAGGATCTCGGCGGCGTTGCCGAGCAGGGCGATCGAGCGCGCCTTGCCTTCGGCGCAGTACTTCTCGATGCGCGCGAGGGCATCGTCGAGGTCGCTGGCCTGCTCGTCGACATAGCCGGTGCGCAGGCGCATATCGATGCTGGTCTGCCGGCATTCGATGGCCAGCATCGAGGCGCCGGCCATGGTCGCCGCCAGCGGCTGGGCGCCGCCCATGCCACCAAGGCCCGCGGTCAGGATCCACTTGCCGGTCAGATCACCGGCGTAGTGCTGGCGACCCATCTCGACAAAGGTTTCGTAGGTGCCCTGGACGATGCCCTGCGAGCCGATATAGATCCACGAGCCGGCGGTCATCTGGCCGTACATCATCAGGCCCTTGCGATCGAGCTCGTTGAAGTGCTCCCAGGTGGCCCAGTGCGGCACCAGGTTGGAATTGGCGATCAGCACGCGCGGCGCATCGACATGTGTAGGAAACACGCCGACCGGCTTGCCGCTCTGCACCAGCAGGGTCTGGTCGTCCTCCAGCTCGCGCAGCGCGGCGAGGATGGCGTCGAAGCTCGCCCAGTCGCGCGCGGCGCGGCCGATGCCGCCATAGACCACCAGCTCGGTGGGGTTCTCGGCCACATCCGGGTCGAGGTTGTTCTGGATCATCCGGTAGGCGGCTTCGGCGAGCCAGCTCTTGCAGCTCAGCGCAGTGCCGCGCGGCGCGCGGATCACCCGCGAGCGATCGATACGGGGGTTGGCGGACATGGCACGGTCCCGGTCAATGGAGTGGCGGGAGTATAGCGGCGCAGGCACAGCACGGACCCGCGCGGGGCGCTCGCGCCCTTCTGGATGCGCTTCGTGCGGAAGCGGATCGTATCCGCGACCGCGGCGTGGTGGATCGCGGCGATGCCGGGCGAGTCGAAGACTTCCGGGCCGCTATGGCTGTAGGGGCCGTGCGAGCGGGATGGGCGATGCGCTGCGCTAGCTTGCTACGCCCGTGTCGCGGATACGATCCGCTTCCGCAGGGGATAGTCGAGGGCGCCGAGCTTCGGGCCGCGTTGCTTTGTGTGGGAGCGGATCGTATCCGCGACCGCGGTGTGACGGATCGCGGCAATGCCCGGCCAATCGAAGACTGCCGGGCCGCTATGGCTGCAGGGGGCGTTCGAGCGGGATGGGCGATGCGCTGCGCTAGCTTGCTACGCCCATGTCGCGGATGCGATCCGCTCCCACAGGGGCTCGGTGTCGCTTGGGGCTGGTGCGCTGAGTTGTTACGCCCGTTTCGCGGATGCGATCCGCTTCCGCAGGGGATAGTCGAGGGCGCCGAGCTTCGGGCCGCGTTGCTT
>CAYGMG010000221.1:0-4673 GCA_964350895.1 uncultured Lysobacter sp.
CACCACCACCACCACCACCACCACCACCGCCGCTGCCGTCGAAGAACGAGTACAGCAGGCGATTCGGCGAGCCGGTCTGCGCGCCGGTCACCTTGTTCGGGGTTGCCGCATTGATGATCGCATTGGTCACCGCCGAGACGCTGGCGCTCGGGTTGGCGGCCAGGTACAGGGCGGCCACGCCGGCCACGTGCGGCGAGGCCATCGAGGTGCCGCTGATGGTGTTGGTCGCCGTGTTGCTGGTGTACCAGGCCGAAGTGATCGACGAGCCCGGGGCGAAGATGTCCAGGCAGGTGCCGTAGTTGGAGAAACTGGAGCGGGCGTCGGTGCTGGTCGTCGAGCCGACGGTGATCGCCGAGGCGGCACGCGCCGGCGAGTAGTTGCAGGCATTGCTGTTGTCGTTGCCGGCGGCGACCACCACGACGACGCCGGCGGCGGTCATCCGGGCCACGGCGGCATCGGTGGTGCTCGATGCACCGCCACCCAGGCTCATGTTGGCCACGGCAGGCTTGACGTGGTTGGCGGTGACCCAATCCATGCCGGCGATGACCCCGGAGTTGCTGCCCGAGCCGTTGCAGCCAAGAACGCGGATCGGTGAGATCTTGGCGCCCTTGGCCACGCCGTGGGTGCTGCCGGCGACGGTGCCCGCGACGTGGGTGCCGTGACCGTTGCAGTCACTGGTGCCGCGGCCGTCGCTGATCGCCGTGTAGCCGGGGATCATCCGCCCGCTGAACTGGCTGTGGCTGCCCAGCACGCCGGTATCGATGATGTAGGTGTTCACGTTGGACGCGGTGGTGTTGTAGACGTAGGTCCCGTTCAGCGGCAGGCTGGCCTGGTCGATGCGGTCAAGGCCCCAGGTCGCGCCACTCTGGGTGGCGGCGATCTCGACGATGCCGTCCTCTTCGACATACTCGACGCGGTCGTCATTGAGCAGGGTCTGCAGGCTGCGCGAATTGGCCTGCGCAACGAATCCACGCACGGCGTGGGAGAAGGCGTGGCGCATCTGCGCGCCGTGCTGGCGGGCCATGCTCTGAGCGGCGCTGGCCACGGTCGGCACGTTGGCGGCGCGGAACTCGCCGCCCATGGCGGCAGCCTGGTCCTTGAGGACCACGATGTACTGGCCGGGAATCGGGCGCTCGGCGCGGCGCAGCTCAGCGGCGTCGACGGACAGGCAGGTGGCGCCAAGCGCGCCGGCAATCAGGACAGGCAGGGTACGGTGGACGAGTGACATCGGAACGGTGCTCCCCAGATGAGGTGATAGGTGAAATCACGGATTGCGATGGATCCCGCCCTGCCGGACACTCCGGCACCCCAGTGGGCGGATTAATGACGCCTGAACCAGGCGTTTTGCAGAGATAGGTCGCGGCCTCGGAGTTGTCCAATGCGAATTTCGTATAACCGACGTTCAGGAATCCGATACGCCAAGGGTGAAGCGGGTCACGGTTCTCCTGTAGGCGATCGCCCGGCCGACCGACGGCAGCTGGATCCTTGGCGCTTTCTTGCGCCGACCGGCCCGGCGGCCTGATCCGGTGGCGGTTTCCCTGACCGGACTGCGCTGCCTGGTGGCCATTGCCGACGCCGGGATGAATGTCAGCGCCGCAGCCCAGGCCCTGCACCTGAGCCAGCCCAGCGTGTCCCGGCAGCTGGCGCAGATGGAGCAGGCGCTGGGGATCCGGGTGTTCACCCGGCGCGGACGCAGCCTGGTCGAGCTGACCCCGGTTGGCTGCGAGGTGCTGGCGATTGCGCGGCGCATGGTTGATGACCACGGCCGGCTGCGCGAGCTGGCCGGCGGTCGCCAGCCCAATGCCAGCGAGGAGTTGTCGATCCTTGCCCCACAGGGCTACGCCCTGCATGTCCTGCCGCCCCTGATGCGCCAGCTTTGCGATGCGCATCCCGCGCTGTCGGTGCGGCTTAGCACCCTGGGCGAGGGCGACCCGCTGCCTTCCGGCGATCTGGCCGGCTGCGATCTGGCCCTGACCAGCACCGCCGGCGACGAGCCGCCGGCTCCCGGCAGCCTGCCGCTGTTCCGCTGGCGTCGGGTGGCCATCGTCGAGCGCTGGCATCCGCTGGCCGCGACCCAGGGGGTACTGGGGCTGGACGAGCTGGTGCGCTGGCCGCTGGTGACCTATGAGGCCGCGCGGCGCCCGGACTCCTCGTTCCGCCGTCTGCTGTCCGCCGCCGGCCTGCAGCCGCAGTTCGCCTGTTCGGCTGAGGATCCGCAAACCCTCAAGGCCTACGCACGCGCCGGTCTCGGGGTCGGCGTGGTTGCCGAGTTCTCCCTGTCTCCCGCTGATCAGGCCGACTTTGCGGTGCTCGAGCTGGATCCGCGGCTGCCGGACTGCGTGGCCTGGGCCCGGGTCCCACGCGGCCGCACCGGGCGGGCGATCACCCTGGCCCTGCTGCAGATGCTCGCTCCCCATATCGACGCAGAACGCATCCGCGCGGTACTCGAAGGCGAATCCGGCATCGGCGGAATCGATCCGCCCAGCTTTGTCCACGCGGCGCCGCTGCTAGCCGCTGCCGTGGCCTGAGCGGCCAGCTCGTCGCCTGCCGGGCTCGTCGCCGACCCTGCGCCGCGAACCGCGACAGGGTCGGCCGCCTTGCTGCGGACCCGGCCAGCCAACACAATCCGCACGGCGCGATGCGCGCCCAGTCCGCCGGAGCCGACCGTTGTCCCCCGCTGCCACCGACCTGCCCCTGATCAGCCTGTTCTGGCCCTTCGAGCTGGAGCGTCTGCGCTGGCCCGAGCAGGGCGGCGGCCTGCTGATCGGCGCGCGCGAGGGCTGGCCGCTGCACCAGCGCGCGCTTGCCGGCCTGGTCTGCGAGTCGCACTTCAAACCCGACGTCGATGCGCTGCTGGCCTCGGGCATGGAAGTGCGCGAGCCTGACGCTGCGCGCTACCCGCTGGTGATGATCCTTCCGCCGCGCCAGCGCGAACAGGCGCGTGCCGATCTTGCCCGCGCCCTGGACCGGGTCGCGCCGGGAGGCGTGCTGCTGGCCTGCCAGTCGAATGACGAAGGCGCACGCTCGGCCGCCGCCGACCTGGCCCGTCTTGCCGGTCCGCTCGAAGCGGTATCCAAGCACCACTGCCGGGCGTTCTGGACCCGCCCTGGCGCCGCGGTCGATGCGCCACTGGCCACCGAATGGCGCGAGCTGGATGCGCCGCGCCAGATACTCGATGGCCGCTTCGTCAGCCGCCCGGGCCTGTTCGCCTGGGACCGCATCGACCCGGCTTCGCAGATGCTGGCGGACGCATTGCCGGCAGACCTCGAAGGCACCGCGGCCGACCTTGGCGCCGGCTACGGCTTTCTGTCCGAGCGGCTGCTGGCGCAGTGCCCGGGCATCCGCCAGCTGACCCTGTTCGAGGCCAATGCGCGGGCACTGCCGCTGGCCGAGCAGAATCTAGCCACCCACGCCGATCGGGTGACGATCAGGGCTTGCTGGCACGACGTGACCCAGGGCCTGCCCGGACACTACGACGTGATCGTCTGCAATCCGCCCTTCCACACCCAGCGCGGCGGCGACCGTCCGGATATCGGCCGCCGCTTTATCGCCGCCGCGGCCGCCGCGCTCAAGCCGAGCGGACAACTTTGGCTGGTCGCCAACCGGCACCTGCCCTACGAGGCCGAACTGGCGCAGGGCTTTGCCAGCGTGCGCAGCGTCTGCCAGCGCGACGGCTTCAAGGTGATCGAGGCGCGCCGCGCCGCCGCGGGCGGTGCGTCATGAAGCTGCTCCGGCTGGTCGCCAATCTCGGCTACGGCAGCCGCCGCGAAGTCACCGCGCTGTTCCGCGAAGGCCGGATCAGCAATGCCGCCGGCGAGCCGCTGTACGCCGATGATGTGGTCGAGCATGCCCAGGTACGCATCGACGGCGAGCCGCTCGACCCACCTTCCGGCATGCTGATCCTGCTTAACAAGCCAGTTGGCTATACCTGCTCGCACAAGGACGCAGGTCGGCTCGTCTACGAGCTGTTTCCCCCTCGCTACCGGCAGCGCTCGCCGCAGCTGTCCACGGTCGGCCGGCTCGACCGTGAGACCAGCGGCCTGCTTCTGCTCACCGACGACGGCGCCCTACTGCATCGCATCGTTTCACCGAAGTCCCGGCTGGCCAAGGTATATCGCGCCGAGCTGGCCGAAGACCTGCGCGGCGATGAAACGGCCATCTTCGCCAGCGGCAGCCTGTTGCTCGATTCGGAAACCACGCCCCTGCTGCCCGCCGGGCTGGAAGCCCTCGGCCCGCGCAGCGCCCGCCTGACCCTGCACGAAGGCCGCTACCACCAGGTCCGCCGCATGTTCGCCGCCGTCGGCAACCATGTCGCCAGCCTGCACCGCGAACGGATCGGCGGGCTGGCCCTGGATGACCTGCCCGAAGGCGAATGGCGGCGGCTGACTGACGATGAGCAGGCGGCGCTATGGGTCGAGCGCGCCGATTGAGGCGGTGCAAGCGCAGATCACGGCAGAGATTGCGCTCGCGCTCTCAGCCCGCGAACACAACGCGCGGACGCCAGCCCTGCGCAAAGAGCCCCGTCAATGGACGGATTCGATTGCCGGGGTGCCGGAATGCGGACGGTGAGGATCTTCGGGGAGGGTGAAAGCAGGGCGCAAAGCGGCCGTTTGCGGAGCAGGTCGGCGAGCTGTTGTGGGAGCGGATCGTATCCGCGACCGCGGAGCTTCGAT
>CAYGMG010000222.1:0-4671 GCA_964350895.1 uncultured Lysobacter sp.
CGCGCCTTGCCTCGACGACGCATCCGCGTCGCGACTTCAACAACATACTTCCGGCTAGCGGGCACCAGAGCAGCCGCCGCTGCTAGATAAAGTGCGGATTTGGCCAACGCCGGCCATCCTGCGAGGGCCACCCTTTATCGGATAAGGAGCTGCTCCATCTTGGTGCTCAGCAGCAGGCAGGGCGCACAGCAGCTTGCTTCGCGAGGCAGGTCGTGAAGCAGTTCGCATCCCAATTGCCCTTGAGTCATGGCATGCTCCGGGGCTGGACGAGCCATGGTGTCATCGTCCGCGCGCCAAAGGGGGCGGCTCCATGCAGGATGATTCGGCGGTAGCGAGCACGGTGACCGGCCTTGAGATGGGCCTGCGCCATGAGCGCTTCATGCGGACGGTGATCGGCGAGCTGGCCGAAACCCTGGGCCAGATCGTCGGCGTGTCCGAGGCCGAGGGCTTCGTCGCCCTGGTTGGCCAGCGCCTTGGCCGGCAGATCGGCGACGAGTACCGCAGCGCCCTCGGCGTCGAATGGCTGCAGCCCGAACACCTGCCGGCGGTCCTGGTCGACCTCAAACGACGCATCCACGGCGATTTCCACGTGATCTCGGCGGATTCGGCCTTGATCCTGCTCGGCAACCGGCGTTGCCCGTTCGGCGACCAGGTGGTCGGGCGACCGGCGCTGTGCATGATGACCAGCAACGTGTTCGGGGTGATCGCCGCGGACACCCACGGCTACGCCCGCGTACACATCGAGGAATCGATTGCCGAAGGCCACGACGGCTGCCGGGTGCGGGTTGCGCTCACCCCCGATAGCAGCGCCGCCCCCGGTGGCCGCGAGTACTTCCACAGCCGGAGTTGAGCGTGTCCTCAGAACGGCGGTTCCGCGCGCTCCTCCCGGAGCCGCTGCTGGTGGTCGGCAGCGCAGGCGACGTGCTTGAGGCCAATCCCGCCGCGCAGCGCGGAATCGGTGGGCCGGTCGTCGGCCAGTCACTGACCGGCCTTGCCAGCAATCCCGACTGCCTTGCGGAGTCCCTGATCCTGCTCCGCGCCTCCAGCGGCCCGACCCGGATTCCGCTCAAGCTGCGCCTGGCCGATGGTGAGTCGATGACCCTTTCCGGCGGCCGCCTGCCGGACTCGGACGGCCTGATCTGGCTGCGCGGCGACATCCAGCCCGGCCTGCATGTCGGGATGGCCGGGCTGTCCGAGCAGCTACGCCTGATGCGCCAGCGCGAGGATTTCCAGCTGGCCTTGCGCCTGGAGCGTGAGCGCGCCCAGGCCATGCTCGCGGCGATCAGCGATGCGGTGATCAGCTGCGATGCCGATGGCCTGGTCGACTATCTCAATCCCGCTGCCGAGCAGCTGACCGGCTTCAGCGCCGAAGAAGCCGGCGGCCGCCCGCTGGCCGAGGTCCTGCCGCTGAGCGCATCGCGCGGCGGCCCGGCACTTCGGCTCGACCCAGCCGAGCCGCTGCACAGCGCCGAAGACGAGCTGCTGCCGATCCTGCAGCGGGCCGACGGCCGGCTGCTCGACGTCGACCTCAACATGCAGCCGATGCGCGATGGACGGCGTCTGCGCGGCGCGGTGATCGCTGCGCGTGACGCCACCGAGCAGCGCCGCCTGAGCCGACAGCTTCTGCACGAGGCCGAGCACGATGCGCTGACCGGGCTTGCCAATCGCCGCGCCATCGAGCGCCACCTGCAGCAGCTGATCGATGGCGATGCCGGTGGCCCGCATTCGGCGCTGTTCATCGATCTGGATCACTTCAAGGCGGTCAATGACCGGGCCGGGCATGCCGCTGGCGACCAGCTGCTGCGCGAACTGGCCGGGGTTCTGCGCGGCCAGGTGCGCCGCGGCGACCTGCTGGCGCGCTTCGGCGGCGACGAGTTCCTCGTCCTGCTGCCCAACTGCCCTGCCGACATGGCCCTGCGCATTGCCGAGTCACTGCGGCGCACGGTCGATGTGTTCGACTTCCAGTGGCAGGGCGAGGCCTTCAAGGTCACCGCCAGCGTCGGGGTGATCGACTTCTACAGCGAGGAGCTGGACGGCGAGCAGCTGCTCAAGGAAGTCGATGCCGCCTGCTACGCGGCCAAGCGCGGCGGACGCAATCAGGTCTCGGTGGTCGGCAGCGCGAGCAGCGCGGCGCGCGGCGGCGACGGCAGTCACGACGAGCTGCGCCTGGTGCTCGGCGAGGCGCTGGCCAGCGGCGCTCTGGCAATCGATGGCCAGCTGCTGACACCGGCCGTGCCGGGCAGCGAGCACGGCGGCGATATGCGCCTTGAGCTGCTGGTGCGCCTGCCGCACCCGCTGCTCGGCCAGCGCCTTCGCCCGGGGCAGTTCTTCGATCTCGCGCGCCAGCAGCACTGCCTGCCGGCGATCGATCGCTGGATGCTCGGGCGGGCCCTGTCCCTGCTCCGTCAACATCCTCGGCTCAGCGTGCAGCTGAACGTCGGCGAGGACTCGCTGCGTGCCGTCGACTATGTCGACTGCCTGCTGCAGACCCTCGCCGCCGAGCCCGACTGCGCCCGTCGGCTGACTCTGGAACTCGATGAGGCGGTCCTGCTCGGCGGTTACCCGCAGAGTTTCGACATCGCCCGCCGGCTGACCGCGACCGGCGCCGGCCTTGCGGTCGATGGTTTTCGTGGGGGTACGGCCGCGGTGGAATCGCTGCGTCGCCTGCCGATCACCCAGCTCAAGCTGGATCCGCGCCTGGTCCGTGCCGGCGCCTTCGACCTGATCGACCGCGCCCTGGTCGAAGCCAAGGCAAGGGTCGCCTACGCCATGGGTGTCGACTGCGTGGCCTGCGGGGTGGAATCCGCGGACGACCTGAACTGGCTGCGCAGCCTGCCGATCAGCTGGCTGCAGGGGCACCACCTTGGCCGGCCGCAGCCGGTCGAGGCGCTGCTCGACCTGCCAGCGGCGGACCTGCAGCGGGCCTGATCACCCGGCTCAGTGGCGGAAGTGGCGGACGCCGGTAAAGACCATGGCGATGCCATGCTCGTCCGCCGCGGTAATGACCTCGGCATCACGCATCGATCCACCGGGCTGGATCACCGCGCTGATCCCCGCCTCGGCCGCGGCATCGATGCCGTCGCGGAAGGGGAAGAAGGCGTCGGAGGCGAGCACCGCGCCGGGCACCGGAAGACCCGCTTCGGCCGCCTTGAGTGCGGCGATCCTGGCGCTGACCACGCGGCTCATCTGTCCGGCGCCGATGCCAACGGTTTGCGCATCCCGGGCGTAGACGATCGCATTCGACTTGACCCACATCGCGACCTTCCAGGCAAACAGCAGATCATCCAGCTGGGCCTCGCTCGGGGCCTTGGCGCTGACCACCTTGAGTTCCGCCGTCGACAGCAGGTCGCGGTCGGCGTCCTGCACCAGCAGGCCGCCGGCAATCCGCTGCAGATGCCAGCCAGCGCGCTGCCCGGCGCGCTCGCCGCAGGCCAGGACGCGCACGTTGGGCTTCTTCGCGAACACCGGCAGTGCGTCCTCGTCGATGCTCGGTGCGATCACCACTTCGACGAACTGGCGGTCGAGAATCGCCTTGGCCGTGGCGGCATCCAGCGCCCGGTTGAAAGCGATGATCCCGCCGAATGCCGAGGTCGGATCGGTGGCGTAGGCCTGCGCGTAGGCGCTGCCGATGTCGGCAGCAACCGCCACGCCGCAGGGATTGGCATGCTTGACGATGACGCAGGCGGGCGCTGCGAACTCGCGAACGCAGCCGAGCGCGGCATCGGCATCGGCGAGGTTGTTGTAGGACAGCTCCTTGCCCTGCAGGAAGCGCGCCCCGGCGACGCTGCCGGACAGATCGCCGGCCTCGACGAAGAGCGCGCCGCGCTGGTGTGGGTTCTCGCCATAGCGCAGCGCCGAGCGCAGCGAAAAGCCCAGGTGCAAGCTCTGCGGCCAGGCCTCCGGGGCTACCGGCTCGGCGGCACGCGGCGACAGCCACATGGCGATCTGTCCGTCGTACTGCGCGGTGTGCGCGTAGGCCTTGGCGGCAAAGCGCCGGCGCTGCGCTGCCGTGGTGCCGCCGGCGCTCAGCGCCTCACCCAGCTCGATGTAGTCGGCCGGATCGACCACCACGCTGACCCGCTCGTGGTTCTTGGCCGCGGCGCGCAGCATCGCCGGGCCGCCGATGTCGATGTTCTCGACCGCATCTTCATAGCTGCAGTCGGGCTTGGCCACGGTCGCGGCAAACGGGTACAGGTTGACCACCAGCAGGTCGATCGGGGGAATGCCATGTTCAGCCATCACCGCGGCATCCTGCGCCTCGCGGCCGAGCAGACCGCCATGGACCCGCGGATGCAGGGTCTTGACCCGGCCGTCCATGATTTCCGGAAAGCCGGTCAGGTCGCTGACGTCACGAACGCTGAGCCCGGCATCGCGGAGCGCGCGGGCGGTGCCTCCGGTCGAGAGCAGCTCGACCCCGGCGGCGCGCAGCGCCGTGGCCAGCGGCAGCAGCCCGTCCTTGTCCGAGACGGAGAGCAGTGCGCGGCGAATCGGCTGGCGGTCGGCGGTCATGGTCGGCGGCTTCCTTGGCGGCGGGGCCGCGGAGTATACCGGCCATGGCGGCAACAGCCCGGATTGGCGACGGCTCCGGACGCCATGTTGCCGTTCGTCGCGGCCACTCCATTGCGCCGGCTTTCTGTGGGAGCGGATCGTATCCGCGACCGCGACGCCTCG
>CAYGMG010000223.1:0-4445 GCA_964350895.1 uncultured Lysobacter sp.
TCGTCGTCGCCATAGCGCTGCAATGCCTCCTTCTCGCGCCTTGCCTCGACGACGCATCCGCGTCGCGACTTCAACAACATACTTCCGGGACAGGACACTAGAGCCAGCCGTTCTGCCGCGCCAGCCGCCAGGCTTCGATGCGGTTGCCAACCCCGAGCTTGCCGATTGCCTCGGACAGATAATTGCGCACGGTGCCCTGGGACAGATTCAGGCGTGCGGCGATATCGGCGCTGGACAGGCCTTCGCCGGCCAGGCGCAGCACCTGGCGCTCGCGTTCGCTGAGCGGGTCCTCCTCGCCCCAGGCGGCCAGCGCGAGCTGCGGATCGATGGCACGGCCGCCGCGCTGTACCTGGCGCAGGGCGGCGGCCAGCTGCTCGGACGGTGCGTCCTTGAGCAGGTAGCCGCGCACGCCCGCATCCAGGGCGCGGCGCAGATAGCCGGCGCGGGTGAAGGTGGTGACGATCACCACTTTCACATCCAGTTTCGCTTCCTGCACGCGCAGGGCGAGGTCGAGGCCGGACAGCCGCGGCATCTCGATGTCGGTGAGCAGCAGGTCCGCATCGCAGCTCTGCAACGCCTCCCAGGCCGCTTCGCCATCGCCGACCGCGGCCAGCACTTCGATATCCGGCTCAAGGCCGAGCAGGGCGGCCAGCGCGCCGCGCACCATCGCCTGGTCCTCGGCCAGCACCAGCTTCATGCGCCGGCCTTGCTGGCCTGCCAGCCGCTGTCGATACGCAGGCCCAGCCGGGTCCCGCCGCCGCGCGGGCTGTCCACCACCAGGGTCCCGCCGAGTGCGGCCAGTCGCTCGCGGATGCCCCCAAGTCCATTGCCCTCGGCGGCCGCGCCGCCGCGGCCATCGTCGCGGACCTGCAGCTGCAGCGCGTCGTCCTGAACGGACAGTTCCACCGTAACGTGGTGTGCGCGGGAATGCCGCAGCACATTGGTGCAGGCCTCGCGCAGGCTCAGCGCCAGGGCATGGTCGACCTCGGCGCGGCGCGGCGGCGACTCGGCGCTGGCCTCGACCTCGACGCCGGCCGAAAGCAGGGCGAGCCGGGTCGCGGCAAGTTCGGCCTCGAAGTCACCGCGGCGATAGCCGCTGACCGCCTCGCGGACCTCGCCCAGAGCCTGGCGCGCAACCTGTTCGACTTCGCCGATCTGCGCCCGCGCGGCGGCCGGATCGCCGGGCAGCAGCTTGCCGGCCAGTTCGCTCTTCAGCACCACCAGGGACAGCGTATGGCCGAGCAGGTCGTGCAGATCGCGGGCGATGCGCTCGCGCTCGGCGTTCCGCGCCAGACGTCTAACCTCGTCCTGCGACAGGGCCAGCTCAGCCTGCCGGCGCCGCTGCAGCTGCTCGTACATCGAGCCGGACAACACCATGCCGCCGATCAGCAGGGTGATCATCACGAAGCCGGCTGTCCAGGGCTGCGGCCCGTGGCTGAGCAGGAAGGCGGCAATCGCCAGCAGGGCAAGCCCGAGACCCGCCCACAGCGCCTGCCGGCGCGGCAGCAGATGACCTGCGAGCCCGGCCGAATAGATCAGGAAGGTGTTGCCACCGGGATTGACCGGGATCAGCAGCAGGCCCAGCGCCGCGGCGCCCAGCCAGCGCGTTCCGCTGCCCAGCTTCCAGCTCGCCAGGCGGCCAAAGTACAGCGGCAGGAACAGCGCCGAGGCGAGCAGGCTCCAGAGTACCGCCGGCAGCGGGACATGCGGCTGGAACACCAGCGGCAGGAAGACAAAGGCCATGTAGAGCAGGCCGATCATCGGCTGCTCCATCAGCGGGATGCCCTGGTTGCCGTGACGCGCAGTCACGCTGGTGTCGTCCGAGCTCACTCCAGTACCAGCCCATCGAGATCGAAGCGGAATTCGCCCTCGGGAAGGCTGGCAGCCACGACCACCGCGCGCAAGCGGCGCAGGTCGGCGCCGGCGAAGGCGGCCAGTTCGAACTGCCGGGTCTGCCATTCCGCTTCAGCCGTGAGCGACTGCATGCTGGGCAGGCTGCCGGGCTCGCCGCTGAGCAGCATCAGCATCAGCGGACGTCCGTCACCGCGAAAGCGCAGGGTCAGCGTTTCAAGCTCGCTGGCGTCGATCGCCTGCATCGGCGCGTCACCGAACATCCAGATCGCCCCGGACCAGGGATAGGCCACGCCGCCGGCAACGCGTCCTTCGACGCGCAGGAAGCCATCGCTGCCGCTCTCGACCAGGCCGACAAGACTGGCGGATGAACTACCACCCTGGCGGGCATCGGTGCTCGGCTGCCAGGCCTGGCCCGTGCTGCCGGTCAGACTGCCGCCGCCGAACTCGCTGCGCAGCGGCAATGCCTGCGCTGGCGCGGGAACGATATGTGTTGGCTGATCGGCGGATGGCGCATCGCTGACCCTCGCGCCTTGTGGCTGGGGCTCGCCGGCCGGTTCCTTGCCGGGCCGCAAGACCAGCAGAAGCAGAACGCCAAGCAGGCAGGCGGCGGCAATCTTCAGCTGGCGCATAGCTACCTCGCTCAGGACTCAGGCTTCGCGCTGCAGGCGGCGCGCGGCCAGGGCCAGAAAGCCGACGGTGGTCAGCGCCAGCACCGCGGCGTGCCAGCCGATCGACACGTCCCTGGCCTGGCCGACCACGGCCAGGGCGATCTGGGCCAGATGCCAGGCCGGCCAGATGACGGCCGATTCCTGCAGAAAGCCCGGAAAAACCTGCAGCGGAATCCACAGTCCGGAAAGCACCGCCATCGGCAGGAACAGCACGTTGACGATCGCCGCCGCGCCCTCGCCGCGCGCCCAGGTGCCAATCCACAGGCCGATCGCGCAGAACGGCAGGCAGCCGAGCACCAGCACGCCGAGCAGGAGCAGCCAGCGCCACGGATCGACATTGAACTGTCCGGCAATCGCTGCCGCCGCGCTGAGCAGGATCACGACCAGCAGGCCGAAGCCAAGGCTCATGCACAGCTTGGCGAACAGATAGGCGCCCGGCGGCATCGGCGAGACCTGCTTCAGCGCCAGCCAGCCGTTCTGCCGCTCAAGCGCAACGCCTACGCCGAAGCCGAACAGCGCCGGTCCCATGATCCCGAACACGCCATAGGTGGCGAGCAGGTAAAGCGGCTTGTCCAGGCCGCCCCATTGCCCGGGCAGGAGCAGGGCGAACAACACGTAGAAGACCAGCGGGAAGAGCAGGGTCGGCAGCACGAAGGAGGGCGTGCGCCAGGTCTTCAGCGCCTCGCCGCGGACTTCGGACAGATAGGAGCGCCACAGTGAAGGTGCTTGCTCAAAGGCAGTGTTCATGCGGCCTCCTTGTGCGCCGGCTCATGGCGCGCGGTCAGGGTGAGAAAGGCGTCGTCCAGCTTCAGCGGCAGCACTTCGAGCTCGGCCAGCTGCGCATCGCGCTGCAGCAGCGCGAGTAAGGCGCGCTCCGGCGCATGGCTGCGCGCCGACACCACACCCTGTTCGATCGCCACGTCCTGCAATCCGGGCAGGGCGGCGATCTCCTCGCGCGACAGACTGCTGCGAAAGCGCAGCCGTTTGCCGGCGGCGCGGGCCTTGATCTCGGCCGGTGAGCCGGCGGCCAGATTGCGGCCCTCGGCCAGCACCACGATGCGATCGGCCAACGCATCGGCCTCCTCCAGGTAGTGGGTGGTCAGGACCATGGCCAGGCCCTCGCCGCGCAGTTCGGCGATCAGCTTCCAGAAGCCCTGACGCGCCTCGATATCAAGACCGACAGTCGGCTCATCGACCAGCAGCAGGGCGGGCCGGCCGATGATCGCCAAGGCAAACTGCAGGCGCCGCTGCTCGCCGCCGGACAGCGCGTCGTAGCGCCGCGCGGCAAGCCGCTCCAGCCCGGTCAACGTCAGCACCTCGGCCACCGGTCGCGGATCCGGGTAGTGGCTGGCGAACAGCGCCAGGTACTCGGCGACCCGCAGCTGTTCCGGCAGCCGCGCCTCCTGCAGCATCACCCCGAGCCGCTGCCTCGTGCGCCACTCGCGCGGATCGCCGCCGAGCAGGGACACGCTGCCGCTGTCAGCGGCAAGCCGGCCGCATAGCAGGCCCAGCGCCGTACTCTTGCCAGCACCGTTCGGACCGAGCAGGGCAAGGATCTCGCCGCGGCGGATCTGCAGGTCGACCTGATCCAGAGCCAGGGTCGCACCATAGCGCTTACTCGCGCAGCGCAACTCGGCGAGCGGTGCGACTGTGTGTTCGAGGCTCATTGGCCGACTCCGTTGCGGGTGTGCATCCAGCCTGCCCCGCGCCACACGCTGGCGGCAGTAGCGCCTGTCAGCCATCGGCCATGACAGCTGTCATGCGCTGTGGACGCGACAGGCCGCGCGAACATGGTCTGCCGTGACCACAGCCCGGGTTGGGCGTGCCAAGCGACCCTTTGTGAACTGAATCGGTTGGACGGTGGACTTGGGCGCAAGTTTGCCGTTCGTCGATGCCCATCCATTGCGCCGGCTTTCTGTGGGA
>CAYGMG010000224.1:0-4387 GCA_964350895.1 uncultured Lysobacter sp.
GCGCAGTTCGATGGCTTCGTCTATCCGATGCTCGATCAGGTGATCTGCCACGCCGCGCGGCTGCGCACGCGCACCCGTGGCCGGCTGACCTGCCCGATGGTGCTGCGCATTCCCTGGGGCGGCGGCATCCGCGCGCCCGAGCATCACAGCGAGGCGAACGAGGCGCTGTTCACCAATGTGCCGGGCCTGCGCGTGGTGATGCCGTCCTCACCGCACCGCGCTTACGGCCTGCTGCTGTCGGCGATCCGCGACCCCGATCCGGTGATCTTCTTCGAGCCCAAGCGGATCTATCGCCAGTACAAGGAAGAAGTTGCCGACGACGGCGAGGCGCTGCCGCTGGACGTTTGCTACGTGCTCCGCGACGGCAGCGACGTCACCCTGGTCAGCTGGGGCTCGCAGATCAAGGAGTGCCTGGAGGCCGCCGACCAGCTGGAGAAGGAAGGCATCTCGGCCGAGGTGATCGACGTCGCCACCCTGCGCCCGCTGGACTTCGACAGCATCCGCGACTCGGTGAAGAAGACCGGACGCTGCGTGATCGTCCACGAGGCGCCGCGCAGCGCCGGCTTCGGCGCCGAGATCGCCGCCCGGCTGGCCGAGGAGTCGATGTATGACCTGCTCGCGCCGGTCGAGCGGGTCACCGGCTGGGATACCCACATTCCGCTGTTCCGGATGGAGATGAACTACCTGCCCAGCGTGGCCCGCATCCTTGCCGCGGCCCGCCGCAGCCTGGCGAGAAGCGCCTGATGCTGCGCGCGATCACCGCCGTGGCGATCCGCGATGTGGAGATCATCGACGCCCTGCCGCTGACCCTGCGGGCCGGCGACCAGGTATCGATCAGCCCGCCGCGACCGGAGCGCCCCGGCTATCGCTGGGCCAGCGATGGCGGGTTGTGCAGTGGCTGGGTGCCCGAGGTACTGATCGCCCTGCGCGATCGCCTGGGCATCGCCCGCGGCGAATACTGCAGCCAGGAGCTGCCGGTGCAGGAAGGACAACGGCTGCGCTTGATGTGGCGCGGCGAGGGCTTTCCCGCCTGCTGGTGTGAGAGCGCGGACGGCGAACGTGGCTGGGTGCCGAGCGATGCGCTGTCGATCGAGGATGACCAGGGAGCAGGACGATGAGCGACAACTACCGATTCAAGTTGCCCGATCTTGGCGAGGGCCTGCCCGACGCCACCGTGGTCGAGTGGCTGGTCAAGGAAGGCGAGACGGTGCGCCTGGACGAGCCGCTGGTGGCCATGGAAACCGCCAAGGCGGTGGTCGAGGTCCCGGCGCCCTGCTCGGGCATCCTGCGCAAGATCGCCGGTGATGCCGGCAGCGTGGTCAACACCGGGGCGGTGCTGGCCGAGTTCGAGATCGACCCGTCCCTGCCGCAGCGCGCCGCCGGCCACGACACTGGCCACCACCACGGCGATCAGGACCAGGACGAGGACGAGGACGAAGCCAAGGACAAGGCCAAGGGTCAGCCCGCGCCGGCGGCCGCCAGCAGCAAGCCGGCCGCCGAGCGCAGCGACGCCGGCAGCGTGGTCGGCGCGGTCAGCGGCTCGGATCAGCTGCGGGTCGAGGCTGCAGTCAGTGCCGGCGGGGTCAAGGCAATGCCGGCGGTACGCGCCCTGGCGCGCAAGCTGGGTGTTGATCTGTCCCGCATCCAGCCAAGCGGAGCGGACGGCGTGGTAACCCTGCAGGACGTCAAGCAGGCGGCCGCCAATCCGCCTGCCGCGCGGGCAAGTGGGGCAGGCCAAGGCGAACCACCGCCGGCGACGACCAGTGCCGCGTCGGCGGCGGCCGCAGCGCCGCGCACTGCGACCTCGGCCAGCGGCCGCCCGCTGCGCACCCGGCCGCCCGGCGAGCAGGCAAACGGCCAGCCCGAGCCGCTTGCCGGCGTGCGCCGCAACATGGCCAGGGTGATGGCCAAGGCCCAGGCCGAAGTGGTGCTGACCACCCTGACCGACGACGCCGACCTGCACGCCTGGCCACCGGGCAGCGACCTCACCGCGCGACTGGTGCGCGCCCTGGTGGTCGCCTGTCGCGCCGAGCCGGCCCTTAACGCATGGTTTGATGGCGATACCCTGACCCGCACCCTGCACCGGCAGGTCGATGTCGGGATCGCCGTGGACACTCCTGATGGCCTGTTCGTCCCGGCCCTGCGCAATGCCGACATGCTCGATGCGCGCGGCGTGCGCGAGGGCATCAGCCGACTGCGCCAGCAGGTCGAGTCGCGCAGCGTGCCGGCCAGCGAGCTATCCGGCTACACCATCAGCCTGTCTAATTTCGGCAAGTTCGCCGGCCGCTACGCCACCCCTATCGTGGTGCCGCCGACCGTGGCCATCCTCGCTGCCGGCCGCCTGCAGCACGCCCTGGTCCCGGTGATGGGCGGGATCGAGACGCACCGCCTGCTGCCGCTTTCGCTGAGCTTCGACCACCGCTGCGTGACCGGCGGCGAGGCGGCGCGTTTCCTGCGCGCCCTGCTCGACGACCTGGCCCTGGCGAACTGAACACGCGGATCAACCGAGACTCGGACCATGGCGCATCGCTCGCGGCTTGCAGGCTTCATCATCGACTGCCAGAGCGATGATCTGGGCGCGGCGGCGCGGTTCTGGTCGCAGGCCCTGGGGCTCGCCATCAGCGACCCCGACGAGCACGGCGAGAACCGCTATGCGCGGCTGGCCGAGGGGCCGGGCGGGCTGCACATCGAGGTGCAGCGGGTCGAGCATGAGTCGCGCGTGCATCTGGACATCGAAAGCGACGACATCGAGGCCGAGGCGCGCCGCCTCGTCGCGCTCGGTGCGCGTGAGGTCGCGCGGCCGCGGGATGGCCGCTGGATCGTCCTAGAGGCGCCCACCGGCCAGCGCTTTTGCGTGGTGCGCAGCGGCCCGGGGCGCCTTGCGCAGTCCGCCAACCACTGGCCCTGAGCCTGTCAGCCCGGGCCCGGGACGCTACAATCCGCGGCTTTTCCGCCACAGGGGGCGTCAATGAAGGTTCTGCTGATCGGATCCGGTGGCCGCGAGCACGCCCTGGCCTGGAAGCTGGCGCAGTCGCCGCGGGTCAGCGAGGTGCTGGTGGCGCCGGGCAATGCCGGCACCGCGAGTGAGGCCAAGTGCCGCAACGTGGCGGTCAAGGCGACCGACATCGACGCCCTGCTGGACCTGGCCCGGGACGAACAGGTCGCGCTGACCGTGGTCGGCCCGGAAGGCCCGCTGGTGGCCGGCGTGGTCGATCGCTTCCAGGCCGCCGGCCTGCGCATCTTCGGACCCAGCGCCGCCGCCGCCCAGCTGGAGGGCAGCAAGGCGTTCGCCAAGGACTTTCTGCGCCGGCACAGCATTCCCACCGGCGCCTATGAAGTGTTCACTGAGGTCGCCCCGGCAATCGCCTACCTGCGCCGCCGCCAGGCGCCGATCGTGGTCAAGGCAGACGGACTGGCCGCGGGCAAGGGCGTGATTGTCGCCAAGACCCTCGACGTGGCCGAGGCAGCGGTGCACGAGATGCTCTCCGGCAATGCCTTCGGCGAGGCCGGCGCGCGGGTGGTGATCGAGGAGTTCCTCGACGGCGAGGAAGCCAGCTTCATCTGCATGGTCGACGGCCAGCACGCCCTGGCCATGGCCACCAGCCAGGATCACAAGCGAGTCGGCGACGGCGACACCGGACCGAACACCGGCGGCATGGGCGCCTACTCGCCGGCGCCGGTAGTCAGCGAAGCAGTGCACAAGCGGGTGATGCGCGAGATCATCGAGCCGACCGTGCAGGGCATGGTCGAGGACGGCACGCCGTTCACCGGCTTCCTCTACGCCGGGCTGATGATCGACGCCTCGGACACGCCGCGGGTGATCGAGTTCAACGTGCGCTTCGGCGATCCGGAAACCCAGCCGGTGATGATGCGGCTGCAGTCGGACCTGGTCGAGCTGGTCGAGGCCGCACTTGAACAGCGTCTGGAGCGCAGCCGCATCGAGTGGGATCCGCGCCCGGCGCTTGGCGTGGTGATGGCCGCCGCGCGCTATCCCAATACCCCGCGCACCGGCGATGCAATCGAGGGACTGGATGCCGAGCAGGCGGACGACAGCAAGGTCTTCCATGCCGGCACCGCACTGGACGAGTCCGGCCGGGTAGTCACCGCCGGCGGCCGCGTGCTCTGCGCCACCGCGCTGGGCGAGGACATCGAGGAAGCCCGCGACGCCGCCTACGCGGCACTCAAGAAGATCAGCTGGGAAGGCGAGTTCCATCGCAGCGATATCGGCTGGCGGGCAATCGATCGCTGAGCGGTGCAACTTGAGTGGTGCAGCCGCGGGGGCCGAGGGAGGGTCGCTGTGGGCGCAAACCGGCCGTTCGCAGGGCACGCCGCCGAGCTGTTGTGGGAGCGGATCGTATCCGCGACCGCGACGTCTCGATCTAACCGC
>CAYGMG010000225.1:0-4368 GCA_964350895.1 uncultured Lysobacter sp.
ACCGGGCGTACCGTCCGAACGCCCGTATCGAACGTTGGGGCGCCCATCTGTTGTGAGAGCGGATCGTATCCGCGACCGCAGCGCGACAGGCTTGCCACCGACTTGACTGCGGTTGGATCGAAGCGTCGCGGTCGCGGATACGATCCGCTCCCACAGAAAGCCGGCGCGATGGATGGGCATCGACGAACGGCAAATTTGCGCCCGAGTTGCGCCTTGCGAATGTCTTCTTCTGATCTTGCCGAGAACGCAGCTCGTCCTTCGTGACGAGCTGCGTTGCTGGCGTGCAGGCAGCTGGCGCAACGCTTACTGGATCAGGTCCACCTGACGCGAGGCGGTCTGGGTGAGCAGGCCGAAGTGGCCTAGCGCATAGGTGCTGGTGCTGTTTTCGCCCCAGATCGATGAGCTGTGTACACCGCCTACCGTGCACACACCGGTGGCGCAGACGATCTGGTCGCTCCACGACTTGATCGAGTGCACGCGGTCGGCGAAGCGGGTGCCGCTGAGGTCGTTGAGGAATGGGTTGCCGATCGACAGGCCCCAGCTGCCGCAGGTCGTGGTCCAGACGTTGAACGGATAGCTGCCGCAGGACCATAGGCCGCGCACCGCGCCAGCGATTCCGACGAAGCCCTGCACGTCATTGCGCAAGCCGTTGCGCTTGATTACCCGGCCGGCCAGGGTCACGCCCATCGAATGCCCGATCACGTCGATGCGCCCGGTGCAGGAGGCGGCGATGGCGTTGATCATGGCATTCAGAACCGGCGTTTCCTCGCTACCGTAGTGATCGTTGCAGGCCGCGCAGGTGCGACTTCCCCAGGCCGGTGTGAATATCTGCGCCGAGCTGTAGCCACGCCGCTTGAGCTCGGTGACCGTGTTGTCGAAGTCGGCCGGCTTGCCGGCATTGCCGTGCACCAGGACGACGTTGTCCCGGCATTGGGCGGACAGCGTGCTGGCGAGCAACAGGAATGCGGCAGCCAGCAGCAGCCGTGACATATTCAGAGCGATCATCAGTGGTCCTCCCCGGACTTGGTGCGCGCAGTGCGCGAGCTGACGCTAGCTGCTCGGCCCTGTCGCGGGTCCTGTACCAAAGGGCAGGTTTCCTGCTGCGATGCAGCAGTAAAAGCGAGCGTGTGCGCTAAGTAGCTGGCAGGCAGCGCTGCTGCACTGCGGCAATTGCTCCGACGGGCGGCGTGTTGGGCTCGGAGCGAAAGGCCCGCAGAAGTGCGCGTCCAGGCCGCAGACAGTCGATGTGCGAGATCTCGCAGACGGCATGGCGGGGGCTTTCTCGGTGTGGCCCAGGCCCGAACACCGTGTTTGCGCGGTCGCGACCTGGCGTTCTCCTGCCAGGCCGCGACTGCGACGGTGCGAAATCGCCTAGTGGACTGTAACGGATGAAGCGGTAGAGGGATCGCGCCGGCATGGACGCGATGGACGCCGTGCCGGAGCGAGGCCAATAGCCGTAGCTATTGGCCAAGTGAGGCGCAAGTCCAGCGCGGCCAGACCCAGCGAGCTGCTATCGATTTGTCCGCTACAGTCCACTAGCTGCGGAATGCGGCGATGCTGGCCCGGGTGTT
The DNA here is from genome assembly GCA_964350895.1 of uncultured Lysobacter sp. Taxonomy (GTDB): domain Bacteria; phylum Pseudomonadota; class Gammaproteobacteria; order Xanthomonadales; family Xanthomonadaceae; genus Pseudomarimonas. The sequence continues at coordinate 1,572 of CAYGMG010000225.1, forward strand.
GTTCAAGGCGCGGGCGTTGTCGTGGGTGGACGTGGTGCCCATCACCTGACCGCCGTAGCTGCGGTTGGGGTTGGACCAGTAGTTGATGCGCGGACAGCCGCCGGTGCAGGCGTAGGCCATCACTGTGCGCCATGCCTTGTTCGGTGCCTGGTAGCCATGGCCGTAGGCATACGGGCTGGTCGACGGATCGTTGGCCGGATCGTGGCGGGCCGCCTGCAGGTGGCCAATCTCATGGCCGAAGCTGTAGTAGCCGGTCGCGCAGTCCCAATGCACCGCGGCAAACGCGGTGCTGGCACTGGCGCCGATCGCCGAGGCCAGGCCACAGGAGCTGGAGTTGTTGATCATGAACATGACCACGTCGGCCTTCTGCTGGGTGCGCAGGCTGTGCACGCTGTCGAGCACGCCATCATTGGTGCTGCGGATGCGTGACAGATCGGTGCTGAAGCTGCCGCTCTCGGCGTAACTGGTGGTATACAGGCCAGCCGACTGCAGGGTGATGCTGACCCCCGAGTTGGCATAGCTCTGGTTCGATTCGGTGATCGCCAGGTTGACCAGGCCGGTGAGGTCACCGGCAGCGTTCTTGGCCGAGTTGGTGGCCACGGTCATCACCCGGATCACGGTGTTGGCTTTGGCATCGGAGGGGTTGTTCAGCTCCCCGCGCTCCAGTGCAGCGGCCAGCGGACCATCCGGAACCTGGGCGCCGACCGGGTGGTCGTCCGGCGCGTGCATCTCGTCGACTTCGATTACCGCATGGCCGCCGGAAGACAGCGGGCGGATCTTGAACAGCTGGCCCTGCAGGCGAACGCTGCCGGTCAGCTTGCCGTGGTTGTCGACGATGGTGACGCTGTTCAGCGGATCGAAGGCGACATCATTGCCCTTGCCGGTCTTGGCGAAATCGGTGAGCAGGCCTTCCCAGATCACCACGCCCTGATCATTGCGGGTGCTGCGCACGGCCGTTGCGTCCAGCTCGAAGCCAGCTGCCAGGGTCAGGGTGATCGCGCCGCTCGACTTGCCGAGCTGGCTGCGGTCGAGCTGGAAGCTGTTGATCGAGCGGGTTGCCGGGTCAGCGCGCCAGGCCTGTATTTCCGGTGCGGAGACCAGGTCCATGCCGTCCAGATCGGCAGGCATCGGGCCGGCAAGGGCAGGGGCGAGCGGGCACAGCAGGGCGGCAGCAATCGCCGCAGTCAGAGCAGAACGCATGGATGGATCCCCAACAGAGTGACGCTGTGCCCCCAGTCGCAAACCCATTGGGGCGCTGGTCGTGCGTCAGGTTCTCGAAGTGCGCGGGCATCGAACGCAGCTCGATTATTCAGGAAGCGTTCACGTTTGCAATAGGGGATTCACGGATGGGGAGGGCTATCCGACGGACGGTCGCGCTCTTAACCAAGATGGATAAAGATCATCAATAGCCAAGCGCCGCTCGGTCTGCGTCAGAACGCGGTTCACGGACTTATTTGTAGTCGCGATGGCAGGCCTTGCAGCCGTCGCCGATCAAGCTGATCTGCTCGGCCGCCGTCGGGCAGATGCTGAGGTCGCTGGCCTTGGCGGTTTCTGCTGCATCGCGGAACTGGTCGGCATAGCGGCCGAACTGCGCGTCGTCCTGGCTGACCGGGTGGAAGGCGGGACGGATGTCGCGCGCCAGCAGGGCCAGTGCTTCGACATGGGCGGCCAGCTGCGCATCGCAGCGTCCACTGGTGACCTGGTCACGCGCCTTGCCCAGATGATGTTGGAACAAGGCCATCACGCCCTTGGGAAAGGCAGTGGCCGGGCGCAGCGCGTTCAGCGCGCTGAGCGTGGCGAAGCTTCCGATCAGCAGTCCGAGCAGGATCCAGGCCAGCGCCTTCATCGGCATTCCTTGTTCATGGGCAGGGCTAAAGAATGCTTTACCCTTGCCGCCGTTTCCATGCCGTGCAGATCTCCTGGGTGAAAGCAGACACCGCCGCGCCGCGTTTTGCCGGCATCGATCGACTCTACGGACGTGGCGCGGCTGAGGCGCTGTCGCGCTGTCGGGTCACCGTGGTCGGGGTCGGCGGGGTTGGCTCGTGGCTGGTCGAGTCGCTGACGCGCAGTGGAGTCGGGCAGCTGCGCCTGATCGATGCCGACGATATCTGCGAGAGCAATGTGAACCGCCAGCTGCCGGCACTGGAGGGTGCCTACGGCCGGAGCAAGGTGCAGCTGCTGGCCGAGCGCGCGCGGCTGATCAATCCGGCGATCGAGGTCGAGCCGCTGGCGCAGATGCTCACCGCCGGCAATCTAGAGGACCTGCTCGGCAACGCACCCGATCTGGTGCTGGATGCCTGCGACAGTTTCCGCAGCAAGGTCGAGCTGATCGCCTGGTGCCGCCGGCGCAAGCTGCCGATGGTCGTCTCGGGCTCGGCGGGCGGGCGCACCGACCCGACCCAGGTCCGCGTTCGCGATCTCTCGCGCACCGAGCACGATGCCCTGCTTGCCCTGATCCGCAAGAAGTTGCGCCAGGAGTTCGGCTTTCCCAAGAACACCGATCGTTACTTCGGCGTGCCGGCGGTGTATTCGCTGGAGAACGTCCGCTATCCGCAGGCCGACGGCAGCGTCTGCGGTACCCGGCCGGCGCTGGGCGCCGAAGCCGGCTTCAAGCTCGACTGCGGCGCCGGCCTCGGCGCTGCCACCCACATCACCGGCAGTTTCGCCTTCGCCATGGCCGGGCGCGCCCTGCAGCTGCTGCTGGCGCGCAGCGCGGCCAAAGCGAACGTCTGACGCTTCGCGGCGCGGCGCGCGGTACACGTTGACCCCGGCCGTAGCGGCTTTGCCAGCAGTCAGC
>CAYGMG010000226.1:0-4318 GCA_964350895.1 uncultured Lysobacter sp.
GGAGGTTGCGGGGCCTGGGGGCTGCGGCGGTGCGGCGTTTGATCGTGCACGGGATGCTGGGCGGGCGGGGGGGCTGGGCGTCGAGTTGCGCTGGGCGCTCGAATATCGACCCGGAGCAGCGCTGTGTAAGCGTCGATTCGTCGTCGCGTGGGACACGCCAGGGTGAGGATCGGGTGCGCCAGGTGCAAGGGCGCCGCGCTTGCGTCACCGATGCCGTGGCGACTCAGCCGGTGGGGGCAAGAAATGGTCGGCGGCGTTTTGCCGATCGGCGGGGCACTTGACGTCGACGCTCTTTCCGGGAAGGGTAGTCGACGCGTAGCCGGACCCGCTGCAAGCCGCATGTTTCCTGCTTTTTCTCGTTGCGTGGCTTACGTTCCACTGGTATAAATCCGGCGGTCTACTGCGCGCTGACGCGAAGCAAGGTGGCAGGGCGGGACAGGACGAGGCGGCAACGCAGGAAACTGGCGGGTCCGCTTCCAACAATCCAAAGATGAGTTGAGCTGACTCACAACGGGAGTGACAAAGTAATGAACAAGGCTGATTTCGTTGGTGCGGTTTCCGGGGCTGCCGAGCTGTCCAAGGCCGATGCCGGTCGTGCGATCGACGCGATGATCGAAGTGGTCAAGAAGGCGCTCAAGAAGGGCGACAGCGTGTCGCTGGTCGGCTTCGGCACCTTCCAGGTTCGCAAGCGCGCCGCGCGCCAGGGTCGCAACCCGCGCACCGGTGAGACGATCAAGATCAAGTCGTCGAAGATTCCCTCTTTCAAGGCTGGCAAAGCGCTCAAGGATGCTGTAAACTGAGCAGCTTCGCCGGGTGCTTAGCTCAGCGGTAGAGCGTCGCCCTTACAAGGCGAGGGTCGGGGGTTCGAAACCCTCAGCACCCACCAAGCTTTAAACACTGCGAGAGCACCCCCTCGCAGTGAAGAAAAAATGCGGAGTGGTAGTTCAGTCGGTTAGAATACCGGCCTGTCACGCCGGGGGTCGCGGGTTCGAGTCCCGTCCACTCCGCCACCTTTTTCAAGGGCGCCGCGCAATCGGCGCCCTTGTTTTTTTCAGCCAGCGAAACGCGTTCCGCCGAGGGACGCAGAAGACGGAAGCCCGCATCGATGTTGCAGACGATTCGAGAGAAGACCTCAGGGTGGATTGCCACGGTCATCGTGGGCCTGCTGATCATCCCGTTTGCTTTCTTCGGAGTGAACAACTACTTCTCCGACCAGGCGCAGCTCTGGGTCGCCAAGGTGGGCGATTCGGAGATCTCGCAGGACGCTTACCGGCAGCGCTTCGAGGAGTACCGGCAGCAGACCCGGCAGATGCTGGGAGAGAACTTCGATCCTGCCCAGCTCGAAACTCCCGAAGCCAAGCGCCGGGTACTGGACGCCTTGGTCGAAGAATCCCTGCTCAGGCAGGCGGCACGCGATCTGGGCATGGCCGTCAGCGCCCGCCAGCTGCAGGAAGAGATCATGAAGATCGATGCCTTCAAGCAGGACGGCCAGTTCAGTCCGCAGCAGTATCGGGTGTTGCTGGCCGCTCAGGGCATGACGCCGGTGTCCTTCGAGCAGCGCATTCGCGATGAGCTGGAAGTGCGCGCACTGCCGCAGGCGCTTGGTCGCACGACCTTCACCACTTCAAGCGAGCTCGACGCCTACTTCCGCGTGCGCGATCAGAAGCGCGATATCCGCTACGTTGAGCTTCCTGCGCCTGACGATGCGGCTGTCGGCGAGCCGAGCGAGGAAGATCTGGCTGCTTTCCACGAGAAGAACAGCGAGCGCTATCGCACCGAGGAAAAAGTATCGATCGAGTATCTGCTGGTCGATCCGGCCCAGGTCGAGATTCCGACCACGGTTGACGAGGACTCGCTGCGCGAGCGCTACGAAGAGCAGAAGTCCCGCTACACCGAAATCGAGCAGCGACTGGCTTCGCACATCCTGGTCAAGGTGGCCGAGGATGCGCCGGCCGAGGCGCAGATGGAGGCGCAGGCCAAGGCCAGCAGCCTGGCCCAGCAAGCGCGTGCCGAGGGCGGCGACTTCGCTGCGCTGGCGCGCGACAACTCGGACGACATCGGTTCCAAGTCGACCGGCGGAGACCTGGGCTGGATCGAGAGCGGCCTGACCGACCCGGCGTTCGAGTCGGCCTTGTTCGCCATGCAGCAGGGCGAGATCAGCGACCCCATCAAGACCGCTGAGGGCTGGCACGTGATCCAGCTGCGCGAAGTGCGCCCCGGCGATATCAAATCCTTTGAGGCCGTTCGCTCGGAGGTCGAGGCCGAGTATTTGGCCGCCGAGCGCGAGCGCGCGATCAGCGAGCGTGCTGGCCGCTTGGTCGATATCACCTATCGCGATCCGACCACCCTTGCCAGCGCGGCCAAGGAGCTTGAGCTTGAGATCCAGCAGGCCGGACCGTTCGGTCGCTTCGGCGGCGAGGATCCGCTGAGCAGCCACCCCGAGGTGATCAAGGCGGCATTCGAGGCGCGCTCGATCCGCGAGCAGACCGCCAGCGATCCGATCGATCTGGGCGACGGCCGGACCTTGGTGCTGCGAGTCACCGCCCACCAACCTTCCGTGCCGATGGCGCTTGAGGACGTGCGCGACCAGGTGGTATCTGACTGGCGTCGCGATCGTCGCCGCGAGCTTGCCGATCAGCGTGCCGATGCCCTGCTCGCATCCTGGAATGCCGGCGGCGGCGTGGAGCCGGGTGCCGAGGGTGCGGCTATCGAAGCAGTGGCCGCCGAGGCCGGTGTCGAGGTGCTGTCCAAGCAGGGGCTGACCCGCGGCGATGCCAGCATCGATCCGCGCCTGGTGCAGGAGGCTTTCTCCCTGCCAACCCCCAGCGAAGGCTCGCCGCAGCGGGTTGTGGTCGACCTGCTCGGAGAGCGTCGCGCCCTGCTCGAAGTAAGCGGGGTGACCGACGGCGATCCCTCGACTGTGCCGACGATGGAACGCCAGGCGGTGGCGGATCAGCTAGCCCAGGCCCATGCGGCCGCCGAGGTGCGCGAGTTGATCGACCTGCTCAAGCAGCGTTACGAAGTAAAGCTGGCCGAACAACGCCTGTAGCTTCGGCGCGTTGACCCTGATGCAAAGCGCCCGGCTTCTGCCGGGCGCTTTTTTTATGGCCGGCTACTCGATCCCGGTCATGCCGAGGATGTTGTAGCCGCCATCGACATAGGTCACCTCGCCGGTGATCCCCGAGGCAAGGTTGGAACACAGGAAGGCCGCGGTGTTTCCGACTTCCTCGATGGTCACGCTGCGCCGCAAGGGAGCGTGCTCCTCGAAGTGCGAAAGCATCTTGCGGAAGTTGCCGATACCGGCTGCGGCCAGGGTCTTGATCGGTCCTGCGGAAATCGCGTTGACCCGGGTGCCTTCCGGCCCGAGGTTGAGTGCGAGGTAGCGCACGCAGGCTTCCAGGCTGGCCTTGGCGAGCCCCATGACGTTGTAGTTGGCCAGCGCGCGCTCGGCGCCAAGGTAGGACAGGGTCAGCACGGCGCCCTGGCGCCCGCTCATCATCGGCCGTGCTGCCTTGGCCAGTGCGGCGAGGCTGTAGCTGGAAATGTCATGCGCGATGGCGAAGTTCTCCCGGGTCAGGCCGTCGAGGAAATTTCCTTCCAGGGCCTCGCGCGGGGCGAAGCCCACCGAATGGACCAGGATGTCTAGGCCGTCCCAGTGCTTGCCCAGTTCGACGAAGGCGCTGTCGATCTGCGCGTCCTCGGCAACATCCAGCGGCAGAACCAGGCTCGATCCGCAAGCCGCGGCGGCATCTTCCACGCGTGAGCGGAGCTTCTCGTTCTGGTAGGTGAACGCCAGCTCCGCGCCCTGCGCGTGCATGGCTTGGGCGATGCCCCAGGCGATTGATCGCTGGCTGGCGATGCCCACGATCAAGGCCCGCTTGCCGGTAAGAAATCCCATGCTTCCCTCTCCCTCACTGTCGAAAGGCGGCAAGTGTGCACCCGGCCGCGAAGCAGTCCAAGTGGCTGGCTCGCGTGACACGCTAGTCCGGACGTTTCACGAGGTCGCCGTGAATCGCCCCGTGCGTGGCGTGGCAACTCGCCTTGGCAAGTTTCTGTGCTCTGGTCACCTTGCGCGGCAACGATTCACGGCTGGCGCGGTCCTCGCTTGGCCTTGAGGCCGATCGCCGCGTTGCTCCTCACCCAAGTGGGCCATCACTTGGGATCGTCTCCATGTCCGGCGCGATCATCCGCGCCCCTCACGATAAAATTCGGGCCAGCCTAGTGTCCTGTCCCGGAAGTATGTTGTTGAAGTCGCGAAGCGGATGCGTCGTCGAGGCAAGGCGCGAGAAGGAGGCATAGCCGCGCTATGGTGACGACG
>CAYGMG010000227.1:0-4306 GCA_964350895.1 uncultured Lysobacter sp.
GGTCATGGGCGTGCGTTGGGGAGCCTGACCCGGGATCTGGGAACTGGGATCTGACGCGGAAGCGCGGGGGGTTGCTTCGCCAGCAAGCTGGCTCCTACGGGGGTGCGTGAGGGTCGCGACTGTCGGAGCCGGGGTCGCGATCGCAGGAGCCGGCTTGCCGGCGATCGGGAGGCACGGCGTTGCCGTGGGAGGCGGCCAGGCGGGGGTGGGGCGTGGTATCGCCAGCAAGCTGGCTCCTACAGGGGAGCGTGCGGCTATTGCGCGCGGCGGCGCAGGAAGTTGAGCAGGTCGATGCGGGTGATCAGGCCGAGGAAGCGCGAGCCGTGCATGACGATGGCGACGTGGCCTTTGTCGAACACCGGCAGCAGGGTTTCGACCGGCTGCTTGACGTCGATCTTGTCCAGCTTGCTGACCATGGCGGTGCTGACGGTGTCGCGGAAGCGGGCCTCGTTGCCGTAGACGTGCAGCAGCACGTCGGACTCGTCGAGGATCCCGACGATCTGGTCGTCCTCCATCACCGGCAGCTGCGACACGTCATACAGTTTCATCCGCTGGTAGGCGACGGTCAGGGTGTCGGCGGGCGAGACGACGATGGTGTCGCGCTGCGAGTACGGACGCAGGATCAGGTCACGCAGGTCGCCGTGGGTCTCGCGCTCGATGAAGCCGTTGTCGAGCATCCAATAGTCGTTGTACATCTTCGACAGATACTTGTTGCCGGTGTCGCAGACGAAGACCATGACGCGCTTCTTTTCGGTCTGCTCGCGGCAGTACTTGAGCGCGGCGGCCAGCAGGGTGCCGCTGGAAGAGCCGCCGAGCACGCCCTCTTTCAGCAGCAGCTCGCGGCCGGCAAGAAAGCTTTCCTTGTCGGAAATTGCGTAGGCCTTCTTGACCCGGCTGAAATCGGAGATCGACGGCAGGAAGTCCTCGCCAATGCCTTCGACCAGCCAGCTGCCGGACTTGGTGCTGAGCACGCCCTCGTTGATGTACTGGGTGAGGATCGAGCCGACCGGGTCGGCGAGGATCAGCTCGGTTTTCGGCGAGTGCTCGGCAAAGCAGCGCGAGAGCCCGGTCATCGTGCCCGAGCTGCCGCAGCCGAAGACCATGGCGTCGAGGTCGCCATCCATCTGGCGCAGGATTTCCGGGCCGGTGCCGAACTCGTGGGCGTGCGGGTTGTCGGGGTTGCCGAACTGGTTGATGAAGTAGGCGCCGGGGGTTTCCTTGGCGATCCGCTCGGCCATGTCCTGGTAGTACTGCGGATGACCCTTGGCGACGTCGCTGCGGGTCAGCACCACCTCGGCGCCCATTGCCTTGAGGTTGAAGATCTTTTCCCGGCTCATCTTGTCCGGGACCACCAGGATCAGCTTGTAGCCCTTCTGCTGCGCGGACAGCGCAAGGCCGATGCCGGTATTGCCGGCGGTGCCTTCGACCAGGGTGTCGCCGGGCTTGATCTTGCCGGCCTTCTCGGCGGCTTCGATCATCGACAGGCCGATGCGGTCCTTGATCGAGCCGCCGGGGTTCTGCGATTCGAGCTTGAGAAACAGCTCGCAGGGGCCGGTGTCGAGGCGCTGGGTGCGGATGACCGGGGTGTTGCCGATCAGTTCGAGGACGCTGTCGTGGATGGGCATGTCAGGGCGGTGCGCGCCGGGGTCACCGGCGGGCAGATGGCAAAGGAGCGTGAATGATAACGCAGGCGGTCGCGTGGCCCGCCGCTTCGGGCGCTGCGCGGCGCAGCGCCCGAAACCTGGCTCAGCCGGCAGCGATCTCGCTTCGGATCTGCGCCTCGACCGCGGCCAGGGCGGTCATGTTGACCACGCGGCGCACGGTGGCGGCCGGGGTCAGCACGTGGGCCGGCTTGGCAACGCCCATCAGGATCGGCCCGAGAGCCACGCCGTCGGTCATCGCGCGGACCATGTTGTAGGCGATGTTGGCGGCGTCGAGATTGGGCATCACGAACAGGTTGGCCTGACCCTTGAGCGGCGAGCCGGGCAGCAGGCGGTCGCGGATCGCGCTGCTCAGTGCGGTGTCGGCCTGCATCTCGCCATCGACCTCGAGATTCGGATCGCGGCCGCGGATGATGGCCAGCGCCTCGCGCATCTTCAGCGCGCCGGGGGTTTCGTGGCTGCCGTAGTTGGAGAAGGCCAGCAAGGCGACCTTGGGGGTGATTCCGAACAGGCGCAGGCGCAGGGCCGCCTGCAGGGTCGCCTCGGCGATCTGCTCGGCGCTCGGGTCGGTCTGCACGTGGGTATCGACAAAGAAGAACGTGCCGCGGTCATTGAGCACGGCGGACAGTGCGGCGGTCGCCTTGACCCCGGGATCGCGGCCGATGACGTTGACCACGTAGGCCAGCTTCTTGTGGTAGCGGCCGACGACGCCGCAGAGCATGGCGTCGGCCTCGCCGCGGCGGACCATGATCGCGGCGATCACCGTCGAACGCGTGCGCACCACCGACTTGGCTGCCGCCGGGGAGACGCCGCGGCGCTGCATGATCTCGTAGTAGGTCTGCCAGTACTCGTTGTAGCGCGGATCGTCATCGACATTGGTCAGCTCGAAGTTCTCGCCGGCCTTCAGGCGCAGCCCCAGGCGCTCGATGCGTGCCTGGATCACCGCCGGGCGACCGATCAGGATCGGCCGCGCCAGGCCCTCGTCGACGACGGTCTGCACCGCGCGCAGGACGACCTCTTCCTCGCCCTCGGCATAGACCACACGCTTGAGCTCGGAGCGCGCGCGCTCGAACACCGGCTTCATCAGCAGGCCGGTGCGGAAGACGAACTGGTTGAGCTTGTCGATATAGGCGCGCATGTCCTCGATCGGCCGTGTCGCCACGCCGGAGTCCATCGCCGCCTGGGCCACCGCCGGCGCCAGCGAGACCAGCAGGCGCGGGTCGAACGGGCGCGGGATCAGGTACTCGGGGCCGAAGCTCGGCACCTCGCCAGTGTAGGCCGCGCCCAGGTCGGCGCCTTCCTTGCGCGCCAGCTCGGCGATGGCGCGCACGCAGGCCAGCTTCATCTCCTCGTTGATGGTGCTGGCGCCAACGTCCAGCGCGCCGCGGAAGATGTAGGGGAAGCACAGCGCGTTGTTGACCTGGTTCGGGTAGTCCGAACGTCCGGTACCGATGATGCAGTCCGGCCGCGCGGCTTTGGCCAGCTCGGGCAGGATCTCCGGATTGGGGTTGGCAAGGGCCATGATGATCGGCCGCTCGGCCATGCTCTGGACCATCTCCGGCTTGAGCACGTTGGCCGCGGACAGGCCAAGGAACACATCCGCACCCTTGACCGCCTCGGCCAGGGTTCGCGCGGGGGTCTCCCGCGCATAGCGGGCCTTGTCCGGGTCCATCTCCTCGGCGCGCCCGGCGTACACCACGCCCTGGCGGTCGACCACGGTGATGTGTTCCTGCTTCATGCCCAGCGCGACCAGCATGTTAAGGCAGGCAATACCGGCAGCGCCGGCGCCCGAACAGGCCAGCTGCACTTCCTCGATCTTCTTGCCAGCGATTTCCAACGCATTGAGGATGGCCGCGCCGACGATGATCGCGGTGCCGTGCTGGTCATCGTGGAAGACCGGGATCTTCATCCGCTCGCGCAGCTTCTTCTCGACGATGAAGCACTCCGGGGCCTTGATGTCCTCAAGGTTGATGCCGCCGAAGGTCGGCTCCAGCGAGGCGATGATGTCGACCAGCTTGTCCGGGTCGCGCTCTTCGACTTCGATATCGAAGACGTCGATGCCAGCGAACTTCTGGAACAGCACACCCTTGCCTTCCATCACCGGCTTGGAGGCCAGCGGGCCGATGTCGCCAAGCCCCAGCACGGCGGTGCCATTCGAGATCACCGCGACCAGATTGCCGCGGGCGGTGACCGTGCTCGCCTCGTTCGGATCCTCGACGATCGCCTCACAGGCCGCCGCCACGCCGGGCGAGTACGCCAGCGACAGGTCACGCTGGGTGACCATGGCCTTGGTCGCCACCACCTTGATCTTTCCTGGCGGGTGCTGGCGGTGGTATTCGAGGGCGGCTTTCTTGAGGTCGTTGTTGGGCTGATCGCTCATGGGTTCGGCGGCATCCTGCGGGCAGACCGAGATGGTAACGCGGGCAGCCCGCCCCTGCTTGTTGCAGCGCAAGCGGGCCGCGCGGCCAGTTCAGTGCCAGTTCCGCGCGGAGGCGTGTTGTTGGCCCTGCGGGTGGCAACGGATCCAGTCTTGCGGGAACTGTCGTCAGGACAGGAAGGGCTTATCTGGGCGCATAGCTGCCGTTCGCCGGGGCCGGCGAATGAGGCCTTTTCGCATTGCTCGCGGCGGTTGTTCTTCGAAGTAG
>CAYGMG010000228.1:0-4231 GCA_964350895.1 uncultured Lysobacter sp.
ACTGACTGCGGTTGGATCGAAGCTCCGCGGTCGCGGATACGATCCGCTCCCACAAATCGCAAGCAACCGTCCGTGGTGCGGTACATCCGGCCCGGCCATCCTTGGCCGGGCGTTCGGCCGAGCGCGAAGCTGCGCTTCGCAATCGCGGCGCCTCACCCCCTCGGATGGTGTGTTGCGTGGAGGCGTTTCAGGGCTTCGCGGGCGACCAGGGTGTATATCTGAGTGGTGCTCAGCGAGCTGTGTCCGAGCATCATCTGCAAGGCCCTCAGATCGGCGCCGTGGTTGAGCAGGTGGGTGGCGAAGGAATGCCGCAGGCGGTGCGGGCTGACCAGATCGGGGTTGATGCCCGCGCTCAAAGCATGCCGTTTGACTGTGGTCCAGAAGGTCTGCCGGCCGAGGGGACCGTGCTTGCGCGAGACGAAGATCACGTCGAGGCGCTCGCGGCCGACCAGCTGGGGACGCGCTTCGCTGAGGTAGCGCTCCAGCCAGTGCTGGGCTTCTTCGCCCATTGGCACCAGGCGCTCGCGGCTGCCCTTGCCGAGCACCCGCAGCACTCCCTGGCGCAGATTCACCTGGGTGGTCGAGAGCTCGACCAGCTCGCTGACCCGCAGGCCGGTCGCATACATCAGCTCCAGCATTGCCTTGTCGCGCAAGCCGAGTGTGGTGTCGCAATCGGGAGCTGCGAGCAGGCCTTCGACCTGGGATTCCGACAGCGCCTTGGGCAAGGGCCGACCCAGTTTGGGTGCGGCGATCCCCGCGCTGGGATCGTCCTCGCGGGCGCCGCGCAGGACCAGCTGGGCAAAGAACGCTCGCAGCGAGCTAAGCAGACGTGCGCTGCTGCGCGGGCTGTAGCCGGCATCGGCAAGCTCGGAAAAATATCCGAGCAGGTCGCTCTTTGCTGCCGCTTCGAGCAAGGGACCGCGTGCCGCCAGCCCGCGGGCGATGCCCTGCAGGTCGCGGCGATACGCGGCCAGCGTATGTCGCGACAGGCCCTGCTCGGCCCAGGCCTGGTCGAGGAAACGTTCGATGCTGGCAGCGTCGGCTGGGCGCAACGGCGGGCGCGACTGGGCGCGGGCACGGCGGTCGGCAACGCTGCGCGGCGGGTTTTTGCTCATCCTCGACATGCTCGCACGGGCGGCGCGGGCGATCCCAGTACACTGCGCGGCGATGAACGACCGCCCTGCCCCGCTGGACGCCCGACCTGCCCACCTCGGCTGGCGCCTGCTCGCCCTTGTCTACGACAGCCTGCCGGTGCTCGCGCTGTGGATCGCCGCCAGCGTGCTGGTGCTGGGACTGCGCGGCGGCCAGCCGGTCGTACCCTGGAGCCTTGCCTGGTGGCTGCAGTGCCTGGCGCTGTGGGCGCTGGCCGGCGCCTATGCGGTCGAGTCCTGGTATCGCGGCGGACAGACGCTCGGCATGCGCCCGTGGCGACTGCGGGTGGTCAATGAGGCCGGACGCGGCGCATCACGCAGCCAGCTCTGGCTGCGCTTTGCCTATGCCACGCTTGGCTGGCTGCCGGCCGGCGCAGGCTTCCTGATCAGCCTGCTGGACACCGAACGCCTGGCTCTGCACGACCGGCTTTCGGCCACGCGACTGGTGCGGATTGCCGCCCGGCGGTGACCCGGAGGGCGCTTACCGGCTAGGATGGCGGCGGATTCCGGGGGACTGGCGGATCGTCCATGCGTCGCGACAACGTCAATTACGTGCTGGTCGGTGCCGCTGTGGTGGCCGCTCTGGTGCTGTTGTTCTTCACCCTGCTCACCATCACCGGGCGGGCCGGCAACACCGTGGACTACCACACCGAGTTCGCCAACGTGGCAGGCCTGGGCTACGGGGCGCCGGTGTTCTACGAGGGCTACCGGATCGGCCAGGTCAGCGGCATCGAGCCGCGGCGCGTCGATGGCCGCACCCGCTATCGGGTCAGCCTCGCCCTGCGCGAGGATTGGCAGATTCCCGCGGACAGCATCGCCCAGCGCCAGGCCAGCGGACTGCTCGCCGACATGACCGTGGGCATCCGCGAGGGCGCCAGCGCCAGCATGCTCGCGCCCGGCGCCGAGATCACCAGCATCGAATCGGGTGACGTGTTCAGCGCGGTCAATGACCTTGCCACCGAGCTGACCGTGCTGTCGCAGGAGCGCCTGCGGCCCCTGGTCGACACCCTTGCGACCCGGGTCGAATCGATCGCCGGCACGGTCGATGCCAGCGCGCCGGCATTGCTGGCCGAGGCGCAGCAGCTTCTGGAGCGCCTCAACCTGGCCGCGGACAGCGCCAACCGCATGCTCGACACGCCCAACCAGGAGGCCATCGCCGGCCTGCTGCAGGACGTGCGCAGCGTCGCCGCCGAGCTCAAGACCACCCGCGCCAATGCCGACGCCCTCTTGCTCACCCTGCAGAGCGCGGTCGACGAAAACCGGCCGGCCCTGCAGCAGACCGTGCTGGACCTTGAGCGCACGGTCGGCTCGGTAGCCCAGCGCATCGACGCGATCACCCGCAATCTGGAATCGTCGAGCCGCAACTTCGACGAGTTCAGCCGCGAGATCCGCCGCAGTCCGAATCGTCTGCTGTTCACGCCGCCCGCCGACGAGGTGGAAGAATGAGCCTGCGCCGCTCCTTACCGCTCCTGCTGATTCCGCTGCTCGCCCTGGCCGGCTGCGCCAGCGGGCCGGGGATCCCCGAGACCACCTTCTTCCGGCTGCCGCCCGCCGCTGCGGTGGAAAGCGCGCCGCCCCGGCTCGATGCACCGCTGGTCGTGGAAGCCTTTTATGCCGATGGCGTGCATGCCGACCAGGCCCTGCTCTACGGGCTGGACCCCGAGGGCGAACGGCTGCGTGCCTATCACTACCAGATGTGGGTAGATCCGCCGACCCGCCTGCTGCAGCGCCGGCTGATTCGGGTACTCGCCGAATCGGGGATCGCACCCCTGGTCACCGGCCGGCTGCCGCCGAAGACCCGCCAGTATCGCCTGCAGATGCGCATCGAAGGCTTCGAGCGCCTGCCGCGCGGCGAGGATGCCTGGGCAGTGCGGGTGGCACTGCGCGCCCGCCTGGACGGCAGCGACGCCGCCGCGCCCCTGCTCGACCGCGCTTACTCGCGCGAACTGGATGTTACAGGGCGCAGCGTGCGCGAATCGGTGCGCCGGATGGGCGCGGCGCTGGACCAGATCCACGCCGAGCTGATCGCCGACCTGCGCGGCCTGCCGCAGGGCTGAGGGGCGGACGTGGCAAGTCAGCGGATCCCCATGCTGCGCGAGATGGGCTACCAGCCATTGCGCTGGCGCGGGCGCCCGGCGCCCGTTGCGACACCCGCACAGGATGAATCATCCGCCGGCGCCGCGCGATCTGCGACGCGCAGCAGCAAAGCCCCCAGTGGCGCTGCGGCCGATCCCTTCTGGCAGTCCCTGCTCAGCGCTGCCGGCGCTGAGCATGTCGATCCCGCGACGCTGGGCTGGGAAGAGCGCCTGGAAGGCCCTCCGTTCGATTTCGACGGCCCGACCTTGCGCATCAACCCGATCGCCCTGCGCCAGCAGCCGGCAGCCAAGCGCGCGTTGTGGCGCACCCTGCGCGCGCTGCGCCGCCGCCTGCAAGATTCCGGGCGCTCGCGCATATGAGCGCCCAGCCGCTCGATAGCTATCTGCAGCACGTCGGCGCGCGAATGCGTGCCATGCAGGAGCAAGACCTCGAGCGGGTGATGGAGATCGAACTCGCCGCCTACGACTTCCCCTGGACCCAAGGGATCTTCCGCGACTGCCTGCGCGGCGGCTACGGCTGCTGGGTGCTCGACCGCCTTGGCTGCGTGATCGGCTACGGCATCCTCAATGTCGCCGCCGGCGAGGCACACATCCTCAACGTCTGCGTGGCGCCCGAAGCACAGGGCGAAGGGCATGGCCGGCAGCTGGTGCGACGCCTGATCGATCTGGCCCGCTGGCATCGGGCCGAGCGGGTGTTCCTCGAAGTGCGCCCCTCCAACCCCCGGGCCATTGCGCTCTACGACAGCCTGGGCTTCAACGAGATCGGCCGCCGCCCGCGCTACTACCCGGCGCGCAGCGGACGCGAGGACGCCATCGTCATGGCCCAGGAACTGCTCGACGACGAGTAGCGCGCGGCGGCGTCTGACGCGGCGCCGCCGGCGAGGATCGGCGCGTCGCGTGCCTGCTTTGGTGTCTGTTCTGGGCGCATAGCTGCCGCTCGCAGGGCAATCCGGCGAGCTGTTGTGGGAGCGGATCGTATCCGCG
>CAYGMG010000229.1:0-4184 GCA_964350895.1 uncultured Lysobacter sp.
GTCGGCTTCTCTTTGGTTACTTTCTCTTGCCGAATCAAGAGAAAGTGACTCGGGCCGTCCGCAGGACGGTTCGAAACGCTCTTGACCTTGGTCCTGGTCTTGCTTCGCAGAAAAGCCGCCGCAAGCAATGCGAAAATGGCCCATTCGCCGGCCAGGGCGAACGCACACTGTGCGCCCGAAGCACTCATCTGCGAAGACCCACTTCGGGTCGGCACCAGCCAGTCAGCATGTCGCTGACAGTGAGCAGAGAGCCTTCCGTCCGTGGTCAGAGACGCTGACGCACCTGATCAACTATCTGGCGAAACGCTCGCGTTTGCATCGGGCTTGAACGGATGCTTTGCGCCACGGGCCGCACAAGCGGGGGAGTCCATCGGTGGCCAGCTGCCTGCTCGGAGTTCTCGCGCAGCCGATCGACAACGGTCCGCCCGCGCTGCAGCGCAGCATTCCATGCGCGGGGCGCTCTGGCAGACTCTGGCGTATGGCAGCCATTCCTTCCGACATTCCTTATCTCGCCGGTCCCCGGGTCTCCGCTGCAGGTCTGCGCCGCGCGCTGATTGCGGGCATGCGCCGGGTCATCGAGCGCCGCGAATTGCTCAACCGGATCAATGTCTTCCCGGTGCCCGATGGGGACACCGGAAGCAATCTCGCCTTCACCCTGAATGCGGTGCTCAGCGGCAGCCTCAGCCGGCGCTCGCCGGGAGCGGGTGCGCTGCTGCGGGCGGTGGCCAATGACGCCATCGACGGCGCCCGCGGCAACTCCGGCGCCATTCTCGCCCAGTTCCTGTGCGGCGCTTCCGAGGCGGCGGGCGACGCGGCCACCCTGACCCCCGACCGCATCGCCGGCGCGGTGCGCGCCGGTGCCGAGCAGGCCCGCGGCGCGCTGGCCCAGCCACGCGAGGGCACCATCCTGAGCGTGATCCGCGCCTTTGCCGACGCCCTGCAGGCGCCGCGTCGCGACCTTGGCAGCTGGTTCGGACATGCCGTGGCCCAAGCCCAGCAAGCGCTGGCCGATACCCCCAAGCAGCTGGCCGTGCTGCGCCAGGCGGGGGTGGTGGATGCCGGCGCCCAGGGCTTCGTCGACCTGGTCGAAGGCATCCAGGCCTACATCGCGCGCAAGGAAACCCGCCCGGCGCCGACCGATCTTGCCCACACCCAGGAGTTCGCCGGCGAGCACTGGCATGAGGAGGCCGACGCCAGCCGCCCGTGGTGCAGCGAGTGCCTGATCGAGGCGGCGCAGATCGATCGCGAGGGGCTGCAGGCAGCCCTGCGCGAGGCGGGCGCGGCCAGCGTGGTGGTGGCCGGCACGGCGCAGCGGGTGCGCCTGCACGCCCACGTCGCCGATCCCGGTCAGCTGTTCGACCTGGCCGGGCAGTTCGGCAGCGTGGCCTCGCGCAAGGCCGAGGACATGCGCGCCCAGCACCGCGCCGCCCAGCGCCAGGGCAGGCTGGCCATCGTCACCGATTCGGCGGCCGACCTGCCCGAGGGCATCACCGAGAGCCTGCCGATCGACGTCGTGCCGGTCCGGGTGAGCTTCGGCGCCGAGGACTTCCTCGACCGGGTTTCGATCAGCAATGCCGAGTTCTACCGTCGGCTGCGCGAGGGCGGTGTCCTGCCGCAAACCTCGCAGCCGCCACCTGGCGACTTCCGCCGCCAGTTCGAGGTCCTGCTCGCGCACGCTGAACAGGTCCTGTACCTCGGCATCTCGCGCCAGCTCAGTGGCACCCTGCAATCGGGCGAGGCCGCGGCCGAGCGCTGCGGCGGCACGCGGGTGACGGTGATCGACAGCGTGCAGGCCTCGTGCGGCCAGGCCCTGCTGGTGATCGCCGCGGCCGAGCTGGCCGCCAAGGGCGCAGGCGTCGAGGACGTGCGCGCCCGGCTTGACGCGCTCGGGCCGAAGACCTTCACCTTCGCTGCCGCCCGCGATATCAGCCACGCTGTGCGTGGCGGACGCATTCCCGCCTGGGTGAAGCCGATCGCCCAGCGCCTGGGCCTGACCGCGATCGCCAGGATGAAGCCCAGCGGCAAGCTCTCGGTGGCCGGCGCCCTGTTCGGCCAGTCACGGGTGCCGGAGCGCTTCGCCGCCTATGTCGAGCGCCGCCTGCCCAAGGCGCCGCAGTGGCGGATCATGGTCGGCCACTGCGATGCTCCGGTCGAAGCAGAGTTGCTGCTGGCCACGCTGCGCCAGCGCCTGCCGATCAGCCGCGACTGGCTGGTCGAGACCGGCCCGGCCATCGGCGCGCATGCCGGTCCGGGCACTCTGGTGGTCGCAGCGCAGGTCGAGACCGAGGTGGCACGCTAGTGTCCTGTCCCGGAAGTACATCGTAGAATTCGCTCGGTCTGCGCCGCCGATGCTGCGTTGCTCGTCGTCGCCATAGCGCTGCTATGCCTCCTTCTCGCGCCTTGCCTCGACGACGCATCCGCGTCGCGACTTCAACAACATACTTCCGGGACAGGACACTAGCTTCGGGCCGATGGGGCGCGCCGCGGGGTCGGCGCCGCATCTGTCGATCGACCACGGATAATCCACCCATGATGCTGATCCTCGCCCTGTTGCTCGCCTACCTGCTGGGCTCGCTGTCCGGCTCCCTGCTGCTTGGCCGCCTGCAAGGCATCGACATCCGCACCCAGGGCAGCGGCAACGCCGGCGGCACCAATGCCTTCCGCACCCGCGGCTGGCGCTTTGCGCTGGGTGTGGTGCTGATCGACATCGGCAAGGGCGCGCTGGCCGCGGCCCTGCCGAGCTGGCTGGGCAGCGCGCCGCTGCCGGTCGAACAGGCAGTTGCAGCCTGCGTATTGCTGGCGGTGGCCGGGCATGTCTGGCCGCTGTTCTACGGCTTTCGCGGCGGCAAGGGCGCGGCGACCCTGATCGGCGGTCTGCTGGTGTTCTGGCCACTGGCGGTCGTGCCCTTGCTCGGAACCTGGCTGCTGGTGCTCGGAGCCAGCGGCTTTGTCGGCCTGTCAACCATCCTCGCGGCCGCCGCACTGCTGCCCTTCGCCCTGTATGACTCGGGCAGCGAACCCGCCCTGCGCCTCTACTTCGCCGGCGCCGCCGCGCTGTTCATCATCTACACGCACCGCAGCAACCTGTCGCGCTTGGTCGCCGGAACCGAGCACCGTTTCGACCGGGCGCGCGTGCTCGGCCGCCTGTTCCGGCGCTGAGCGGATGCAGCAGCTGGCCGGCTGGACGCTGGAACGCCGGGTGGAGTGCGACTCCAGCAACAGCGAGCTGTTGCGCCGCGCTGCCTTGCTGCCTGATCGCTACGCCCTGGTCGTGGACGCACAGACCGCCGGGCGCGGACGGCTGGGCCGCCGCTGGCACTCGCCGCCCGGCGCCAACCTCTACCTCTCGCTGTTTGCCCGCCTGCCGCTGCCTGCCGTGCGACTGAGCGGGCTGAGTCTGGCGATTGGCGTCGCCGCCGCAGAGACCCTGCGCGCGGCGGGTGCAACGGAAGTCGGTGTGAAGTGGCCCAATGACCTGCTCGCCCGCGGCCGCAAGCTCGGCGGAATCCTTATCGAGATCGCCGCAAGCCGCGGACACCGCAGCGAGCTGGTGATCGGGCTCGGCCTCAACCTGCGTCTGCCGGAAGGGCTGGATGTCGGGCAGCCGGCCATCGACCTCGCCACGCTCGGCATCGCAGACAACCGCGACGCCGTGCTCGCCAGCCTGCTTGGCCCGCTAGCCGCGACCCTCGACGAGTTCGTCGACTCGGGATTCGCCGGCTTTCTTGCCAGATGGCGAAGCGTCGACCTGCTCGACGGCCATCCGATTCGCGTTCACGGCGGCCAGCGTGAGGGTGGAACCGCCTGTGGCGTCGACGCCGACGGCGCCCTGCGCCTGCGCGACGCCGAGGGCGAATGGTGCTGTCGGGCCGGCGAGGTCAGCGTCAGGATGTGCTAGGCAGCCGCTTCGACGCCCCCCACCTGCGTGCTAGGCAGCCGCCTCGCCGCCCCCCACCTGCGAGTGGCGGAGCGCATCCGGTGATGCGATGGGAAGCATCGGCATCGAGCGCCTCCCAAGGCAGAAGCCGCCGGAAGGACTGCGTCCGAGAATGGCAACGTTGGGCGCACAGTGTGCGTTCGCCCTGGCCGGCGAAGTGGGCTCTTTTTGTTGAAGCAGGATCAAGATCAACTGGACCTGTCCCCATCCAGCGGAGCTCAAGAAGTCGAGCGGGGTGCGGCGTTAG
>CAYGMG010000230.1:0-4168 GCA_964350895.1 uncultured Lysobacter sp.
CGTGCCGGCGCCGACCACTGATTGCGGTAACCCCGTGAACTGGGTGCAGGTGGCATTCGATGCGCAGTCCAACAACGGCACCGCGATCAGCGGCGGTGGCACACCGCCCAACATGACCGGCATCTGCTGGCGCTTCAAGAACCTTGCTCCCGGTACGCCGCCCAACGAGGTCCCGCGCGATTTCGCCTTCACCACGGCGCCGCGGATCACCCAGCCGGTGCCGAGCACGATCACCCCGCCCGCCCTGCCGGCTGCGACCACGGTCGAGAACTGCCTGCAGTTCAACTGGAACGCCGGCGGCCCGCAGAGCAGCAACACCTGCCGTATCCAGCGCATCGAAGAGCCGCGACCGGGCGTCGATCCGGTCAAGTTCGTGTTCAACGCACCGTCGCCGCTGCGGCCGCTGGACGAGATCGTCTACCGGGTGGGCGTCGACCATGCGGTGGGCGACTCCACCGGCCCGATCGTCAATCCGGTCGTGGTCGATCTGCTGCCGCCCGAGCTCGAGTATCTCGGCTTCGTCCAGGTCCAGCCGGGCAGTCCGGCGCCGGTGGTGACCACGGTGGCCGACTTCAATGCCGTCCCCGGTCAAACCCTGGTCCGCATTGCTTACACGGGCAGCTTTGCGCGCACGGCAGCGCTGATGCCGCGCGTCGATCTGCGCACCCGTATCCGTGCAGGTACCGCTGACGGCGTCTATACCAATCGCGTGGCGGTTTTCGAGAACGGCGGCGTGCCCTTCACCTGCGCTGGCACCCTGGTCGCCGATGCCGATGATCAGGACGGCGACACCAATACCACCGAGCAGCGCTGCGAGCGCGCTCTCACCTTCAACATCGTCCAGGCCGCCGTGCTCGATGGCACCAAGTGGGTGGCGGGCCCCGGCCCGTTCGAAAACCCGATCGATCCGATCGTCGACGACCCGACTGAAGCGCCGGTCACTGCCAGCGCCAGCTGCCCGGTCTATTCGACCGACTTCGCCGGCGAGCCGGGCGTGGGCGTGGACGCCAATCCGTTCACCCGCTTCCCCTGCGTGGCGCGCACCGACTTCGGCGGCAGCTACAGCTACCGGATCCGTGTGCAGAACGCGGGCAACGTGGCTTTCGACAACTACGTGATCTACGACGTGTTGCCCTTCATCGGCGATACCGGCGTCGGCGAGCCGCAGGCCACGGTCACCCGAAACACCCGCTTCCGCCCGCTGATGGCTGGCGCGCCGACCCTGGTTGCCGGGCAGACCACGGCGCTGATTGCAGGCAATTTCAATGTCGAGTACTCGGCGTCCAGCAACCCCTGCCGCCCGCAGGTCTCGGACGATGACGACCAGACCGGCTGGCAGGGCAGCTGCACCAACGACTGGAGCCCAACGCCTCCGGGCGGCAACTTCGCCAACGTGCGCGCCTTCCGCATCTTCGCCTTCACCGATCCGAACGGCACCGACAACACCAACTGGGGCCGGCTGGAGACCGCGGTGTTCGAGATCCCGATGCAGGCGCCGAGCTACCAGCAGCAGCCGGTCTCGGGCGACGCGCTGCCTTCGGTGGTCGGCAACACCAATGTGTTCAACCCGGCCTACGGCTCCTTCGCCCACCGCGCCTACCGCGCCGTCAACAACGCGGCCCTGGACCCGATCAACCTGCTGCCGACTGCCGAGCCGGTCAAGGTCGGCGTGATCCTTCCCGAGCGCTATCGAGTCGGCAACCTGGTCTGGCGTGACATCAACAACAACGGCCTGAACGATCAGGGCGAGCCGGGCATCAATGGAGTGGCGGTAAACCTGTGCCGCGATGCGGCGCCCGCGGGCTTCGGCCCGGAAGACACCGTGGTCGCATCGACCACCACGGCGACCTTGGGCGTGCGCGTCGGCAAGTACCGTTTCGATGAGCTGCCACCGGCCAACGACTACTACATCGCCATTCCCGAGCTACAGGGCGCGCTTGCCGGCCTGCAGGTGTCCTCGACAAACGGTATCAACCTCAATACCGACGCCGACAACGACAACAACGCCACGGCCACGGCCGTGGCCGCCTGCGGCGCGGGCGACTCCTACGTCTCGACGCCCAGCTGGGCGATCGGCGTGCCAAGCGCCAGCGAGCCGACCAATGAGCGCATCTACAGCGGCTCCGGCACCGATGACGACCCGAACAACGGCGCCGGCACCGACACCTGGCCGGACCGGATGTCCAACTTCTCGGCCGACTTCGGATTCGTGATCGCCGGCGGCGCGCCGATCGAAGACCACGGCGACCTGCCGGACACCGGCAATGGCGACACCACAGGCAACTACCGCACCAACCTGTCCGACAACGGTCCGAGTCACATCATCGTGCCGGACTTGTTCCTCGGCGCGTCGGTGGACGCCGAGTTGGACGGCCAGCCGAATGTGGCGGCCGACGGGGATGACATCAATGGCGCCCCGGACGACGAGGATGGCGTCATCGATCTCAACGAGCTGCAGTTCTTCCGCGGCCAGCCGGCCCAGGTACGGATGACGGTGTTCAACAACACCGGCTCGGTTGCGCGCTTGTGCGGCTACTCGGACTGGAACAACGACGGCGACTTCCTCGACACCAATGTCAACGGCACCTCCGAGCTGGCGGCGACCCTGAGCATCCCGTCCTCTGCAGTGCCGCAGGTGGTGACCGTCAACTGGGGCACCGTTCCCTATCCGGGCGCCACCATTGATCCCGCTTACGTGCGATTCCGCCTCAGCCTGGACACCGGCAACTGCAGCACCGGCTTCTCGGTCGGCCCCAGCGCCAGCGGCGAGGTCGAGGACTATCGCTCGGCCATCATCGCCATCGACCGCGGCGATCTGCCCGACGGCGCGGCGGGCGTTGCCACCGGTGACTACGAAACCCTGATCGCCAATGGCGGTCCCAGCCACCTAATCCTGAGCAGCCTGCGCTTCGGCGCGCAGAATGATCACGACCAGGACGGTCAGCCATCCGTGGCGGCCAATGGCGACGACACTGCGCCCGGTGCTCCCCAGCCCGATGACGAGGACGGCTTTACTGTGGCCGACCTGAGCATGGTCGCCGGCAGCAATGCCACCGTGCGCTTCAATGTCACCAATACCAGCGGTTCCACCGCTACGGTGTGCGGCTTCGTCGACTTCAATGGCAACGGCGTGCTCGACGATATCGGCGAGACCGCCACCGCCACGGTCAACACCGGTGCCAACAACGCTGCCCGCACCCTGAGCTTCAGCGTGCCGCCGCTGGCCTCGCGCAATACCTATGCCCGCTTCCGCATCGACGCCGATGGCGGTGGTACGGGAAGCTGCTCGCCCGATGGCGACCGCAACAGTGGTGAGGTCGAGGACTACGTGGTCACCATCAATGCTTTCGATCTGGGCGACCTGCCCGACGCCAGCAATGGCACGGGTGTGGGCAATTACAACACCCGGATCGCCGATGGCGGCGCGCGGCACAGCATCCTGCCGGGCTTCCCGGCGACGCCGAACCTGTTCCTGGGTGCCGGCGTGGATGCCGAGCCGGATGGCGCGCCCAATGCGGCGGCGGATGGCGATGACCTGGCCAATGACGACGAGGACGGCATCGATGTCGCCGACCTCAGCCTGCTGGTCAACGTCCCGCCGGTGATCGACCTGACCGCCACCAACAGCACGGGCGTTGCCGCCCGGGTCTGCGGCTTCATCGACTACAACGGCGACGGCGATTTTGCCGATGCCGGCGAGTCGGCGTCGGTGGCCGTGCCCGATGGCGCCAGCAACCAGTCGCTGCAGCTGAACTTTGCCGCGCCGCTGGCCGGCGCGGCCAGCAGCACCTATGCGCGCTTCCGCCTCAGCACCGACACCGCGGGCGCCTGCGCGCCGAACGGTGACGCGCCGAACGGTGAGGTCGAGGACTACCCGGTGAGCATTGCCGAGCCGAGCGACCTCGGCGACCTGCCGGACTCCTACGGCACGCTTCGCGCAAGCGGCGGCGCCCGCCATCCGCTGCGGCCGAACCTCGGTCTTGGCACGCTGATCGACGATGAGCTGGACGGCGTGCCGAGCGTCGGCGCCGACGGCGATGACTTCGCAGCCAGCGATGACGAGGACGCGGTGGTCGTGGCCGACCTGTCGGCCGCCAACCTGATTGCCGGGCGGCTGGCCAACGTGCGGATCACCGCGACAAATGGCACCGGTGTGTCGGCGCGGGTC
>CAYGMG010000231.1:0-4079 GCA_964350895.1 uncultured Lysobacter sp.
CCGCGCGGCCAGACCGAGCGAGCTACTTTCGATTTGTCCGTTACAGTCCACTAGTCGGCAGATCGCTGTCGCTCCCGCTCGCGCTGTCGGGCGGCCTCAATGACCTGCTGACGGCGCAGCGCGGCGGCGGCATCCTGAGCAAGCTGGCGTCCTTGCCACCACCACCAGGCAACCGCCGCCCAGATCGCCAGCCAGCCGCTCCAGCACAGGAAGACCAGCAGGCCGGCGATGCGCTGATCCTGTTCCAGCAGGCCAAAGCGACCGAGCAGGTAGGCCCAGTCGTGCTGCCCGCCACCGACCAGGGGCAGGGCCTGGGTACGTGCATCACCAAGGTAGAGCGCCACGTATCGCAGGTTCTCGCAGGCCCAGTAGCCGCAGCCAGCCGCCTGCAACAGCTGCTCGCGGCGCAGGAAGTGCAGCAGGCAGGCGATCGGGAAGACGAACTGGCCGAGCGTCCCGCCCAGCCAGCCCGGCAGCTCGCCAAAGAGGCCGAAGAACAGATGCCCCGCCTCGTGGAAGGCGAGATTGACGTGGTCGAGGATCTGCACGAAGTCGAAAGCCATCACCAGGGCCGCGGCCAGCGCGCAGGCCAGGCTGAAGGCGGCGAAGCTAGCGTTGTCGGGCGCCGGCGGCAGGCGATCGCGCAGGGCAGTCATGGCAGGGCCTGGTCGCGGCAGCGCCGCGGTCAGCCACAAGGGTGGCCGGGCCGGCGGCCTGCGGCAAGTCCGCTCCCGGCAGCGCCCGTCCTGGTGCTGACCTGCCCCGCCGTCGTGCAGAAGCAGCCTCCCCGCCGCCGCGCGCTTCGGGTAGCGTGTTCGGCGAGGAGATCCGATGGCCATGCTCACACGACTCACCCATTTCGACCCGGCCCGTTGTAACGCGCTGGCCGGCCTGCTCTGCGATGCCGTGGCATCGGGCGCGTCGATCGGCTTCCTCGCCGATCTCGATCTGGAGGCCGCACGGCGTTACTGGGCGTCGCTCTCCGAAACGCTGGAACAGGATGTTCTGCTCTGGGTGGCCGAGGAGCAGGGGGCCCTGCTCGGCAGCGTGCAGCTTGGCCTGTGCCACAAGCCCAACGGGCGGCATCGCGCCGAAGTGCAGAAGCTGATGGTGGATCGCGCCGCGCGTGGTCGCGGCATTGGCGCCGCCTTGCTCGCTGCAGCCGAGAGCGCGGCGCAACAGGACCGGCGTCATCTGCTGGTGCTGGACACCGAGGCCGGGTCTGCGGCGGAGCGTCTTTACCAGCGCCACGGCTGGCAGATCGCCGGCAGCATTCCGGATTTCGCCTGCAGCCCCGGCGGCGGATTGCGGCCCACGGTGATCTACTGGAAGCGGCTTGCCCAAGCCGCTGCCGCGGCATGATTCACCGGCTGCCGCGCTGGGTGCTGGCGGGGGCCTTCGTGCTGGCTTTCGTTGCCGGCCAGGTCAACGTGGTCGGACTGCTCGGCTTCGAGCACCAGGCCATCACCCATCTGACCGGCACCACCTCCCAGCTGAGTGCCGCCATCATGACCGCAGACGCCGGCGCCGCCCTGCGCTTTGCGCTGATGCTCGGCGCCTTCGTGGCCGGCTGCGTGCTCAGCGGCATGCTGATCCAGGACTCGACCCTGCGCCTTGGCCGCCGCTACGGCGTTGCCCTGCTCGGCGTGGCTGCGCTGCTGGCAGCTGCCGTTCCGCTGCTGGCGCGCCAGGAGCTCGCCGGACTGGCCCTGGCAGCGATGGCATGCGGGCTGCAGAACGCCATGGTCACCACGTATAGCGGCGCCGTGGTGCGCACCACCCACCTGTCCGGCATGTTCACCGATCTCGGCGTGTTCCTTGGCCATGCCCTGCGCGGTCTGCCGGTCGAGCCGCGGCGTCTGCGCCTGTGCCTGACCGTGATCAGCGGATTCTTTCTGGGCGGCCTTGCCGGGGCCCTTGGATTCGCCCGCTGGGGTGCCGCGGTGTTGCTGTTCCCGGCTGCGGTGTCCGCGCTTGTCGCGCTCAGCTATATGGGGCTGTATCGGCAGCGCTGAGCGGCGGATCCAGCCAGCCGGCGGCGCGCGCCGCGGCCAGCTGCGCCGGGGTGTCGATGTCCTGGCCCAGCTCGGGGGCATCGAGCCAGCCCAGCGTGTCGGCCCGCCAACGCGCCAGTTCGACCTGCAGGCCGCGGTCGCCGCTGAGCGCCTCGCGCCAGCGCCCGAACGGCGCCGGCAGGACCACCGGAATGCCCGGGCGCTCGCCATGCCGGACCACGGCAATGCCGCTGGGCGCCGCCGCGGCCCGCTGCAGCAGGGCGCTCAGGTGGGTCGCGTCCAGCCGCGGCAGGTCGCAGGGCAGGAGCAGGGCGCGGGTGGCAAGCGGACCGCCCTCGTCCAGCCCATCAAGGCCCGCGCGCAGGCTGTCGGCCAGCTGCTCGCCGTCGACCCGGCAGATCTCAATGGCAGTGCGCCCGGGCATCTCGACCCAGCCCGCGGAGCGCTCGTTGACCACCACCCGCAGCCGCTGCGGTCGGGTATCCGCCGCCAGCCGCAGGCAGCGCGCCAGCAGGGTTTCGCCATGGCGTCTGAGCAGCTGCTTGGGCTGGCCCAGACGGCGGCTGCGGCCGGCGGCCAGCACCACCACCACATGCCCGCCTTCAGCGCGCATGCCGCCAACGCTGCAGCGAGGCCGCAATCGACAGCGCGATCGCCGCCGGTCCCCTGCCGCCGAGGTCAAGGCCGACCGGGGATTCCAGTCGCGGTTGCAGCGCAGTCACCGCCGCGGCCGGCAGCACCTTGAACAGATCGTTGCGGCGACTGGCCGGCCCCAGCAGGCCGATCCAGCGCGATGGCAGATCGGCGAGCGCGGCCAGCGCGGCGCGGTCTCGCTCGAACTCGTGATGCATGATCAGCACCGGATCCTCCGCGCACGGGGCGAGTGCATCCAGCCCCGCCTCGGGCCCGGCCTCGATCACCCGGTCGGCGCCGCGCAGCAGATCCAGCCAGTGCCTGCGCTGCTCGACCGCCTCGACCCGCCAGCCAAGGCTGCGCAGCAAGGGCAGCAGCACCGGTGCCTCGGCACCCGCGCCAAGCAGGAGCAGACGCGGCGGCCGGGCGATGCGCAGCATGGCCGGCATCGGCTCCGCCCACGGCCACCCCCAGTCGCCCCACGGCAGCACGCATTCGCTGTCGGCGCAGCCAGCGCGCAGCGTGTCTTTAGCCAAATGCAGGTGCAGGTCATGAGCGCCCTGCGCGGCAACCAGCAGGGTCGGCGCCAGCAAGTCGAGACTGCCCGGTCCCAGCAGCAGAACGCGGATCCGGCCGCGGCAGCCGCTGGCCGAGGGCGCGAGGAGGGCGGTCGCCTCGCGCTGGTCGATCTCGATCCACGCGCCGCCCTCCCCGCCCTCGAGCAGCGCCGCAGCACGAACTTCGACCTCGCGCTCGAGGCAGCCCCCGCTCAGCCAGCCACGCAGCCGGCCCTCGCCGCCGAACAGGAGCAGGGTGCCGGCCGCCACATAGGCCGAGCCGGCAACATCGCAAACCACCGCCAGCACGCACCGCTGGCCTTGCTCACGGGCCTGCTGCCAGCCGCGCAGCACTTCGATGGCCGCGCCGTCGGCAGCAAGCAGATCGGCAGGCGGCCGTTCGGTCATGCGCGCTCCGGAGGACAAGGGAGACAGATTGTGCCGCAGGGCGTTGCACGACGCTGTTGCGTGGGCTGCGGGCGGAGCGCAAAACGCGATCAGACGCCAGCGGCCACCGCGCGGACGAAACGACAAGCATGATCATTCGGCGCGTTTGCTGACCGCGCTTGGCGCCGGCTCGTCCGTTGCCCTGCCGGCGGAAGCCGGCAAGGGGTGTGTATTGGTTGCGGTCCGATTCGGGCGCGAAGCTGCCGTTCGCAGGGCGCGCCGGCGAGTTGTTGTGGGAGCGGATCGTATCCGCGACCGCAGCGCGACAGGCTTGCCACTGACTGCGGTTGGATCGAGGCGTCACGGTCGCGGATACGATCCGCTCCCACAGAAAGCCGGCGCTATTGATGAACCTTGACGAACGGCAAAACTGCGCGAACCGGACATTCATAGGGTGCGCCTTGGGCGCACCGGGCGTACCGTCCGA
>CAYGMG010000232.1:0-4063 GCA_964350895.1 uncultured Lysobacter sp.
TCGACGGCGCAGACCGAGCGAATTCTGCGATGTACTTCCGGAACAGGACACTAGAGTCCTGCCCCGGGGGTATGTTGTTGAAGTCGCGACGCGGATGCGTCGTCGAGGCAGGGCGCGAGAAGGAGGCATGCCAGCGCTATGGTGACGCCGAGGAACGCAGCATCGGCGGTGCAGACCGAGCGAATTCTGCGATGTACTTCCGGGACAGGACACTAGTCCTCTCCCGGCCATCCTCCGGGAGGGGCTGGCGGGCTGCTAGGCTGTAGTGCCGCACGTACTCAGGGTTATCGATGGCACCCAGCCACGCCTTTCTCGAAAGCCTCGGTATCGCGATCTGCGTGGCCGCGGCGACCGGCTGGCTGTCGACCCGATTGCGCCAGCCGCCGGTGCTTGGCTATCTGCTGGCCGGGCTGATCGTCGGCCCCTACCTCGGCCTGCCCCTGGTCACCGACCGCGCCGCGATCGCCGCGCTGTCGGAACTCGGTGTGATCCTGCTGATGTTCTTCCTCGGCCTGGAGTTCAGCCTGCGCCACCTGATCAAGGTCGGGCCGCGGGCCTTCGTGATCGCCTTTCTGGAAGTCGGGGTGATGGTCTTCGCCGGCATGTCGATTGCGCGCGCGTTCGGCTTTGGCGGCGTGCAGTCGCTGTTCTTCGGCGGCGTGGTGGCGATCGCCTCGACCACGATCATCGCCAAGGTTTTCGAGGAGCAGCGCCCGCCGCGCGCGCTCCGCGAACTGGTGCTCGGCGTGCTGATCGT
Organism: uncultured Lysobacter sp.; assembly: GCA_964350895.1. Taxonomy (GTDB): domain Bacteria; phylum Pseudomonadota; class Gammaproteobacteria; order Xanthomonadales; family Xanthomonadaceae; genus Pseudomarimonas. The sequence goes on from CAYGMG010000232.1 coordinate 758, forward strand.
CGAGGACCTGCTGGCGGTGTTCCTGCTTGCGGTGTTCAGCGCGATTGCCAAGACCGGCGACGCCAGTCTCGATGGGCTGGGCGAGACCGCGCTCAAGCTCGGACTGTTCCTCGGTGGCCTGCTGCTGATCGGCATGTGGCTGGTTCCGCGGCTGGTGCAGCGGGTGGCGCAGGACAATCGGCCCGAGACCACCTTGCTGGTCAGCGTGGGCATCTGTTTCGCCGTGGTGCTGGCGACCGACTACTTCGGCTATTCGGTGGCGCTGGGCGCTTTCCTGGCCGGCTCGCTGGTCGCCGAGTCCGGCGAGGAAAAGCGCGTCGAGCACCTGGTGCGCCCGCTCAAGGACCTGTTTGCCGCGGTGTTCTTCGTCGCGGTCGGGATGTCGATCGATCCGACCGTGCTCGGCGAGCACTGGCCGATGGTCCTCCTGATGACCGCCACCGTGCTCCTGCTCAAGCCGCTGGCGGTGGCCTTCGGCGGCTTCGTTGCCGGCGCCGGGGTGCATCGTTCGGTGCGCGCGGGGATGACCATGGGCCAGATCGGCGAGTTCAGCTTCATCATCGCCGGCCTCGGGCTCACCCTGGGTGCGGTGGATCCGTCGCTGTATCCGATTGCGGTCGCAGTCAGCGCGGTCACCGTGCTGACCACGCCGATCATGGCCCGGCATTCCGAGCGCGTCGCGCGCGGCGTTGACGCAATCCTGCCCAAGCCGCTGCAGACCTTCGCCACCCTCTATGCCAGCTGGATAGAGGACCTGACCCGGGCCAGCCAGCGCGGCGCGTTGGGGCAGGGCGCGCAGATCCGCAGGATCACCGCCCTGCTGCTGCTCGATGCGGCATTGCTATGCGGCATCGTGATCGGCGCAGCGATTGGCGGTCCCAGCCTGCTGGCGCGGCTCGACACCTGGTTTCCGCTCGGCGATGCCGGACCGATGCTGCTGTGGATCGTGGTCTCGCTGCTGGTGGCGCCCTTTGTGCTGACCTCGGTCCGCCTGGCCCGCGGCCTGGGCCGGCGACTGGCCCGGCTGGCCCTGCCGCAGGCCGCCGAGGGCGTGGATTTCGCCGCCGCGCCGCGTCGGGCGATGACCATGACCCTGGAGATCGCCATCGTCGCCGGCATCGGCGTGCTCTGCCTGCTGGTCACCGCGCCCTTCCTGCCGCCGTTCGGTGGCGCTGCGGTGCTCGCCCTGGTGGTGCTGGCCCTGGCGGTCGCGCTGTGGCGCAGCGCCACCAATCTGCAGGGCCACGTGCAGGCGGGCTCGCTGGCCATTCTCGACGCGCTCGGCAAGCGCGCCCCGGGTGCCGGTGCCGGCAGCGGCGCGCTGGCTCTGGAGCAGGTCCGCGAACTGCTGCCCGGGCTTGGCGACCTGCAGTCGGTGCTGATCGATGCCGGCGCGCCCTGCGTTGGCCAGACGCTGGCCGAGATCGCCCTGCGCTCGCGCTGCGGCGCCAGCGTGCTGGCGATCCGCCGCAGCGATGCGCTGGTTTCCGATCCGGACGGCCGCTGCGTGCTGCACGCTGGCGATATCGTGGTCCTCGCCGGCAGCCAGGAGGCTGTCGAACTGGCGCGCGCTTTGTTGCGCGGCGAGGCGACCGAGGAGCAAGAGGTCGTCGAGGAGTAGTCAGGGCGGCGCTGCGGGAGCGCTGTCACATCTTTCTGCCTCGTTCATCTTTGGAGGCAGTCCAACCAGCAAGGGGGAAGCTCGCATGTCTGCCATCACCACGTTCGGCCAGGTATTCACCGATCCGGCCAAGGCCTTCGAATCGCTTTACGAACGCTCCAATCCGCTGCTGCCGCTGCTGCTGATGATCCTTGGCACGGCGGCACTGATGGCCTGGTACTACCACGTCGTCGACATGTCCTGGCTGGTCGAACAGATGCTCTCGGCATCGCCGCAGGCCAGCGACCCTGCTGCCCGCGCGGCGATGGAGAAGTTCATGACACCGACCACGATGACCGTGACCACGGTGGTCAGCGTGGCGATCATGATTCCGCTGATCATGCTGCTGTCGGCGGTCTATTTCCTGCTCAGTGCCAAGGTTATCGGCAGCGATATCGGATTCGGCAAGTGGTTCTCGTTTGCCGCCTGGGCGGGCGTTCCGACCCTGTTGACCATTCCCGCCGGCGTCGTGGTGATCCTGATGGCCAGCAACGGCCAGCTTGGCCAGAACGAGGTCAATCCGCTCAGCCTCAACCAGCTGTTCTTCCACCTGCCGATGGGCCATCGCTGGGCCAGCCTGCTTGACGCCATCCACCTGCCGATGCTCTGGGCGATTTTCGTCAGCGCTGTCGGTTACCGGGTGTGGACCAAGAAGTCGGCGGCTACCTCGTGGACGGTCGTCCTGCTGCCCTACGTGCTGATCTTCGGCATCTGGGCCCTGGTCCTGGCCTTCACGGGTGGTGCATGAACAAGAAGGGTTTGATTGCGATCGGCGCGATCGCCCTGCTGATTGCGCTGCCGGTGTTCTTCAAGTCCCGCGGGGGCGATGCCAAGTCGGTGGAAGTGCAGGCTGTGGCGGCGCGCGAGGTCAAGGCCTCGATCCTGGCCTCGGGCAACCTGGTGTTTCGTGATCAGGCCCTGCTTTCGCCGGAAGTGATCGGCAAGGTGCGTGCGGTGCTGGTCGAGGAGGGCGATCAGGTCGAGGAGGGCCAGGTCGTGCTGCGCCTGGACGAGCAGGTCTACCAGGCCGAGGTCGCCCAGCAGGAGGCCTTCGTCCGCCAGCAGCGGATCAACATCCAGCGCCAGCAGCTCAACCTCGCGAACCAGGCGCGGCAGTGGAAGCGGGTCGAGGAACTGCACCAGCGCGGCTTGCTGGATGACAACCAGGCCGATGCGGCGCGGCATGCCTGGCAGATGGCCGAGGTCGACCTGCGCTCCAGCCGCGAGACTCTGACCCAGGCCGAGGCCTCCCTGCAGCAGGCGCGCGAGCGTCTGGCGCGGACCGAGATCCGCGCGCCGATCTCGGGCACGGTGATGGCGGTCGATATCAAGGTCGGCGAGACCGCGGTATCCAGCGCCACCGGCATCGCCGGCTCTTCGCTGATGACCATTGCCAATCCGGACAGCCTGATGACCGAGGTCAACGTCGACGAGGCGGACATCGCCAGGATTGCGCTCGGCCAGTCGGTGGACGTGTTCGCCGCTGCCTTTCCCGACACCGCTCTGGCCGGCGAGGTGGAAAGCATCCCGCTGTCGCCGCGCAGTACCGGCATGGGCCAGCAGGCCACCCTGGCGCGCAACTACGCGGTCAAGGTACGGCTTGATGACCCGACCGCGCTGGCCCTGCGTCCGGGCATGACCTGTCG
>CAYGMG010000233.1:0-4003 GCA_964350895.1 uncultured Lysobacter sp.
CGAGCAACGCAGCATCGACGGCGCAGACCGAGCGAATTCTGCGACGTACTTCCGGGACAGGACACTAGCTTAGGGCGGCGCCCCGTGGCTCGCGGTGGGGGCACCCTTGCTGTTTTCCATTTCCATTCGGTGGCGAGACCGTTGTAGAAACAGCAAGGCCAAGAGCGCGCAAATTGTGGCCAAGAAGAGCCAAGCGAAGAAAGTGAACCGATCAGCAAGGTCTCTCACTCCTTCCGCGTAGATGCCTAACGAATCGCCGCTGAGCGTCGATTCGCCGATCACGATCCTTGCCATCAGCGGCATGGTGACGAGGCTCACGAAGACTCCGAAGCCAACGAGCATGCTTCCCAACCAAAGGATGGGCTGGTCTTTCTTCGTCAGAAGCAACAGCGCTGGGCTGACTGCAACCATGAGAACGACCAGGGCGCCGACTATCGTCATCCCTGCCATCCGAAAACTGATCCCGAACGGGACGGGAGAACGGCAGCAAGGGCGTGCTCTCGGCACATCACCCCGCCTCCTGCAGGCCGGGCATCGGCTTTTCGGCTACGCCATCAGCCATCGCGATTGATCGCCTCGACCAGTTCGCCGAGGACCTTTGCGGCCTGGTCGTTCTCGACCTGGCAGGTGCCGGCGTTCTGGTGGCCGCCGCCGCCGTACTTGAGCATCAGTTCGCCGATATTGGTCTTCGATGTGCGGTTGATGATCGACTTGCCGGTGGCGAAGACGGTGTTCTGCTGCTTGAGGCCCCACATCACGTGGATGGAGATATTGGTCTCCGGGTACATGGCGTAGATGGTGAAACGGTTGGTGGCGTAGATGGTGTCCTCGTCGCGCAGGTCGAGCACAGCCAGGTTGCCGTGCACGGTGGTGCAGCGGTTGATCTGCTCCTTGGCGCGCTCGGCGTGCTCGAAGTACAGCTCGACGCGCTCCTTGACGTCGGGAAGCTGGAGGATGTCCGCGATGCCGTGGTCGCGGCAGTACTTGATCAGGTCCATCATCAGCTGGTAGTTAGAGACGCGGAACTCGCGGAAGCGACCGAGGCCGGTGCGCGCATCCATCAGGAAGTTGAGCAGAACCCAGTCGCGCGGCTCGAGGATCTCGGCGATGCTGAACTGCGCGGAGTCGCCCTTGTCGACCGCTTCCATCATCGCCTCACTCACCGCCGGAAAGCGCTCGCGGCCACCGAAGTGCTGGTAGACCACGCGCGCCGCGGAGGGCGCGGCGGCGTCGATGACGTGGTTGTCGCGCTCGCCGGGGTTGCGAACGGTTTCCGAGTGGTGGTGGTCGAAGGCCATGCCGATGCCGGGGACATAGGGCAGGTTGCAGCTGATGTCGCGCGGGCCGACCTCGACCTTGCCGTCCTGCATGTCCTTGGGGTGGACGAACTTGATGTCGTCCACCATGTCCAGCTCGTTGAGCAGGACGGCGCAGACCAGCCCGTCGAAATCGCTGCGGGTGATCAGGCGGTATTTGTCGCTCATCTGGTGCTCCCCTGTACGCCGACAGATGCGGCGTGATCAGGGGATTTCACTGCAGGCAGGGGGCGCGGCGCAAGCCGCAACGGATCAGCCGCGGTTGCAGCGCCCGCGATCACCGCCGTAGAAGGCCAGGACGCGACGATCCATCAGCCGGTACCAGAGCGGCGGGATCCAGGTCAGCGGGATCAGCGCGGCATAGCCGGCGGGCAGCTGCGGGCTGTCGTCGAAATGGCGAAGGGCCTGATAGGGGCGCAGCGGATGCGCGTGATGGTCGGCATGCCGTTCCAGCTGGTAGAGCAGCAGGTTGGAGAGCCGCCGGCTGCTGTTCCAGGAATGCTGCGCCTGACAGCGCTCGTAGCGGCCGTTGTCCAGCTTTCGGCGCAGCAGGCCGTAGTGCTCGATGTAGTTGACCGACTCCAGCGTGCTGGCGCCATAAAAGGCCTGAAGCAGGAACAGCGGCAACACGACCCAGCCAAAGGCGGCGACCAAGCCTGCGGCAAGCAGCAGGCTCATCGCCCAGCCTTGCAGGTTGTGGTTCTGCCAGTGCCATGCAGAACGACCGTCGCGCTGCAGGCGTTCGCGCTCAAGCGCCCAGGCCGAACGCAGACTGCCGCCGATGGTGCGCGGCAAGAACGCCCAGAAGGACTCGCCCAGCCGGGCGCTGGCCGGGTCTTCCGGGGTCGCCACGCGGACATGGTGGCCGCGATTGTGCTCGACCAGGAAGTGCCCGTAGCAGGCCGGCGCCAAGGCCAGCTGAGCCAGCCAGCGGGCGCCCGGATCGCGCTTGTGGCCGAGCTCGTGTCCGACATTGATGCCGCCGCCGCTGACCAGACCGAGGGTAGCCAGCATACCGAGCCAGCCGAACCAGCCCGGCGGGTCGCTGGCCAGCACCCAGCATGCAGCGATCAGCCCCGCGTAGTGCAGGGGCAGCCAGGCCAGCAGGACGCCGCGGTACCAGCGGTCGTGGGCCATGCTGGCGACTGCTGATTCCGGCGGGTTGCGGCGGTCCTCGCCGAGCAGATGGTCGAGCAGGGGCACCAGTCCGTAGAGCACCAGCGGGCCGATCCACCACAGCGCGTCACCCAGGCCAGCAAGATGCCCGACAACCGCCAGCAGGGGCAGCAGCGGGACGCTGAGCGCGATCAGCCATGCGTGTCGGCGGTGGTCCTGCCATGGCTGGGCGTCGTGGGTGGTCGGCGGCGCGGAGGACATGGGCGGGCTCGGTGCTCGGGGATGTTCGCAGCTTGCCTGCCGGGTATGCTGAGGACTTGTCATTTTCGGCCAGGTTGATGGACGCCCAGCGCAGCGCCGCCGCCCCGCGACTACCTGCACGCTACTACGCGCGGCTGGGACTGCTGCTGGTCGAGCAGGGCGTACCGCTGCCGGCGCTGCTCAGACGTGCGCGGCTGCCAGCACAGCGCCTGCTGGATCGAGAAGGCAGCCTGCAGCTGGCCGAAGTCGAGCGACTGTCGCGCGCGGCGTTCGCCCTGATCCCCGGGAGTGATCTCGGCTGGCGGCTGGGCGCGTCGATTCCGCCGGCCGAGCACGCCACCCTCGGTCATGCCCTGCTCGCCGCGCCCGATCTCGATGCGGCATTGCGTCTGGCAGCGCGCTACTTCGCCCTGCTCTCGCCCGGCTTCGTGCTCCGTTACCACCCGGGCCCATTGTCAGGCCGGGTCGAGGTGCAGCCGCGGCTCGCCTTTGGCGCGCGGACACTGCGCCTGCATCTGGATGTGATCCTGATCGCCCTGCTGGTAGAGCTTGCCCACCTGCACGGCAAGGCGCTGCCGCCGCTGTCCATCCATGCCGCCCTGCCGGCGCCAGCGCGCCCGGATCGCCAGCCACAGCTGCGCCGACACCGCTGCCATTTTGACCAAGGCGGACTGCCGGGCTTCATGATCACCCTGCCGACGGCCCTGCTGCACTCGCCGCGCCGGGATACCGACCCGGCGGCGCGAGAGCTGGCAAGAGGCCGGCTGGAGGCCGAGCGCGATCAGATCCGCAGTCGGGCAGCGCTCGGCGACTGGGTGGCGATGCTGCTGCGCGAAGCCGAAGACGGTTTTCCCAGCCAGTCTGAACTTGCCGCGCTTCGCGGCCTCTCCACACGCAGCTTCACCCGCGCCCTGGCCGACGAGGGTCTGCGTTTCCGCGACCTGGCGAACGCGGCGAGAATCGGTCGCGCGCGGGCGCTGCTCGAGGAAGGCAAGCAGTCGATCACTGCAATCGCCATGGGCCTTGGCTATGGAGACCCGGCCAATTTCAGCCGCGCCTTCCGCCGCGCCGTCGGCTGCGCGCCGAGCGGCTATCGCGCAGCGCGCAGTCCGGACTCGCGGCGAGGAAACGAGCGCGTAAGGGCCCGCAAAGGTTGATTGACGCCAAGCGCTGTGACGGGTGCAGAAAGGCAGCCAAGGGCGCGAAGCGGACATTCATAGGGTGCGCCTTGGGCGCACCGGGCGCAGCGGGCGTACCGTCCGAACGCCCGTATCGAACGTTGGGGCGCCCATCTGTTGTGGGAGCGGATC
>CAYGMG010000234.1:0-3945 GCA_964350895.1 uncultured Lysobacter sp.
TATCACCTGACGCCGCTCAGCACCGACGAGTCCGAGTCATACATTCGCCACCGCCTGGCGGTGGCCGGCTGCCAGAAGCTGCCGTTCTCGCGCCTTGCCCTGCGCCGCCTGCACGCCCATGCCGAGGGCGTTCCGCGATTGCTCAACGTCATCGCCGACCGCGCCCTGATGGCCGGGTACGTACACAATCGGCAGCAGATCGGCGAACGCGACGTCGACCAGGCAGCTGCGGAATCACTCTCGCGCGGTGCGCGACGTTGGCCGCGGATACGGCTACCGGCCATGGCCGCCATGCTGGTGGCAGCAATCACCATTGGCGTAGCCCTATGGCCGACGCCGACCACCGAGCCGGACCCGGTAGCCGAGCAGAGCAGCCCGAGCGTTGAGGAGCTCGCGCCGCCGCCGCAGATCGCCGACCTGCTTCTGGAATCGCGAAATACCCAGCCGAGCGCGTGGAGCAGCCTGCTCGGCCTGTGGATGGTGCGCGCCGAAGAGGTCGACGCCGCCACCGCAATGCGCTGCGCGACCCAGCCGGCCCCCGGCCTGTACTGCCTGCGCGGCTCGGGCAATCTGGCCAAGCTGGAGACCCTTCGTCGACCGGTCATCCTGCGCCTGTCATCGGGCGAACGCGAAGGCTGGGGCGTCCTGCTCGGCCTGACCCGGACCCGCGCGCGACTGTCCTTTGGCGGCGAGAGCGTCGATGTCACCCGCCGCGACCTCGAGCGCAGCTGGCTGGGCGAGTACTACGCGCTGTGGCAGGCACCCGCCTTCCTGCCGCCCGGCAACCTGCGCCGGGGCGACCATGGCCCGGCCATCGAATGGCTGCAGCAGCGCCTGATCCGCCGCGAGGTGCTGCAGACGGCGCACTTCCCGGCCTTCTACGACGAGACCATGGAAGCTGCAGTGCGCAGCCTGCAGGCCGCGCATGGGCTGCTCCCCGATGGCATCGTCGGCCCGGAGACGCTGCTCGCCCTGGCCGCCGACCAGCCAGGCGGGCCGCGCCTGCGCACCCGGCTGGAATAGCGATGTCCCTGATTCTCGAAGCGCTGCGCAAGTCGGAGGCCGAACGCCAGGCAGCGCAGCTGCCCGGTCTTATCGCCCCCGCGAGTCAAGCACGCACGCGCGATAAGCGGCGCGCTCGCTGGCTGCTGCTGCCTCTGGTGCTGCTGATCGGCCTTGTCCTGGGTGGCTTGGCCCCGCGTTGGTGGTCGGCTGAGGTGGCGTCGCCTCCTGGTGAGGACGCGACGCGCGCCGGTGAGGAAACTGCTGTGCCGGCATTGTCCGCCGAGCAGGCGAGCGGCTCTGCGCCAGCCTCGGGTTCATCGCCAGCCCAGGCGCCGAACACTCCTGCAGCCACTACTGCAATCCCGGCGCAGGCACCTGCGCCTGCGCCGCAAGCGGCCGAGATCAACTCCCTGCCTCCCGTCGGCGCCGACAAGACGCCTGCCGATATCGCTTCCTCAGCGGATCCGGCGCAGGCACCATCGCGCAGCGCCGGTCCGGCCGCGCCGCCGATTCCGGACGCCGCGCCGTTGGCCAGCATGCCCCAGGGCCAGCGCCAGCAGCTGCCTGACCTCCGGCTTACCGTGCACGTGTTCAATGAAGATCCAGGCAAACGCTTCGCCCTGGTCGATGGCCGACGGGTGGAACAGGGCGCGTCACTGAGCGGCGGCGTCACCCTGCGCGAGATCCGCCGCGATGGCCTGCTGCTGGACATCAATGGCCAGCCCTGGCTGCTGGAGCGACCACGGTGAGCGGCTGTCCGCTGATCGAATGCGGGCCAGCCGCTTGTTCGTGAATGTGCCCTCCAGGACCCGGCGCAGCTTGCTCTGGGCGACGCCTCTGCTGGTCCTGTTGTCGGTCAGCGCCTTTCTCTGGCTGGTTGGCATGGCGAACAGTCCGCGGCTGCTGTTCCTTGAGCGCTGGGGGGCGGTACCCGAACTGCTGACCCCGGGTGGCAGCTTGGATCTGCCGCGCCTGCGTCAGGCGCTGGCCTTGGCCACCGCCCTGTTCATTCATGCCGACTGGCTGCATCTGCTGGGAAACCTGCTGTTCCTGCTGATCTTTGGCCTGCCCGCCGAGCGCGCCATGGGCGGCGGTCGGCTGCTCTGGCTGTTCCTGCTGGGCGGCGTGGTGGCCAATCTGGCTGCGGTCTTTGCCCTGGCCAGTTCGCGCTCGGTGATCGTGGGCAGCAGCGGCGCGGTCTCCGCCCTGATCGGCGCCTATCTGATCCTGTTCCCGCGCGCCCGCCTCGGCTTCGTGGTTCCCCTCGGCTTGTTCCTCGAGTTTGTACGCACGCCTGCCTCGCTGATGATCGGCGTCTGGGCTGCCCTGCAGCTGGCCTTCAGCGTGGTAGGGCCGGGCTTTGGTGCGGTGGCCTGGTCCGCGCATGCAGCCGGATTCGGGTTCGGACTATTGTTTGGCGTATTCAGCCGTTCGGCAGTGCGTCGCCGCCAGCGCCATCTGTAGACCTCTACACGCCGGCGCCTGCCTGCATCAGGTAGGCTTTGCCACTCATTCCCCGCCCTGTCACGCATGCCCTCGCGAACCCTCTACAAAATCACCTTCCTCAACGCCGGCAAGATCTACGAGCTGTACGCCCGGCATGTCGCAGCGTCGCACTTGTGGGGCTTCACCGAAGTCGGCGAGCTGGTCTGGGAGGGCGGAGACAGTGTGGTGATCGATCCGACCGAGGAGCGTCTGCGCGACGAATTCGGCAACACGCGGCTGCTGCATCTCCCGATGCAATCGGTGATCCGGGTCGAGGAAGTCGAGCGCAAGGGCCAACTGGCGATCCGCGACTCACAGAGCGGCGACCGCATCATCACCCCGTTCCCCTTGCCCGGAAAGCCGCGCTGATCGCAGGCTTGCGTGGATAGACCGCAGCGCCCTCCAATGTTCAAGCGGTCAGCCGTGCGCGGCGCCTTACACGCAGATTTTTCCGCTTTGGGCAAACCGCTACAAATTTGACCGCCTTCGCCACGCTGCTTGACCGCATGGGCCAGCGAATCTGACCATGTCCGGCAGCCCGCCTGATCAAGACCGGCGGCGGACCGACCGGTGGCAACACGCCAGGCGTGAGCGTTCGAAACCTGCTCGAGGTGCCGAATACTGAGCATGAACTGTCGAAAGCGATGAATGGCGAGTCCAAGAGCCGCCCCACGGCGATATCACACAGAGAATCCGACGCGGAAGAACTCCTAGACGGTTCGGGTCAGGTACGAGTTAGCGGGCTACCCGCAAGAACTCGCCGAAAGAGCGCTGTGCCGAACAACAGCCAGAGACAGCTAGCGAGGTAAATGCCCATCGTGGCCACCGAACTCATGCCAGTCTCTACGACAAAGAGAAAAACCGCCGGAACCAGAGCTATCGCCAGCCAATCGAACCAGTACAGATGGCTTGGAAACGGAAACCTCTCTGACCGGGGGCAAAGCAGGCAAGTGAGGAGCGCGGAGAGGGCAGAAACACCAGACATAAAGCCAGCGTCAGCAGAGCCTCCGAGCCGGAGCAGAGAGTAAACTGCAACGGCGGCGATTGCGGCGTAGACAACACTGGTGGCAAGCCGGCGGACCCAATCGGGCTGATTGCTCATCTGCTGCTCCTCGACGCAGGAGGAGGTGGACGCAATCGAGGCCTCCCAGTCTGAGACTTCCTCGCGCACCCGCCGAGCCTCCTTGCCGCAGACCGGGTCGCGCCCGATCCAATGCATGATTGTTTTGCTCGGCCGCGTCGAGCGCTGTGTAGCAGCATTCCGAGGGTTTCTGCAAGGCTATTTCGGCGGCATGCCCATCAGCACCAAGCGTTTCGACGGTGATGCGCGAGAGCCGGCCTCGTTGGAAATCTCGGATCGCGCCGTTTCGCCAACTGCGGATCACGGTTGAAGGTCTGGCCGCGAACCGGACATTCATAGGGTGCGCCTTGGGCGCACCGGGCGTACCGTCCGAA
>CAYGMG010000235.1:0-3821 GCA_964350895.1 uncultured Lysobacter sp.
TCATCTTGGTGTAGCTCTCGGTGCTGTCGTCGCTGAACTCCTGGATCAGCTGCGAGCCGAGGTTCGAGGTCATCACGATCACCGTGTTGCGGAAGTCCACGGTGCGGCCCTGTCCATCGGTCAGGCGGCCGTCGTCGAGCACCTGAAGCAGCACGTTGAAGACATCGGGATGGGCCTTCTCGACCTCGTCCAGCAGCAGCACCGAATACGGCCTGCGGCGGACCGCTTCGGTCAGATAACCGCCCTCCTCGTAGCCGACGTAGCCCGGCGGCGCGCCGATCAGCCGCGCCACGCTGTGCTTCTCCATGAACTCACTCATGTCGATGCGGACCATGGCATCGGCCGAGTCGAACAGGAACTCGGCCAGCGCCTTGCACAGCTCGGTCTTGCCCACGCCGGTGGGTCCGAGGAACAGGAAGCTGCCGTTCGGACGATTCGGGTCGGACAGACCGGCGCGCGAGCGACGGATCGCATCACTGACCGCCTTGACCGCCTCATCCTGGCCGACCACCCGCTGGTGCAGGGCGTCTTCCATGCGCAACAGCTTGTCGCGCTCGCCTTCGAGCATCTTGCTGACCGGGATGCCGGTCCAGCGCGCCACCACCTGGGCGATCTCCTCGGCAGTCACCTTCTGCTGCAGCAGCTTGAAGCCCTTCTGCTCGGTTTCCGCCGCCGCGGCGAGCTGCTTTTCCAGCTGCGGCAGCTGGCCATACTGGATTTCCGACGCGCGCTGCAGATCCTGTCGACGATGCGCGGATTCCAGCTCGGTCTTCAGCTGCTCGATCTGCTCCTTGATCTTGGCCGTGCCGCTGACCGCGGCCTTCTCGGCCTTCCAGATCTCTTCGAGATCGTTGTACTCGCGCTCGAGCACGGCGATCTCGGCTTCGAGATCGGCAAGACGCTGCTTGGACTCGGCGTCCTTCTCCTTCTTCAGCGCCTCGCGCTGAATCTTCAGCTGGATCAGCCGGCGCTCCTTGCGATCCATCTCTTCGGGTTTCGAGTCGATCTCCATGCGGATCCGCGAGGCCGCCTCGTCCATCAGGTCGATGGCCTTGTCCGGCAGCTGGCGGTCGGCGATGTAGCGGTTGGACAGCGTGGCCGCGGCGACGATCGCCGGGTCGGTGATTTCGACCCCGTGATGCACCGCATAGCGTTCCTTGAGCCCGCGCAGGATCGCGATAGTGTCCTCCACGCTCGGCTCACCGACCAGCACCTTCTGAAAGCGCCGCTCCAAGGCGGCATCCTTCTCGACGTACTTGCGGTATTCGTCCAGCGTGGTCGCGCCGATGCAGTGCAGCTCGCCTCGCGCCAGGGCCGGCTTGAGCATGTTGCCGGCATCCATGGAACCTTCCGCCTTGCCGGCGCCGACCATGGTGTGCAGCTCGTCGATGAACAGGATGACCTGGCCCTCCTGCTTGGACAGGTCGTTGAGCACGCCCTTCAGGCGCTCCTCGAACTCGCCGCGGAACTTGGCCCCGGCGATCAGCGCGCCCATGTCCAGCGACAGCACGCGCTTGTTCTTCAGCCCCTCCGGCACCTCGCCGTTGACGATGCGCTGGGCCAGCCCTTCGACGATGGCGGTCTTGCCGACACCGGGCTCGCCGATCAGCACCGGATTGTTCTTGGTCCGCCGCTGCAGGACCTGGATGGTGCGGCGGATCTCCTCGTCGCGGCCGATCACCGGATCGAGCTTGCCCTTCTCGGAACGGGCGGTTAAGTCGATGCAGTACTTTTCCAGCGCTTGACGTGCCTCCTCGGCATTGGCATCACTGACCTTGTCGCCGCCGCGCAGCGCTTCGATCGCCTTCTCGACCGTTGCCTTGCTGGCGCCTGCGGCTCGCAGCGCGTCCCCGGTCGTGCCCTTGTCCTCGGCACAGGCGAGCACAAACAGCTCGCTGGCGATGAACTGGTCGCCGCGCTGCTGGGCCAGCTTGTCAGCCACGTTGAGCAGCCGGGCCAGCTCATTGCCAAGGCTGATGTTGCCCTCCTGCCCGCTGACCTTGGGCAGCTTGTCGAGCGCCTCGCCCAGCCGCTGGCGCAGCGCGGCCACGTTGACGCCGGCCTGAGACAGCATCGGCTTGGTCGATCCGCCCTGCTGGTCGAGCAAGGCAACCAGCAGATGCGCCGGCTCGATCAGATTGTGGTCACGCCCGACCGCCAGGCTTTGCGCATCGGCAAGGGCCTGCTGGAAGCGCGATGTGAACTTGTCCATCCGCATGGTAATCGCCTCGACAGGGGGGCGACCGCTGCGGCCGCCGATGGCTCACAGGTGCGGATGAAGGCGTAACTATTCAAGGCTCGCGCTTATCCAGCCTGCCCTGTGCTGAGCGGCGGCCGACCGTTCCAATGGCTCCGTGGCTTCGCGTGAGAACCCTGGACCGGAAAAGATCGTAGAGAATCCAGCCTCCCCAAGCGGCGCAGAGAAACTGAAACGATCTGAAAGGCGCCGCGTAGCGCGCATCTGGGGTAAGCACTGTATGAACTGCAGTCGCGTAAAGCACCAAGACCAAAACTAGTAGCGGCGTACGACGCTCCCACGCCCATCGACGCCAAGTCGAACTCGCAACCAGGGCCACTATCGGCACGGCTGCCAGCAAAAGCAGTGAAAAGTTTATTCTTCTTGTAACCTCCAATAGAGCCGCATAGAGTGAACTCGAATCGAACGGACTTCTCACCATTCTGTAGACGTAAGGCCCGCCGTAGCCTTGCTCAACCTCCCACTTCCAAAAATCCAAAGGCTTCTGCAGGGAATGCAGAGCGATTCCACCTGGATCTTGGCGAAACCGATTCCACGCGATCTCGGCCACTGTCCCCTCGCCTCTGACATATGCGGCCGTTCCCTGAGACACACGATTTCTCGCCGCAACGCCTGAGGGATCACCCCTGCGTTGATAGTAGTGATTGAAGTCCGGCTCCATGCCGATCAGTACGTTCTCCAGCAGTCGCAAGGACGAGGAGCTGACCCCTGAAGCCTCAACTACGCTGGCATTCCTGACGCTCCACATGGCTTGTGGTGCCAAGGCAATTCCGATGAACGCAAAAATTCTTAGCTTTCCTTGACCCCACGAAACCAGTCCTAGAAGCAATGGCGCAGGCATGGCCACCGGATTCAGAAGGATACAGGCGGCCCAAGCGAGCGCTGCGGCGATCAGCGGCGTCCACGCGTCCGTTCGAATCCAGATCGCTTGGAGACCGATGGCGACCACCATCAAGCCTCCGAAAAGGACTTCTGTCAGAGCCAACGCGGACAGGGTGATCAACAGGGGCCACGTCGCACTCAACGCTGCTGCAACAAGAGCTGCGCCAGTTGGCAGCCAGAGCCTCCCCAACAAAAAGACCAGCGCGGCCGTTAACGCCCCGAAAGCTGCTTGAAAGAACAGTAGCCGATGATAAGCAATCGCAATTGGGTCACCGTCGCCAGCGCTTGCTAAGAAGGCTGCGATTAGAAGAGGGTAGAGCGGGCCACGATATGAGTCTGGCGAGGGCGCAGCGTCGGGAGAGTACGAGGTAGAGAATGTTGCGTGCTCGACCACGTTGTGCGCAATCTGGAAATACTGCCCGGCGTCTGCCCTCAGCGCGATCTCATCCACAGAACTCAGTCGATAGTCGACTCTGAACACAAACGCTACGAGCATTACGATAATCGAGAGCGCTGTCGCTCCCTTGACGGTGCTAAGCATCGATTGGACTCGACGGCTAAAGTTGGAATAGCGAAACGAAAAACTAACCCATCGGTTTAATGGGCGCAATCCTTGCTTTCGCGCCTTTAGGGAGGGTCTGAACAAGTCCCTCAGTTTGTGGTCAGATATCGCCACCGAGGA
>CAYGMG010000236.1:0-3702 GCA_964350895.1 uncultured Lysobacter sp.
CCCGCCGGCTTCCTGCGCTACTCGGCGCTGCAGACGGGACCCGCAAATCAAGAGCGCGCTTCGATGGTGCGTTGCGCGTCGCACTGCAGGCTGTGCGGCTAGCGAGCCTGCTGCGCTTCGAGCACGAGCCTGGCTTGATGTGGGAGCGGATCGTATCCGCGACCGCGGAGCTTCGATCCAGCCGCAGTCAGTGGCAAGCCTGTCGCGCTGCGGTCGCGGATACGATCCGCTCCCACAACAGCTCGCCGGATTGCCCTGCGAACGGCAGCTATGCGCCCATATCCCGCATCCCCCGAACCGTCCTGCAGCCGGCTCGCTCCGGCGCGCTGGCTTGCGCCGCGGGCTGACGGAGCGGCGCCGCTTGGGCACACTGCGCGGCTTGTCCGCCAGGAACGCTATCCATGCGCCATGCCCTGCCCGCCCTTGCCCTGCTGCTGGCCGCAGCGCCGCTGCTGGCCACGCCACGCACCGAGATCGCCGAACGCCTGCGCGATGAGGCCATGGCCGGCAGCCAGGGCTTTGCGATTATCGAGTCGCTGACCACCGAGGTCGGACCGCGGCTTGCCGGCACGACCGACGAGGCGCGCGCGGTCGAATGGGCGATGGCCAAGCTGCGCCAGCTCGGCTACGACAAGGTGTGGAAGGAGCCGGTCCGCATTCCGCTCTGGGAACGTCGCCACGAGCGCGCCCGGGTACTTGGCCCCTACGCCCAGTCCCTGCTGATCACCGCGCTCGGCCACAGCGTCGGTAGTGGTGGTCCGCTGCGCGGCGAGGTCATCGAGCTGCCCGACCTTGCCGCGCTGCGCGCGATCGAGGACGACCGGCTGCGCGGCAAGATCGTGTTCATCAACCTGCGCATGGAGCGGCATCGCGACGGCGCCGGCTACGGCAAGGCCGCCGATGGCCGCTCCGAGGGCCCGCGCGAAGCCGCCCGGCGCGGCGCAAAGGCCCTGCTGCTGCGCTCGCTGGGTACCGAGACAAACCGCTTTCCGCATACCGGAGTCACCCGTCGTGCCGAGGACGGCGCCGACATCCCCGCGGCAGCGCTGTCGAATCCGGATGCCGATCAGCTCTCGCGCCTGCTCGGCCGCGGCCCGGTCGAGATCGAGATCGACATCGATGCAGGCTTTGCCGGCGAAGTTCTGACCCACAACGTGATCGGCGAAGTCACTGGCAGCGACCCGGAGGCCGGCATCGTACTGATCGGCGCCCACCTCGACTCCTGGGACCTTGGCACCGGGGCGATCGACGACGGTGCCGGCATCGGCATCACCTTTGCCGCCGGCGCCGCGATTGCCGCGCTCGACGTGCGGCCACGGCGCAGCGTGCGGGTGCTCGCCTTTGCCGCCGAGGAAGTCGGTCTGCTCGGTGCCAAGGCTTATGCAGAAGACAATGCGGCGCTCCTCGAGCAGCACGTCTTCGCCATGGAAAGCGACTTCGGCGCCGGGCGCATCCACGGCTTTCGCGCCGGTGTCGGCGAGGCCGCCTGGGCCGGGCTTGCGGAGTTCTCCAAGGTGCTGGAGCCGCTGGGCATCGAGACCGATCGCAGCCCCGGCGGCCCAGGCCCGGACATCCTGCCGCTGTGGGCCGGCGGCGTGCCGTGGGGCGCCCTGCGCCAGGATGGCACCGACTACTTCGACTACCACCACACCGCCGACGACACCCTGGACAAGATCGAGCCAGCGGCCATCGATCAGCAGGTCGCAGCCTACGCGGCGCTGACCTGGCTGATCGCCGACAGCGACCTCGACCTGCGCCCGGCGCCGCCGCGTCCGCTCAGCACCCCGGCTCAGCCGCCTTCCCGGGAACCGGTACCGCCCGCGGGCTGGTAGCGGAGACGCGTGGCACGCGGCGCATGCCCAGCGGGCAGCCGCGCGGCGGATTCAGTCCGATGCGGGCGCCGCGCAGTGGCCGCTCAAGTGCTGAGCACGCCGCTGCGCAGCACCTTCGACTTGCTGCCCATCACGCCGTCCACCGCTGCCTCCAGCTCGGACAGCGAGATCCGACCGCGACCGACCAGCTTGCGGGTGACGTCGTCGAGATCCTTTTCGCCCTTGGTGGCACGGCTGATCTCGGCATCGAGCTCATGCAGCAAGGTCACCGCGCGCGCGGTGCGCTTGCCCGAGGACGAGGTCGCCGAGAGCCGGCGAATCGACTCGCCATGGTCGCGCATCCACTCGAACGCCTTCTCGGCGCGCGGCCCGCTGATCAGACCGGCGCGCTGCAGCAGGCGGATCGAGTAGAACTCGGCAAAGCCTTCGGCGATCCAGTCCTGACCCTTGGCGCCGCGGATCCGGGTGACCACATGGACCACCTCGTGAAGCAGCGCGCTGGTGCCGTTCTCCGAAATCATCGGGCGGTCCGAATGCAGGTAGAGCGAGCTGGGGCCGGACAGGCCACCGCGCCACATCGGATCGCCGGCACCGACGATCAGCAGCTTCTCCGGCAGGCGTCCGAACGCGGCGCGGATCTCGGTTGCCGAGGTATTGAGCATGGCCAGCACGTCGTTGCGGCGCAGGGCGTCGCCCTTGGGTGCGGCGACCACCACCTCCATGCCGTCGATCAGGTCGCGGCGGGTGCCGACCTGACCGGCGATCATCCAGCCCAGCGGCTGCTGGAAGCGGCGTCCGGGATTGTCGACGATGAAGCGCTTGAGCGAATCGTTGTAGGGGTAGCCGAGTTCCTCGTTGCTCCAGCCTTCGGGCAGATCGAACTCCAGGCGCGCCCTCGCCACCGCGCCATCCGGGGCGATGGTCGCCGCCGGCGGGAACAGGCGATCGGCGCGCAGCAGGGCCCAGTCGTCGGTGATCCGCGCGTCATAGGTGTCGCCGTCGCGGCGACGGTCGACCTTGTAGCGAAAGCGCAAGGTCGCCTTGCCCTCGGCCGGCGGACGCCAGGTGTAGCGGTTGTCCTTGCGGCTCAGACGGCCATCGGCCTTGAGCGCGCTGTGGCGCTTGGGGTCGATGTTGAAGCGCAGCCGCTGCAGCCGCCCCTCGCCCGGGGTGACGGTCATCGCGAACAGCGCTTCACCGGCCTCAGGGTCGAAGCCGATGCGATAGTCCACGCGGTACTCGGGCGCGGCCATCGCAAGCCCTGAAAGGCAACACAGCAACAGGCTCCACAACATTCGCATCGACCATTCTCCGCTGTTCGGGCTGCGCCCATGGTGATAGGAGCGTGCTGAACCGAGCAATCACGTTTCCTTGTCGTCCGCGCCCCGGTACCCTTGACGACCCGCCGCTCGGGACTGCCCCGTGTCGCTTTCCGACCATCGCCACAAGAAATCCCTGGGCCAGCACTTCCTTGCCGACGGCATGGTAGTGGAGCGCATCATCCAGGCGATCAACCCGCGCCCGGGCGAGCGGCTGGTGGAAATCGGTCCGGGCGCCGGCGCACTGACCTTTCCCCTGCTGCGTCGGCACGGCGCACTGACCGTGATCGAGTTCGACCGTGACCTGATCGGGCCGCTGCGCGAGTCGGCAGCCGGCATCGGCGATCTGCAGATCGTGCATCGCGACGTGCTCGAGGTGGATCTTGCCGAGCTGGCCGGCGAGCAGCCGATCCGCCTGGTCGGCAACCTGCCCTACAACATTTCCTCGCCGATCCTGTTCCACGCCCTGCGGCACGCGACGGCGATCATCGACATGCACTTCATGCTGCAAAAGGAAGTGGTCGAACGCATGGCTGCCGCGCCCGGCGGCA
>CAYGMG010000237.1:0-3492 GCA_964350895.1 uncultured Lysobacter sp.
TAGCGCTGCTATGCCTCCTTCTCGCGCCTTGCCTCGACGACGCATCCGCGTCGCGGCTTCAACAACATACTTCCGGGACAGCACACTAGGGCGTCGCCGCGCGCAGGCTAGCGCAGCGGCGCGGATCCACGCTCGGCACGCGAGTCGCGCACGCGCGAGCGGCGATAAGTCCGCGGCGGTTCACCGGGCGGCGGTCAGAACGGAATCCGGCCGAACAGCATGTCGCGGAACATCACCCAGTCGCCGAGCAGGCTGTACCAGGGATGCTTGAAGGTCGCCGGTCGGTTGTGCTCGAAGAAGAAGTGGCCCACCCAGGCAAAGCCATATCCGATCAGCGGAATCGACAGCAGCCACCAGGCGCTCATGGCACCGATCAACACTGCCAGCAACACGCCAAGGACCAGGGCGCTGCCGACGAAGTGCAGGCGCCTGCAAGTGCGGTTGGCGTGCTCTTGCAGGTAGTAGGGATAGAAGGCGGCGAAGCTGTCGAATTGGGCCATGGATTCCTCCGTACGGGCATTGTTGCGGTAGCCCGTCCGGGGGGCAAGCCGGGCACCTGATCGGCGCCGCGCGCAGCTGTCGATCGGGCAAAACCCTTCTGTAATGTGAAGACAGACGCCGTTAGTCGGCGAAAACCTACCGTTAGTCGTGAGTCATCGCCCTCTCAGCGTCTCACCCAGCATCCACAAGTCCTTGATGTGACGTAGCTCGCAGTAAGCGGCTAGGGCGTTTCCCGGTGCCTGAAGGAAGTATGAACAAGCTCGGCGCACTGCTAGCTTGCCGGCGCAGCACTTCAACCACCACCAGCCGTGCAGGTTCCCGGGAGGGGGCGTCCGGCGCAATTTGGGGAACGTTACGTGAGCAAAGCAGTTCGCATGAGTGTCCTGTCCGCCGGAATCGCGCTGGCCATGGCCGGATCCGCCCTGGCTGCCGACGGCAATGGCCGTTACATCGTCCAGCTCGAAGAGGGTGTATCGGCCAAGCTGATGACCAGCCACCTGGGTGGCAAGATCGCCGGCAAGAGCGCCAAGATCCATCACGAGTTCGAGGACCTCGGCGCCATCGCCATGTCGCTCAGCAAGGAGCAGCTCAAGGCCCTTCGCAACGACCCGCGGGTCAAGAACATCGAGGTCGACCCCAAGCGCTATCCGATGGCGCAGAGCCGTCCCTACGGGATCGACATGGTCGGCGCTCCCAGCGCCTGGGCCAGCGGCCACACCGGCAACGGCGTGATGGTCTGCGTGATCGACTCCGGCCTCAAGGCCGACCATGAGGACTTCGCCGGCGTCGATGTGCGCGGCGGCTATCCGTCCACCTGGAGCACCGACACCTGCGGCCACGGCACCCATGTCGCCGGCACCATCGCAGCGCAGGACAACAGCCTGGGCGTGGTCGGGGTCAGCCCCGGCGACGTCTCGATGTACATCGTCCGCTACTTTGGCGGCGCCAACTGCGGATTCAACTACGCATCGACCCTGATCGACGCGGCCAACCGCTGCAAGACCGCGGCGGATGCCGCCGGCAAGAAGCTGGTGATCAACATGTCGCTCGGCGGCGGTGGTGCCAGCACCACGGAAGGCAACGGTTTCCAGAACCTGCTCAACCAGGGCGTGCTGTCGATTGCCGCCGCCGGTAACGATGGCAACACCACGCTCAGCTACCCGGCCTCGT
This sequence comes from uncultured Lysobacter sp., assembly GCA_964350895.1. Lineage (GTDB taxonomy): Bacteria > Pseudomonadota > Gammaproteobacteria > Xanthomonadales > Xanthomonadaceae > Pseudomarimonas. The sequence continues at coordinate 1,672 of CAYGMG010000237.1, forward strand.
ATGACGCCGTAGTCTCGGTGGCCGCGCTCGACAGCAGCAAGACTCTGGCCACCTTCTCCCAGCGCAATGCGCAGGTTGAACTGGCAGCGCCGGGCGTCGCCGTGCTCAGCACCTACCCGATCAGCTCGGCCTCGGCCAGCGTCGGCGGTGCTTCCTACATCGCTAGCGCGCTGACCGACTCGCCCCAGCTCAACCGCAGCGGCACCGTGGTCGATGGCGGACGCTGTACCGCCAGCGGCAGCTGGTCCGGCCGCGTCGTGCTCTGCGAGCGCGGTGACATCTCGTTTGCCGACAAGGTGGTCAATGCCCAGAACGGCGGCGCCACCGCGGTGATGATCTACAACAACGCTCCGGGCGGATTCGGCGGCACCCTCGGCGGTGCCTCCACCAGCATCCCCTCGGTGTCGATCTCACAGGAGGACGGCGTCGAGATCCGCACCTCGCGTCTGGGCCAGAGCGGCAACGTCAATACCATCGCCTCCAACAACGCCAACGCCTACTCCAACCTCGATGGCACCTCGATGGCGACTCCGCACGTCGCCGGCGCCGCTGCGGTGGTCTGGAGCTCGAACCTCAGCGCCAGCGCCCAGGACGTCCGTGATGCCCTGACCAGCACCGCCGAAGATCTCGGCAGCGCCGGTCGCGACACCAGCTACGGCCACGGCCTGATCGACATCCCGGCAGCCATTGCCGCGCTCGCCGGTCCGGTGCCCGACACCACGCCGCCGAGCACGGTCAGCGGGCTGAACGCCACGGCCAGCAGCACCAGCGCCATCGCCCTGTCCTGGTCGTCTGCCAGCGACACCGGCGGTTCCGGCCTTGCCGGCTACAAGATCGAGCGCTGCACCGGGGCCAGCTGTTCCAACTACACGCAGATCGCGACCACCGCCTCGACGAGCTTCAGCAACACCGGGCTTGCCGCTGCCACCACCTATCGTTACCGCGTGCGTGCCTACGACGGCGCCGGCAACAATGGTGGCTACAGCAGCATCGCCTCGGCAACCACCCAGAGCGCGGGCGGCGGCGGTGGCAGCGTGCTGACCAATGGCGTGCCGGCCACCGGTCTGTCCGGCGCAACCGGCACCCAGCTGGCCTACACCATCGTGGTTCCGGCAGGGGCCAGCAATCTGAGCTTCAACCTGTCCGGTGGCAGCGGTGATGCCGACCTCTACGTGCGCTTCGCCTCGGCACCGACGACCAGCACCTACGACTGCCGTTCCTGGGCATCGGGCAATACCGAGTCCTGCAGCTTTGCTTCGCCGCAGGCCGGTACCTACCACGTCCTGCTCAACGCCTACGCGACTTTCTCCGGCGCCAGCCTGGTGGCCAGCTTCGATCCGCCCTCCGGCGGCGGCGCTTCGTTCTTCCAGAACACCGCCGACGTGGCGATCCCGGACAACAACAGCACCGGCGTCACCAGCTCGATCACGGTCAGCGGCCGCAGCGGCAACGCCCCGTCCAATCTGCAGGTGGCCGTGGATATCCGCCACACCTACATCGGTGATCTGATCGTCGACCTGCTGGCCCCGGACGGCAGCGTCTACAACCTGCACAACCGCTCCGGCGGCGGCACAGACAACATCATCGGCACCTACACGGTGAACGCTTCCAGCGAAGCCGCCAATGGCAACTGGCGCCTGCGCGTCCGCGACCGCGCACGCCAGGACACCGGCTACATCAACAGTTGGAGCCTGCAATTCTGATCACCTCGATTCACTGAGGGCCTAAAGGAAAACCCGGCTCCGGCCGGGTTTTCTGTTTGTGAGCTAGTGTCCTGTCCCGGAGATACGTTGTTGAAGTCGCGACGCGGATGCGTCGTCG
>CAYGMG010000238.1:0-3396 GCA_964350895.1 uncultured Lysobacter sp.
ACGGCATGGAAGTCTGTGTCGATCCGGCGCGCCGCGGGCTGCGCATCGGCCGCCGCTTCTATGACGCGCGCAAGAAGCTGTGCATGGACAAGCGCCTGCGCGGCATCGTTTTCGGCGGCCGCCTTCCCGGGCTGGCCCGCAAGATGAAGAAGTACGGCACCGCGCAGGCCTACGCCGAAGCGGTGCAGGCCGACAAGCTGCGTGACCCCACCCTGAGCTTCCAGCTGCGCAACGGCTTCGAACTGATCGGCCTGCTCAAGGACTACCTGCCTTCCGATCGCGAATCGCTGGGCTGGGCCGCCCACCTTGCCTGGCGCAATCCGCAGCAGGCCGAGCACCCGGTGGTCGCCGCGGTTCAGGAACGCGGCAATCTGCCCGCCGTGGTGCGCGTTGCCAGCGTCCAGTACCAGCAGCGGCGCATCGCCGACTTCGAGGAGTTCGCCAACCAGGTCGAGTACTTCGTTGACGTCGCCGCCGACTACAACGCGGACTTCGTGGTCTTCCCCGAGCTGTTCACCCTGCAGCTGCTCAGCGTGGCCAACGAGAAGCTGTCCCCGGCCGATTCGATCCGCTCGCTGACCAGCTATACCGAACGTTACTGCGAGCTGATCTGCAAGCTGGCGGTGAAGTACAACATCAACCTGATCGGCGGCACCCACCCGACGCACATGCCGGACGGTGACATCCACAACAACTGCTACGTCGCCCTGCGCGATGGCTCCCTGCACGTGCGCGAGAAGCTGCATCCGACACCGAACGAGCGTCACTGGTGGAAGATCAGCGGTGGCGAGGGCGCCCAGGTGATCATGACCGACTGCGGGCCGATCGGGATCATGATCTGCTACGACAGCGAGTTCCCCGAGCTTGGCCGGCACCTCACCGACCAGGGCGCACTGATGCTGTTCGTGCCGTTCTGCACCGACGTGCGCCAGGGCTACCTGCGGGTGCGCTACAGCTGCGCTGCGCGAGCCATCGAGAACCAGTGCTATGTGGTGCTGTCGGGCAACTGCGGCAACCTGCCCGGGGTCAACAACTTCGATATCCAGTACTCGCAGACCTGCATCCTCACCCCCTGCGACTTCCCCTTCGCGCCGGACGGCGTGGCCGCGGATACCTCACCCAACGTCGAGGCCGTCGCCTTCGCCGACCTGCGCCTGGACTCGCTGCTCGAGGCCCGCGCCTCGGGCACGGTGCAGAATCTCAAGGACCGCCGCCACGATCTGTATCAGCTGAGCTGGCGGCGTAGCTGATCCTCACTCATCGTTTCACTTCAAAGCATCCGGGAGCACGGCATGGCCACCATTGAAGTCAAGGTCCCCGACATCGGCGATTTCAGCGATATCCCGGTGATCGAACTGCTGGTCAAGGAGGGCGAGACGGTAAAGAAGGACCAGGGCCTGCTGACCCTGGAGTCCGACAAGGCGACCATGGAGGTGCCCTGCCCAGCCGATGGCGTGGTCAAGGCGATCAAGGTCAAGGTCGACGACCGGGTCTCCGAAGGCAGCATCGTGGCCCTTCTGGATACCGAGGCTGCTAGTGGCGGCGACCAAGGCAAGAGCGGCTCGTCATCGTCCAAGGACACGGACAAGGACAGCAAGCCTGGGGCGAAGGACAAGGCGGACAAGGGCGCTGCAGACGACAAGGGCGACAATGACGACGCGGCACCCAAGGCCGCCAGCGGCTCCGGACGCAAGGCGGATATCGAGTGCCGGATGCTGGTGCTGGGCGCCGGTCCTGGCGGCTACACCGCCGCCTTCCGCGCCGCCGACCTTGGCCTGGACACCGTCCTGGTCGAGCGCTATCCGGATCTCGGCGGAGTCTGCCTCAATGTCGGCTGCATCCCGTCCAAGGCCCTGCTGCATGCCGCCGCGGTGATCGATGAGGCAGCGCATGCCAAGGACTACGGGGTGAGTTTTGGCGCGCCGAAGATCGACCTCGATGCGCTGCGTGGCTACAAGGAAAAGGTGGTTGGCCAGCTGACCAAAGGTCTTGCCGGCATGGCCAAGCAGCGCAAGGTGCGCAGCGTGCAGGGCGTAGGCCGCTTCATCTCGGCCAACGAGGTAGAGGTCGAAGGCAAGGATGGCAAGCAGCTGATCCACTTCGAGCAATGCGTCATCGCCGCCGGCAGCCAGCCGGTAAAGCTGCCGGGCTTCCCCTGGGATGACCCGCGGGTGATGGACTCCACCGACGCCCTGATGCTTGCCGACATTCCGGGCAAACTGCTGGTGGTGGGCGGCGGCATCATCGGCCTTGAGATGGCCACGGTTTTTCGCGCCCTCGGCAGCGAAGTCATCGTGGTGGAGCTGCTCGATCAGCTGATGCCCGGCGCCGACAAGGATCTGGTCAAGCCGCTCGCCGACCGGCTGAAGAAGCTGGGCGTTTCGACCCATCTCAAGGTCAAGGCCAGCTCGGTCAAGGCCGAGAAGAAGGGCATCAAGGTCGAGTTCGAGGGCGACAACCCGCCCAGCAACACCCTGTTTGACCGAGTACTGGTATCAGTCGGCCGCGCACCCAACGGCGGCAAGCTCGATGCCGACAAGGCAGGGGTCAAGGTCAGCGAACGCGGCTTCATCGCCGTCGACCGGCAGATGCGCACCAATGTCCCGCACATCTTCGCCATCGGCGACCTGGTCGGCCAGCCGATGCTGGCGCACAAGGCTACGCACGAAGGCAAGCTGGCCGCCGAAGTGGCAGCCGGCGAGAAGAAGGAATGGGTCGCGCGGGTGATCCCGTCGGTGGCCTACACCGATCCCGAGGTCGCCTGGGTCGGCGTCACCGAAACCGAAGCCAAGGAAAAGGGTCTCAAGGTCGGCGTCGGCAAGTTCCCCTGGGCCGCCTCCGGCCGCGCCATCGGCATCGGCCGCACCGAGGGCTTCACCAAGCTGATCTTCGACGAAGCCACGCACCGGATCATCGGTGCCGGCATGGTCGGCCCGCACGCCGGCGACCTGATCGCCGAGGCTGGCCTCGCCATAGAAATGGGCTGCGAAGCCGGCGACATCGGCCACACCATCCATCCCCACCCGACGCTCAGCGAATCGGTAGGTATGGCCGCCGAAGTGTACGAAGGCACCATCACCGACCTCTACATCCCGAAGAAGAAGTAGTCAGGGCGCCAAGCGGGCATTCCCGAAGCACCCCCTTGTCGGCCCGCATGACGGCGATCGGATGGCATCGCCGCGGAGTCCGCTTGCATCGGACGCTTGGTTCGGATACCTGGTCAGCCGGAACACTGGCCGTGGGCGCCTGCGCCGAGCAGTCCACGCATGATGCGACGGGCTAGTGTCGAACCGAAGTGCGCATTGGTGGAAGTCAGGATTAGGCGCATAGCTGCCGTTCGCAGGGCGCGCCGGCGAGCTGTTGTGGGAGCGGATCGTATCCGCGACCGCGGAGCTT
>CAYGMG010000239.1:0-3391 GCA_964350895.1 uncultured Lysobacter sp.
AAAGAAAGGTGACTCGAGCCGGCCGAAGGACGGTTCGAAACGCTGTTGATCTTGATCTTGCTTCAACAAAAGCGTAGGCCCATTCGCCGGCCAGGGCGAACGCACACTGTGCGCCCTGAGCACGCTTCCGATCTCCCGCATTCAGCGCTGGGGAACCGTTGAGGCGGCATCGCCCGGCGCTTCCAACGATGCCTCGACGAAGGCGCGTAGCCAGGCGTTGCCGTCGGCGGGCCAGATGTGACCGGCGTTGTAGAGGCCGAAGTACAGCGGCGCGCCGCCGGCAGCGGGGGCCTGGCGCTTGCAGCAGGCCTGCCAGTCGATGAGCGGACCGCTACCGCGCTGGTGGCGGACCAGGGCGGAGACGGTTTGCCGCCAGTCGTCCTGGTACTCACGCGGCTCGCCACGGCCGAACAGGTAGAGCAGCGGGCGCGGCGCGGCACCGATAACGAGATCGGGGCGGACCGATCCGACCACCGCATGCGCGGCGAAGGCCTCGGGGCGCTCCGCCATCAGCAGAAAGACGAAGTGCCCGCCGTTGGAAAAGCCGGCGGCGAAACGTCGTGTCGCAGGGATGGCAAAGCGCTCCTCCAGACGGTTCAGCAGGGCATCCGTCAGTTTCAGATCTCGGTCGGCGTACTGGCCCGCTCGGTACTGCCAGCCGCGCACCGGCTTGCCTTCATGCGGCTCACCGCGGGGATAGGCGATCAGCGCCTCGGGCCAGTCCTTGTGCAAGCGCACGGCATCGGCAAATGCCTGCGCATCATCCCCGCGACCGTGATAGACCACCAGCAGCGGCGCATCGGCGATCTTGTTCGGCAGGTGCAGCAGCACCCGCCGCTCGCTGCCGTCGACTTCCAGCCGCAGCCATTCGGTGCTCGCGGAAGCAACGCCCGAGCAGCCCAAGGCAAGGCCACCAAGCAGGAGCCATCGCCTGCCGGCAACCTCTCGCCATCGATGCGCCATCGGCGACTCCTTCAGCTAGTGTCCTGTCCCGGAAGTACATCGCATAATTCGCTCGGTCTGCGCCGCCAATGCTGCGTTCCTCGTCGTCACCATAGCGCTGCTATGCCTCCTTCTCGCGCCTTGCCTCGACGACGCATCCGCGTCGCGACGTCAACAACGTATCTCCGGGACAGGACACTAGAGGCAGCCTTCGCCGCCGGTTGGACTGCTCGCTCCGTACTGCCAGCGCTGCAGTCCGGGTCCACCCGTTCCCAGCGAGAAGACCAGCGCCTGCGAGTAGCTGGTGTCGCACAGGTCCGGCAAGGTCGGTCCGCCGAGCGCTTCGAGGATCCGGGTGATGGTATTGCTGTGGCCGACCACCAGCCAGCGTCCTTCGCCCTTGTTCAGGGCAGCGACCACATCGGCGACATGGGTGGCCAGATCCGCGCCCGCCGGAATCACTTGCAAGGGCAGATCCAGCGCCTGGGCCAGCGGCGCGGCGGTATCCCGAGTACGCTGGAACTGACTGACCACGATCCCGGCCAGGCCAGCATCGGAAAGCGCCACAGCCAGGGCGTCGGCGCGCTGCTGGCCAGCCTCGCTGAGCGGCGGATCGGCGCTGCCGTCGACCGCCTTTTCGGCATGACGGACCAGGATGATCTGGTCGGCCGCGGCCAGCGGCGCGGCCATCCCGAGGCAGACCAACATGGCCGATACGACGGCGATTTTCATGGCTTGCTCCCCGCGCCGGTGCGGCCGGCGTCACGCTTCAGGGTAACCGCTTGCCCCGACAGCGGCGGCGATCTGCCCTTTTTGACGCTGCACTGCCTATCATCTGGCGACTTACCTCAAGGCAGGCAGCATGGGCGACGCGCGCGGCAGCAGTGGCAGGATTCGAGCAAACCGTGCCCCGCTGTGCGTCGACCTGCTGGGCGGCGGCGAATCGATGCACGCCAATTTGACCGCGGCGCTGGCCGAGCACGACGGTCGCCTGCGCCGTTTCGAGCGCGCCGAGCAGTGGGTGGAAGCGGTACGCAGCGAAGTGCCCAATGCGGTGATGGTGCCGGCCGGCCTGAGCACGGCGATTGCCGAGATGCTTGGCAAGCTCAGCCTCGGCGGCGTGCCGACCGGCAATGTGCTTCTGGCGACCTTCGGCCGGCCCAAGGAGCGTCTCGAAGCCCTGATCGGCGGCGCCGACTGGTTCGTCGAACGCAGCACCGATCCGCTGCTCGGCAAGGCCCTGGTCGACTGGCTGCTGCAGCAGGACGTGGAGCCATTCCGGGTCATGCTGATCGACGACGACCGCGAGACCCGCCTGCTCTGCTCCACCGTGCTGCGCAAGGTCGGCATGGAAGTGGAAGAACTGTCCGAGGCCAGCGGCGTGCTCGATGCGGTGCGTCGCTTCCGTCCGGACCTGGTCCTGATCGACCTGCACATGCCCGACCAGGACGGCATCAGCGTGGTGCAGGCGCTGCGCGCAAGCGACGTCGCCCCACTGCTGCCGGTGGTCTTCCTCTCCGGCGAGGAGCGCCCGAGCGCACGGAATGCCGCGCTGCGCGTCGGGGCCGATGACTTCCTGGCCAAACCGGTGCGTCCGCAGGCCCTGGTTGCCGCGGTGCGCACGCGAATCAAGCGCGCGCGCAGCCTTAACCGGCAGTTGCGCCCACGCAGCGGCAGCCATCACGGACGCCTGCGCCGCTCGGATTTCCTGGCGGCGCTGGATGGTCGGCTGCGCCGTCCCGGCAATGACTGGCACCTGCTGGTCGCCCTGCGCATCGATGATGCATCGGCGCTGCGCGAGCGATTCGGCCTGGGCGGCACCCACGCGCTGGAGCGGGCGATCGCCGAGCGTCTGGCGCCACGCCTTGCGCCGGAGGACAGCTACTCCCTGTGGGAGGAGCTTGGCTTCGGACTGCTGCTGAGTCGACCCGACCGCGACGCGCTGGAGTCGCTGCTCGCCGATCTGCTGGTCGGCATCGCCGGCGAGCCGTTCAGCGCCGCTGGCGAGTCGCTGACCCTTGGCGCTTCGCTGGGCTTTGCCATGCCGCCCGGCGAGCGCGATGGCGGCGCCGAGGCCTGGCTCAAGCAGGCCTTTGCCGCCCAGGCCATGGCCCGCCGACTTGGCGGAGGGCGCGCCGAGGGCGTGCTGTCGCGCGATCCATCGGCGCTGCCGCCGGAGCGGATCATGGTGATCACCCAGGCGCTCAAGGACATCGCACGCGGTGGCCTGCCGCGCTTCGAGTTCCAGCCGATGCTGCAGCTACGCGGCGAGCAGGGCCACTACACCCTGATCAGCAAGCTGCCCGACCTGCGCAATCCGCTGGAGGGCTATCCGCGCGGCCAGTTCCTGGCGCTGGCGCGAGAGCACAGCCAGCTGTCGCTGATCGATCGCATGTCCCTGTTCCACGCCATCGAGACACTGGATGACCGTCGCCAGCGCGGGCTGGCG
>CAYGMG010000240.1:0-3375 GCA_964350895.1 uncultured Lysobacter sp.
GGTCGAGATTCGAGCGCCCAGCGCAACTCGCCGCCCTGCCCGCCCGCCCGCACTGCATCGCTTGCACGATCATCCGCGGAACGGCGGCATCAGCCTGGCCCGGAAACTTCACGAGGCCGCCGTGAATCGCCCTTCTTGGCGTGTGGCGCCACGCATTGGCAAGTCTCTGTGCTCCGGACATTCTGCACAGCAGCGATAGGCGAGTCGCATAGCCCATGCATTCGCAACTCGCCGCGTCGGGACATGGCCCGCAGCCGAAGCTGCAGGCCGAGTGAGAAGCGAGTTCGGCGTGCTCTGGACTGGAGGGGCGCTATCGATCTGTCCGCTGCGACCCCTTAGTGCGCCCGGCTGCTCGGCGCGCCATCCGCCTCCGGTCGCCCACCCTCGCCAGCCGCCGCCTGGGTCGCCTCCGCGTCCACGGCCGGACGCAAGGGCGACTCCAGCGCCAGGTCGAGCACCTGGTCGATCCAGCGCACCGGGACGATCTTCAGCCCGCGGGTGACGTTGTCAGGAATATCGGCCAAGTCCTTCTTGTTGTCCTCCGGAATGATCACGGTGCGGATGCCACCGCGCAGCGCCGCGAGCAGCTTCTCCTTGAGGCCGCCGATAGGCAGCACCCTGCCGCGCAAGGTGATCTCGCCGGTCATCGCCACATCGGACTTAACAGGAACCTTGCTCAAGACTGAAACCAGGGCAGTGACCATGGCGATGCCCGCACTCGGCCCATCCTTGGGCGTTGCGCCTTCCGGCACGTGGACGTGGATGTCCAGCTTCTGGTGGAAATCCGGGTCGATGCCCAGCGGTATGGCGCGGGCACGGACCACGCTGAGCGCTGCCTTGATCGACTCCTGCATGACGTCGCCGAGCTGACCGGTGTATTGCAGACCGCCCTTGCCGGGGACCAGCGACGCCTCGATCTGCAGCAGGTCACCGCCGACCTCGGTCCAGGCAAGCCCGGTGACCAGGCCAACCTCGTTGTCCTGCTCGGCGCGACCGAAGTCGAAACGTCGGACGCCCAGATACTTGTCGATGTTCTTCGGCGTCACCTGCATCCCGGCCTTGCGCTTCTTCTTGCCCTCCTGCGGCCCCGCCAAGGCGACTTCCTTGACCACCTTGCGGCAGATCTTGGACAGCTCGCGCTCCAGGTTGCGGACACCGGACTCCCGCGTGTAGTAGCGGATGATCTCCTTGATCGCGGCCTCGCTCACCGCCAGTTCGCCATCCTTCAGGCCATTGGCCTTGATCTGCTTGGGCAGCAGGTAGCGGGTGGCGATGCTGGTCTTCTCGTCCTCGGTGTAACCGGGGATGCGAATGACCTCCATGCGGTCGAGCAGCGGGCCGGGAATATTCAGCGAGTTGGCGGTCGCCACGAACATCACCTCGGACAGGTCGAAGTCGACCTCCAGGTAGTGATCGGCGAAGGCGTTGTTCTGCTCGGGATCCAGAACCTCGAGCAGGGCCGAGCTGGGGTCACCGCGGAAATCCATGCTCATCTTGTCGATCTCGTCGAGCACGAAGAGCGGGTTGCGGGTACCGATCTTGCTCAGGTTCTGCACGATACGTCCCGGCATCGAACCGATATAGGTGCGCCGATGGCCACGGATCTCGGCCTCGTCACGGACGCCGCCCAGGCTCATACGCACGAAGCGCCGGTTGGTGGCCTTGGCGATCGACTGGCCGAGCGAGGTCTTGCCCACGCCGGGCGGCCCCACCAGGCACAGGATCGGCCCCTTCATCGACTTCACCCGCTGCTGTACCGCGAGGTATTCGAGAATGCGGTCCTTGACCTTCTCCAGCCCGTAGTGATCCTGGTCCAGCACGTCCTGGGCGGCCTTCAGATCACGCCGGACCTTGCTGCGCTTCTTCCAGGGCACGCCGACCAGCCAGTCGATGTAGTTGCGCACTACCGTCGCCTCGGCCGACATCGGCGACATCTGCTTGAGCTTGTTGAGCTCGGTCTTGGCCTTGGCCTCAACCGCCTTGGGCATGCCAGCGCCGGCGATCTTGCGCGCCAGGTCCTCCAGCTCGTTGGGCACGTCATCGAGCTCGCCCAGCTCTTTCTGGATCGCCTTCATTTGCTCGTTGAGGTAGTACTCGCGCTGGCTCTTTTCCATCTGCGACTTGACCCGCCCGCGGATGCGCTTTTCCAGCTGCTGGACGTCGATCTCACCGTCGACGAAGCCGATCAGTTTCTCCAGCCGCTGGCCGACGTCGATGCACTCCAGGAGCTCCTGCTTGTCGGGGAGACGGATGCCGAGGTGTGCGGCAACCGTGTCAGCGATCCGCGACGGATCGTCGATGCCGGCAATCGTCGACAGCAGCTCGGGCGGAATCTTGCGGTTCATCTTGACGTACTGCTCGAACAGCGACAGCAGCGAGCGCAGGGTGACGTCGATCTCGCGCTCGGCGGCGCTGTACTCGGGCTCGACCTCGTGGGCGTTGGCGAGCAGCGCGCCTTCCTGCTCGGTGATCTTCTCGACCTGGACCCGCGAGACGCCTTCGACCAGCACCTTGATGGTGCCGTCCGGCAGCTTGAGCAGCTGGAGAACCTGGGCCAACGCGCCGACCCCGTACAGGTCTCCGGCGCCGGGATCGTCAACATCCGGGACCTTCTGCGCGACGAGGATGATCTGCTTGCCGTTCTCCATGGCCAGATCGAGCGCACGCACCGATTTCTCCCGCCCGACAAACAGCGGGATCACCATGTGCGGATACACCACCACGTCGCGCAGCGGCAGGACCGGTACGTCGACCAGCGGGGTCTTCTTCTGCTCGGACATCGTCTACTCCAGTTCGATGGGGGCGCTTGCGCCCATGGAAGGGAAATGGGGCCCGTGCAGTCCGCCCTCAAGGGCAGGATGCGCCGCAGCCGATGCGGCGGCAAGCCAGAATCGGCGGACTGGTCCGCAGAAACGCGAACGCCGCCCGAAGGCGGCGCGCGCGTTCAGCCTGCCGTCGGCCTCAGTCGGCCGAGGCCGCCTTCGGCGGAGCCGGCTGGTTCGAGTAGATCAGGAACGGCTCGGCCTGGTTGTTGATGACTGTCTCGTCGACCACCACCTTGCTGACGTTGTCGAGCGAGGGCAGCTCGTACATGGTGTCGAGCAGAACCGACTCGATGATCGTGCGCAGGCCGCGGGCGCCGGTCTTGCGCTTGAGGGCCTTGCCGGCCACCGCGGTCAGCGCGTCGGAACGGAACTCCAACTCCACGCCTTCCATCTCGAACAGCTTCTTGAACTGTTTGGTGATGGCGTTCTTCGGCTCGGTCAGGATCTTGACCAAGGCAGCCTCGTCCAGCTCTTCGAGCGTTGCGACCACCGGCAGGCGGCCGACAAACTCGGGAATCAGCCCGAACTTGATCAGATCCTCGGGCTCGAC
>CAYGMG010000241.1:0-3339 GCA_964350895.1 uncultured Lysobacter sp.
ATCCTGCGCTGGGCGAACGCGAGCACATCCGTGTGCTCGCCCCTGCGGGCCTTGTTCTACGCCCGCCCGCCGACAGACAGAGCCTGCCCCGGACTTGATCCGGGGGGCCCCGTTGATCGGCCTTCCTGGCCGCACAGCCCGCAAGCCCGCGACGGCGCGCTTCGACCACGCATTGTCACGGAACGCAGTGTTCAGTTCACCGCATGCATTCTCCGCGTGGGTCCAGTCTGCAGCGCCGAGTAGCGCAGGGGTGAGCCGGGACTTGTTGCTTTGCCCTCAGGCAAAGCAACCCGGCGAACGCCCGAACACGGATGTGCGGGCAGGTGGGCACTCCACGGATGGCTGCTCGCCGTATGTCGAACGAAGCTGGACAGCGCGGAAGTGGGGTCGCCTTCTGTTTGGTTACTGTCTCGTACGGCGGGCGTCCTGCCCGCCGCCCTGCGGGCCGCTTGCGACGTTCGGCCGCGCTCCTGCGCGGCTCGTGGCCACTCAAAGAAAGGTGACTCGAGCCGGCCGCAGGCCGGTTCGAAACGCTGTTGATCTTGACCTTGATTTTGATCTTGATCTTGCAGTCAAAGTAAGCGGCGCCTCTGCGGCAAGACGCAGCCAAGCAATCGCCAGCAAGCTGGCTCTTACATTGGATCGGCGCAGCCCTGCGGGGGCGCGGTGATGGAATCCCTGGCCCTCACCTTCTTCGGCGCGGCCCTGGTCAACAACTTCGTGCTGGCCAAGTTCCTCGGCCTATGCCCGTTCATGGGCGTATCGAAAAACCTCGACACCGCCTACGGCATGGCCCTGGCCACCGGCTTCGTCCTGACCCTGTCGGCCCTGCTCGCCTGGATGGTCCATCACTGGCTGCTGGTGCCGCTGGGCCTTGATCATCTGCGCACGCTGGGCTTCATCCTGGTGATCGCTTCCGTGGTGCAGTTCACCGAGCAGCTGATGCGGGCGCGCAGTCCGGTGCTGTATCGCACCCTGGGCATCTTTCTGCCGCTGATCACCACCAACTGTGCGGTGCTCGGCGTTGCCCTGCTCAATGTGCAGGCTGAGCACAACCTGCTGCATGCGATCCTCGGCGGCTTCGGCGCCGCTGTCGGCTTTGGCCTGGTCCTTGTGCTGTTCGCTGCGATGCGCGAGCGGCTGGAGGCCTCGCCGGTGCCGGCGCCGCTGCGCGGGGCGCCGATCGCGCTGATCAGCGCCGGACTGATGGCCCTGGCCTTCATGGGCTTTGCAGGCATGGATCGCTGATGTCGGCGGTTCTGGCGATCACCGGTCTTGCCTTGCTGCTGGGCGCATTGCTTGGCTGGGCCGCGGTCCGCTGGCGTGCCGACGAGGACAGCATCGTCGAGCGCATCGACGCCGTGCTGCCGCAAACCCAGTGCGCGCAGTGTGGCTACCCGGGCTGTCGGCCCTATGCCGAGGCTCTGGCGCGGGGCGAGGCCGATATCAATCAGTGTCCGCCGGGCGGAGAGGAAGGCGTGCGGGCGCTGAGCGAACTGCTCAGCGTCGAGGCCAAACCGCTGTCGGCCGCGCACGGCGAGCACAAGCCGCCGCAGCTGGCGCTGATCCGCGAGGCCGAGTGCATCGGCTGCCTGAAATGCATCGAGGCCTGCCCGGTGGACGCCATCGTCGGTGCCCAGCAGCGCATGCACACGGTCATCGCCGACCTGTGCACCGGCTGCGAGCTGTGTCTGCCGCCCTGCCCGGTCGACTGCATCGACCTGATCCCCGCGCCGCAGCCCTTGCTGCTGCCAAGACGTCCGGACCTCGCGCTGATTCAGCGGTAGGCGTCGAGGTCCTGGGAAAACAGCGCGCCGATATCGCGGAAAGCCTTGAACTCGAGGGCGTTGCCACTGGGGTCGGTGACGAAACAGGTTGCCTGCTCGCCCATCCTGCCCTCGAAGCGCACGCAGGGTTCGATCAGGAAGGGTACCTTGCCGGCCCGCAGGCGCTCGACCATCGGCTGGAAGTCGTCCCAGCCAAGCACCACCCCGAAGTGCGAGGCGGGCACCTGGTGGCCATCGACCGGATTGCTGGCGCTGGCCGGGTGATCCGCCTCGGCGACCTGGTGGGCAACCAGCTGGTGGCCGAAAAAGTCGAAGTCGATCCAGTTCGCGGATTCGCGTCCGGTCGGGCAGCCGAGCACGCCGGCATAGAAGCCGCGTGCGGCTTCCAGGTCAGTCACCGGGAAGGCCAGATGAAAGCGCGGTCGTTCCGACATTTGACTGAACTCCTGGTTAAGGGCGGATCGGCGCGGAGTGCCGTGGGATTGCGTATGCTAAGCCAATTCCCAGCAAGCGCCCACGCATGAGCTCTCATCTCGCTGCCCCGCTCCTGCTCCTGCTTGCCCTGCCGGCCGCGGCCCAGCAGGGCGAGGAGAACACGCTGTATCGCTGCCGTGGCGATGACGGCGTGACCAGCTACCAGCAAAAGCCCTGTGGCGCCGGCCAGCTCGACGCCGGACGGATCGCCTACGATCCCAATGAAGCGCTCCAGCGTGCGCCGTCGCCGGTGCCGGTGACACCGCCCGCGCCGATCCCGGCAGAGAATCCCGCGCCTGCAGCAAGCGCTGCATCCGAAGCAGCGGCGACAACCGACCCGACAGCCGCTGCAGAAGCCGCCCCGGAAGCGGCACCCGCGGCGCCTGCCCTGCCCACGCCGCCGGCGCCGGTAGTGCGCGTCGACGAACCTCCAAGCGATGCGGTCGAATGCCTGCGTCCGGACAGCAGCACCTATGTGCGCAGCGGTGAATGCGAGCGCAGCGAGATCGGCGGCGGCACCATCGAGGGCTACGTGATCGACGAAGAGACCGGACAGCGGGTCTGGACCGAAACCACGGTGCCGCTACGCAGCATCCAGGACCCCGCACGCGCCCTCACCCGGCTGGAAGCCTGCGAGTTGGCCCGCCTGCATATCGCCCAGATCAAGGATGGCAAGTCGCCGGGGGGCAACTACCTGCGCGATGCCGAGCGGGTGCGCGATCGCCACTGCGACTGAGCGATCCGTCCGCATCAAAACGCCTGGTCGGACGCCGCCGCAGATGCCGAGCAAGGTCCCGCCGGTGCCCCGAGCCTGCCGGTGCGCGCTTCCACTCCCTGATCCAGGCCGAGAGTCAGGCCGGTGCTCCGCAATGTACGGCACCGCCTCGCCCGCGCGGCATGGCGCGCTTGCCAACAGTCTTCGTCGCTCTCGACCTGATCCTGGCGCTCGGCCATGACTGGCAGCCATCGACCCGGAGTGAGCCTTCGCGAATGCGTGCTTCGGGCGCAAACCGGACGTTCGCGGGGCAATCCGGCGAGCTGTTGTGGGAGCGGATCGTATCCGCGACCGCAGCGCTAC
>CAYGMG010000242.1:0-3195 GCA_964350895.1 uncultured Lysobacter sp.
CGCGGCGCGCATGCTCGATCGCCATGATGTCGCGGTAGCCGCGCAGGGCAACGCGCACCGTGGCGCTGAGCTTGTGCGTGGTGAGCTCGGTCTTTTCCTTGTAGTCGTTGATGTCGTAGTCGGCGGTGACCCGCTGTTCCGGCGCCTGTCCCGGCTGACCGGTACGCAGGACGATGCGCACCATGTGGTTGTCGCAGGTTCCGCGTACCCAGCGCACCAGATCCAGACCGGCGCTGTCGGTTTCCATCACCACGTCGAGCAGGATCAGGGCGACGTCCGGATGCGCCTCAAGCGCTGCACGGCCTTCAGCCCCCGAGTGTGCCGAGATGAACTGCAGCGGGCGCTCCTCGAAGCGGAAGTTGCCCAGCACCAGACGGGTCACCGCGTGGATCTCCGGTTCGTCGTCGACGACCAGGATCTTCCACGGCGGCGAAGCCGACGGCGCCGGGGTCAGCTCTAGCGGGTCATCGAGAATGACCAGATCGTCCATGGCGCGCGTGGGGTGGCGGAGCGGACCTTCACGCTGCGCGATGGCGAGCGGCAGGTCAACCCGAAATTCCCTGAGTCGCGCATGAACTGGGATACGGAATACTGACCGCTGCGTCCCGGCGCTCGCTTGCGCCGGGGCAGCGCCCCGCATCGCGCCGCGCCGACCACGCAGGTCGGGGCGGCGGTCAGATCATGACTTGCCGGCGAACAGCTCGCGGCCGATCAGCATGCGCCGGATCTCGTTGGTGCCGGCGCCGATCGCGTAGAGCTTGGCATCGCGCAGGATGCGCCCGGTCGGATACTCGTTGATGTAGCCGTTTCCGCCCAGGGTCTGGATCGCCTCCAGGGCGACCTGCACCGCGCCCTCGCTGGCGTGCAGCAGGACGCTTGCGGCGTCGACCCGCGAGCTGCCGCCGCGGTCGTAGTCCATCGCCACCATGTAGGCGTAGGCCCGCGCCGACTGCAGGGCGGTATACATGTCGGCAATCTTGGCCTGCATGATGCCGAAAGTGCCGATCGCTTCGCCGAACTGGCGCCGCTCGCGGGCGTAGGGCAGGGCGATATCGAGTGCCGCCTGCATCAGGCCGATCGGTCCGCCGGAGAGCACCAGGCGCTCGGTGTTGAGGCCCGACATCAGCACGCGCACGCCCTGGTCTACCTCGCCGAGGACGTTCTCCTGCGGGATTTCGCAGTCCTCGAACACCAGCTCGCAGGTGTTCGAACCACGCATGCCGAGCTTGTCGAGCTTCTGCGCAGTGCTGAAGCCCTTCATGCCGCGCTCGACGATGAAGGCGGTCATGCAGCGGCTGCCTGCTTGCTTGGGCGCGGTGCGCATATAGACCACCAGCACATCGGCCTCGGGCCCGTTGGTGATCCACATCTTGTTGCCATTGGCCACCCACACGCCGTCACGCAACTCGGCGCGGCAGCTCATCGAGCCGACCACGTCGGAGCCGGCGCCCGGCTCGCTCATCGCCAGCGCGCCCTTCCATTCGCCGCTGCACAGCTTGGGCAGGTATTTCTGGCGCTGCGCTTCATTGGCATTGCCGTAGAGGTTCTGCACGCAGAGATTGCTGTGCGCGCCGTAGGACAGGCCCACCGAGCCCGAGGCGCGGGAGATCTCTTCCATCGCTACCAGATGCGCCAGGTAGCCCATCTCCGAGCCGCCGTACTCGCCGGGCAGGGTGATGCCGAGCAGGCCAAGCTCACCGAGCTTTGCCCACAGCTCCTGCGGGAACTGGTTGTCGTGGTCGATCTGCGCTGCGCGCGGGGCGATCTCCGACTCAGCGAAGCGGCGGACCGCCTCGCGCAGGGCATCGATGTCGTCGCCAAGGGGGAAGGGCTTCATGGGCGTGGGTCCGGGATTCGGGAGATGGAAGTCGTCAGTCGCGCAGGCGAATCGGTGCGGGCAGCGGAGCTACCGATCAGGACCGGAAATTCGACAGGGGCCAGGGCAGAGTGCCATGGCCACTGTCAACGAATCCCGAATCCCGGATCGCGATTCCTCCAGGGGACCCGGGTTGCGGACTACTGTCCGCGCGAACGACCGAGGAAGCGCGGCCCGGAGTTGCCCATGTGCGGCAGGCGGATCTTGCCGATTGCCGCGATCCGCTCCTCGGCCATGCGGTCGGCGGCCTTGAAGGTCGGGATGCCGTCGCGCTTGGCGATCTGGAAGATCTGTCCGAGGTTGTAGTAGATGCCGCGCATCATGCGCATCGCGCGCTCGCGGTTGTAGCCGTCGAACTCGATCGACACGTTCATCAGGCCGCCGGCGTTCACCGCGTAGTCCGGAGCGTAGATGATGCCGCGCTTCTCCACCTCGACGCCGATCTCGTCGGTGGCCAGCTGGTTGTTGGCGGCGCCGCAGATCACCTTGGCCTTGAGCCGCGGCAGGGTCTTCTCGTTGACCGTTCCACCCAGTGCGCAGGGGCTGTAGACATCGACATCGCAGTCGTAGATGTCGTCCAGGGCGACCGCCTCGCAGCCGAGCTCGTCGACGCAGCGCTGCACCGCTTCGCGGTTGATATCGGTGACGAACACCTTGGCGCCGCGCTCGCGCAGCAGCTTGACGTACTCCATGCCGACGTGGCCGACGCCCTGCACGGCGTAGCTGTACTTGCCGACGTCCTCGTTGCCGTAGGCGACATTGAGTGTGGCCTGCAGGCCCTGCACGGTGCCGTAGGCGGTGAACGGCGAGGGATCGCCCGAGCCGCCGTGGACCTGGTGCACGCCGGTCACGTACTCGGTCTCCTTGAGCACGTATTCCATGTCGTTGACGTCGATGCCGACGTCCTCGGCGGTGATGTAGCGGCCGTTGAGCGAGTTGACGAAACGACCGAAGGCGCGGAACAGGGCCTCGCTCTTGTCGGTGTTCGGATCGCCGATGATCACCGCCTTGCCGCCGCCCAGGTTCAGGCCCGACACCGCCGCCTTGAAGGTCATTCCGCGCGACAGGCGCAGAACATCGTTGAGCGCTTCCTGCTCGGTCGCGTACGACCACATGCGGGTGCCGCCCAGCGCCGGGCCCAGCACGGTGTTGTGGATGGCGATGATGGCCTTGAGTCCGGCATCGCGGTTGTGGCAGAAAACAACCTGCTCGTGGCCGGTGTGGCCAATGGTTTCGAAAAGCATGTGCGGCTCCATGGGGCGTGCGCAGCGGCGCGGGGTTGCCGGCGGCGGATGTTGCGGACGCGTCCGGGGGTGGGG
>CAYGMG010000243.1:0-3168 GCA_964350895.1 uncultured Lysobacter sp.
GCGCGCCAGCTGCGCATCGAATCGGACGGCCGGCGGATCCGCCTGATGACCCTGCACGGCAGCAAGGGCCTTGAGTTCGAGTGGGTCCTGCTGCCGCTGATGTGGAACCACGCGCCGCGCGAGCCGGAGTGGCCGGTCACCCATGATGGGCAGGGCCGGCGCGTGCTGGATCTCGGCAGTCCCGGCTACGCCGCCGCCCAGGCCGAGGCACTTGGCGAGGCGCAGCGCGAGCATCTGCGCGTGCTCTACGTGGCCCTGACCCGCGCGGTGCATCGCCTGGATGTGTGGGCGATGGATCCCGAGCGGCGCGCCGACGCCAGGCGCAAGGGCGCGCAGGACGAAGCCCGACGCAGCGGCCTTGACCTGCTGCTTGCGCCGCTGTTCGCTACCGGCGCTCCCGGCGCCCTGCCCGGCATCGCCTGGCAGTCGGGCTGGCCTATGGCTGATGCCAGCCTGCAGGCCGAAGACCAGGGCATCGCGCTGCCGCCCTGGCCCGCCTTGCCGGCGCCGCCGGTGCTGCAGAGCCTGGTCAGCTTTTCCAGCCTGACCCACTCGCCACGCAGCGAAACCCGCCAGGCCGAAGACGAGGTCGAGACCACGCCCGACATGGTGCTTTCGCCCAGTGAACCGCATCCCACCCTGCTCGCCTGGGAGCCGCTGCGCGGCACCGCGGTCGGCAACGCCTTGCATGCCATCCTCGAGCGCCGCGCGACCTGGCGTCCGCTCGCCGAGCAGCATTCCCTGATCAGCAGCTGCCTTGCCGAGTTCGGCTGGGAGCGCGGTCTGCGCGGGCCGGCGATGGTCGAACAGGTGGCGCAGCGCCTCGATGCGGTGCTGGAGAGCGATCTCGGCGACGGCCTGTGCCTTGCCCGGCTCGGCGCGCGGGCGCAGCGGGTGGAGATGGATTTCCGCCTGCGCCTCGACGGCGTCTCGCTGGCGCAGCTGAAGCAGGTCCTGCAGACGCATGATCAGCCGGGCCTGCTGCCGGCCTCGATCATGCTCCGCAAACTGAACGGCCTGCTAAGCGGCAAGATCGACCTGGTATTCGACTTTGCTGATCGCCTGCACGTGCTCGACTACAAGAGCAACCGGCTCGGCCTGTCCGAAGACGACTACCACGGCGCCGCGCTGGAGCGCGCCATGGGCCACAGCGGCTACCGCTTCCAGGCCCTGCTCTACACCCTGGCCGTGCATCGCTACCTGCGCGGCCGTCGTCGCGACTATCAGCCGGATCGGCACCTCGGCGAGTCCTGGTACCTGTTCCTGCGCGGCGTCGGCCTGGCGCCGGGACTCGGCGTCTGGCGACATCGCTTTACGCCAGCCCTGGTCGAGGCGGTCGACGAGGTGTTCGCCGGGAGCGCGGCATGAATCTGCTGTCGCTGGCGCCGCTCGACCCGCAACCGCGCCCCGAGGACGGCTGGCGCAGCGACGAGCGCCTGCTCGCCACCTGGGTGCGCAGCCACGGCGGCAGCGAAACCCTGGCCCTGGTCGCCGCCTGGCTGCGCCGGGCCGAATCGCAGGGCGACAGCTGCCTGCGCCTGGACGCCCCGCAGCGCTGCGGCAGCCCGGGCTGGAGCGCGGCCGAGATCGCCGCCCTGCGCGACGAGCCGATGGTCAGCGCCGGAGATCAGCGTCAGCCGCTGGTGATCGACGGAGGTGGCCGCTGCTACTGGTGGCGCAGCTGGCGGCATGAGATCCGTATCGCCGAGACCCTCGGCCTGCGGCTCGATGAGCCGGCCGAACCTGCCCGGCTCGATGAGCTGGTGGGCCGCCTGTTTGTCGACAGCGATGCCGAGCTTGATGCGGCCCAGCGCCTGGCGGTGCATCGCGCCGGTCAGCGCCTGCTGGTGCTCACCGGCGGCCCCGGCACCGGCAAGACCCGCACAGCCCTGCGCCTGCTGCTGGCCCGTCAGCTGCTGTCCGCCAGCCCGCTGCGCATTGCGCTTGCAGCGCCGACCGGCAAGGCTGCGCAGCGCCTTAACGAATCGCTTGCGCAAGGAGCCGGCGGACTGGGCGAACAGGGGGATCTGCGCGAGGCCCTTGCGCACCTGCTCGCCCAGCCGGCGCAGACCGTGCACCGGCTGCTCGGCTGGTCGCCGGCGCTGCGCCGTTTCCGCCACAACCGCGAGCAGCGCCTGCAGGTCGATGTGGCGCTGATCGATGAGGTCTCGATGCTCGACCTCGGCACCCTGCGCGCGCTGTGCGACGCCCTGCCCGACGAGGCCATGCTGATCCTGATGGGCGACGCCGAACAGCTCAGCTCGGTGGCCAGTGGCTCGGTACTCGACGACATCGTCCAGGCCCTTGAGGGACCACCGGGCGGACCGGTGGTGCGGCTCAGGCACGGCTTCCGCAGCGACAGCGCCCTGCTGCCGGCGCTGGAAGCCGCACGGCTCGGCGATGCGCAGGCCCTGCTGGCACAGTGCGCAGCTCAGCCGCAGGCGCTGGCCCTGCGCGAGATCCCGGATGGCGCAGCCCTCGCCACCCAACTCGACGGCTGGTCGGCCCGGCTGCTTGAGCGCATCGGCGCGGCGGCCGACGGCGTTGGCGAGTCCGCGGCGCGGCGGCTGCTGCAGGCCTGGCAGTCGCGCCAGCTGCTCTGCGCCCTGCGCGAGGGCCGCTTCGGCGCCCGCGTCGCGGCTGAACAGATCGATTCCGCGCTGGCCCTGTCCCTCGGCCACGCGCCAACCGAGCGCTACTGGCCAGGGCGCAGCCTGATCGTGCTGCGCAACGACTATTCCCGCGGCTTGTTCAATGGCGATATCGGCGTGCTGCTTGCAGACGACTCAGGCCGCATCCGCGCCTGGTTCGGCGCTGCTAACGGGGAGGCTCCACTGCGAGACTTCGCCCCGGGTGATCTGCCCGAACACGCCTCCGCCGCCGCGCTGACCGTGCACAAGGCGCAGGGCTCGGAGTACGGACACGTCGCCCTGCTCCTGCCGCCCAATCCCGACCTGCTCCTGCTCGACCGGCAGCTGGTCTACACCGCGCTGTCCCGCGCACGGCACGCGGTAGAGCTATGGTCGGAAACCGGCAGTCTGACAGCCGCCCTCGGCCGCCGCACCCTGCGCAGCGGCGGCCTGCGCGAGCGGCTTGCGGCGCAGGTGCCGGGGTAGTGGACTGTAACGGACAAATCGAAAGTAGCTCGCTCGGTCTGGCCGCGCGGCA
>CAYGMG010000244.1:0-3166 GCA_964350895.1 uncultured Lysobacter sp.
CATCCGCAGTCGCTGGCCCAGTGCCAGTCCTGGCTGCGCCAGAACCTGCCGCGCGCCGAGCGGGTGCCTTTGTCGAGCAATGCCGAGGCCGCGCGCCGCGCACGCACCGCTGACGACGCGGCCGCGATCGCCGGGGAGAGCGCCGGGCACGTGTATGGATTGAAGGCGATTGCCGGGCCGATCGAGGACCGGCCGGACAACACCACCCGTTTCCTCGTCATCGGCCGCGAGCTGTTCCCGCCCTCAGGCAATGACCGCACCTCGGTGCTGGTCTATGTCAACGATCAGCCCGGCGCGCTGTTCAACGTGCTCCGGCCGCTCGCTGAGCACGGTCTTTCGATGAACCGCATCGAATCGCGGCCGGCGCACCAGGGACTGTGGCGCTACGCGTTCTTCATCGACTTCGGCGGGCATATCGACGATGTCCCGGTGCGCGCCGCGCTGAAGGACATCCGCCAGTCGGCCTCCGAGGTCAAGATCCTCGGCTCCTATCCCTGCGCCGTGTTGTAGGCTGCGCGAGTTCTCCGCGCCGCACCGGTCCTGGCCGGTGCGGCGCATCCGCCCGCCTGGATTCCGAGCCATGACACCCGCCGATTTCGCTTCGCTTGCCGCAGCGCCGATCCGCGCGCTGCGCGCCTATGATCCTGGACACGACCTGGTCGCCCTGCGCCGGCAGCATGCGCCGCTGCCATTGATCGAACTGGGTTCCAACGAGAATTCCTACGGGTCGAGTCCCGCGGTGGTCGCTGCCCTGCAGGGCATTCTGCCGTCGCTCTATCGCTACCCGGACCCGTTAGGCGGGGAGCTCAAGCGCGCGCTGGGCGATCTGCACCGGCTGTCGCCGGAGCAGATCATCCTCGGCAATGGCTCGCACGAACTGCTGATGCAGGCCGCCCAGGTGTTTGCCGGGCCGGGCGACGAAGTATTGATGTCGGAGTATGGCTTTGCCGTCTACGCAATTGCCGCGACCGCGGTAGGCGCCAGCGTGGTGCAGGCACCGGCTCTGCCGGCGCAAGGACGGATGCCGCTGGGCCACGATCTTGACGCGCTGGCGCAGCGGATCGGGCCGAAGACCCGGCTGATCTACCTGTGCAATCCGAACAACCCGACCGGCACTTGGCTGGATCGTCACGCGCTGCAGCGCTTTATCGCGCAGCTTCCGGCCCAGGTCGTGCTGGTGGTCGACGAGGCCTATGCCGAGTACGTCGACGCCGACGACTACCAGAGTGCCTTGCCCCTGCTGCCCAGCCAACCGCGTCTGCTGGTCATGCGCACCTTTTCCAAGGCCTATGGGCTTGCCGGCATCCGGGTCGGCTACGCACTGGGACATCCGCAGCTGATCGCCCTGCTGGAGCGTGTGCGCGAATCGTTCAATGTCAGTCTGCCCAGCCTGGTTGCCGCCGAGGCCGCGCTCAGCGACCAGGCGCACGTCGCCTCGGTGCGCCAACGCAATGCCACCGAGCGCGACTGGCTGGCTTCCGAGCTGCGCGCTCGCGGATTCGCCACGGCGGACTCGCAGACGAACTTCCTGTTGTGCCGGTTCGGCCCCGAGTGCGGTGATATCGAGGCCGACCTGCTGCGCCAGCGCGTAGTGCTGCGGCCGATGGCCGGCTACGGGCTTCCCGAGTATTCACGAATCACGGTGGGCCGGCGCGACGAGAACCGCGTACTGCTCGCCGCACTGGACGGAAAGGACGCATGCTGACCTGGACTGCTTCCGCCGGCTCGCCGCTTGGCGGGGAGCTGCGCGTGCCCGGCGACAAGTCGGTATCGCATCGCTCGATCATGTTGGCCTCGCTGGCCGAGGGCGTGTCGCGGATCGAGGGCTTCCTCGAAGGCGAGGACACCCGGGCCACCGCGGCGGCCTTCGGCGCCATGGGCGTGCGCATCGAAGCGCCCTCGGCGGGCGGCCGAATCGTGCATGGCGTTGGCCTGCACGGGCTGACGCCGCCGGCCGACGCTATCGACTGCGGCAATGCCGGCACCGGCATGCGGCTGATGGCGGGCGTGCTCGCCGGGCAACGCTTCGATAGCCGACTGATCGGCGACGCCTCACTGTCGAGGCGGCCGATGCGCCGGATCATCGACCCGCTGGCGCAGATGGGCGCGCGCATCGACAGCGAGCCAGGCGGCCTGCCGCCGCTGCACATCCAAGGCGGACAGACGCTGCGCGGCATCGACTACGCGACGCCGGTGGCCAGTGCCCAGGTCAAGTCGGCGATCCTGCTGGCCGGCCTGTATGCGCAGGGCGAGACCTGCGTGCGCGAGCCGCACCCAACACGTGACTACACCGAGCGCATGCTGCAGGCCTTCGGCTGGCAGGTCGATCATCGCGAGGGCGAGGCCCGACTGTCCGGTGGGGGCCGGCTGCAGGCGCGGGAGATCGCCGTGCCCGCGGACTTTTCCTCGGCCGCCTTCTTCCTGGTTGCCGCCAGCGTGGTTCCGGGTTCCGACCTGCTGCTGCGCGAGGTCGGCGTGCATCCGCGACGCACTGGACTGCTGCGCGCGCTGACCTTGATGGGTGCCGATATCGAATTGCTCGACCCGCGCGAGCGCCAGGGCGAGCCGATCGCCGACCTGCGCGTCCGCCACGCGTGCCTGCAGGGCATCAGCGTGCCCGAGGGACTGGTGCCGGACATGATCGACGAGTTCCCGGCGCTGTTCGTTGCCGCTGCGCTGGCCGAGGGGCGCACCCGGATCAGCGGCGCGGCCGAGCTGCGGGTCAAGGAATCCGACCGCATCGGCAGCATGGCGCGTGGACTCAAGGCGCTGGGTGCCAGCATAGAGGAGACCCCGGACGGCGCACTGATCGAGGGTGGTGTATTGCACGGCGGCGAGGTCGACAGCCAGGGCGACCACCGCATCGCCATGAGTTTCGCTATCGCCGGCCAGCGCGCCAGCGGCGCCGTGCGCATCCACGACTGCGACAACGTGGCCACCTCGTTTCCGGGCTTCGACTCACTGGCGCGCAGCGCGGGCTTCGGCCTGGTCTGAGCTTCGCCGTTTTTCCGCGGCCAGTTTGGCATCGGGCACACCGTAGGCGCGCCCAACCGCGCCTTGCGCCCCGTCTCGAGCGCTCCGCGGCGTCGGCTTCGGGCGCATTTTTGCCGATCGCAGGGCAATCCGGCGAGCTGTTGTGGGAGCGGATCGTATCCGCGACCGCAGC
>CAYGMG010000245.1:0-3022 GCA_964350895.1 uncultured Lysobacter sp.
GACGACGCATCCGCTTCGCGACTTCAACAACATACTTCCGGGACAGGACACTAGCATGCGGCAATGGCGAAGTGGTGCGGTGGAATGACATGTTCAAGGCGGGTTGGCCAGCGCCAGTCGAGCGCGCTGCGGGGTGACACTAATGGACTGTAACGGACAAATCGAAAGTAGCTCGCTCGGTCTGGCCGCGCGGCACTTGCGCCTCACTCAGCCCGTAGCTTCGGCTACGGGCCTCGCTCCGGCACGGCGTCCCGCACGCCCATCCCGTCGCGATCCCTCTTCCGCTTCATCCGTTACAGTCCACTAGTCGCGCTGGGAAGGCTGGTTTCCCGGGTCCGCGTGGCGGTTGGGCAGCAGCTTCTCCAGCTGCTTGAGAGCGATCAGCACGACGAGGGTCATCAGAGTGATGGTGCTGGCCAGGGCAGGATAGCCAAGTCCGGTGCAAAGGCCGATGCTGGCGACCATCAGCAGGGAAGCGGCGGTGGTGACGCCGTGCACGGTGTCGCGCTCGCGGCTGGCGAAGATGCAGCCGGCGCCGATGAAGGAGACCCCGGCTACTACCGCTTCGACCAAGCGCAGTGGATCAAGGCTCATGATCTGCCGGGCGCTTTCCGTCACTGCCGTCGCCGACTCAGCGGCATTCGAGACCAGCAGCTGGGTGCTGGCGACCAGGAAGGCCGCGGCGCCGGCGACCAGCATATGGGTGCGAAAGCCGGCCGGTCGCGCCTTGACCTCGCGTTCAAAGCCTATGACGCCGCCCAGCAGCATCGCGTAGGCCACTGATCCGACGGCGCGGATCTCGCCATTGGTCAGCAGAAAGTCCATCGTCCACCCCCCCGCATTCAGGGCCGCGGGTCGTCCGGCCGTCGAGCAACGAGTATCGATGCGCCGGCCGCTTCCTGCAACGCAAGGGCCTGCGCTATGCACCGCAGGCACCGCGCAAATCGTCGCGGGACCTGCGGCGCTCAGCGTGCGCAGAGATCAGCCGCCGTCGTTGACCACGAAGCTGTTGATGATCTCGTCGAGCGCCTTGAGGTCGGCGTCGGTGACGATCTGCATATCGACCACCGCGGCGTACTGGTTGGAGGGCGGGCGCGCGACGACGATGGCGCGGGCCGCCTCGGAGCCGCCGCAGCCGGTGAAGAACTCGAAGGTGCCGCGGTACAGGGAGTCCTCATAGGGGTTGCGGCCCTGGCTGACACAGTCCTCGGCGGTGAAGCTGTCGAGTACCTGGGCGTCGGTCTGGGTGGCGAAACTCTTACTCACCACGAACATCACGCCGGCCACGTCGAAGAACTCGTTGTAGCCGTCGAGATCGTGCGAAGCGCTGAGCGCCGGGTCGCCGTCCTCGGTGCTGGAGCCGTTGACCTGGTCCCAGGCCGCCGGCACTTTCAGGGTGAGCAGGCCGGAGTCGTCGCTGACTTCGACATAGCTGTCGTAGGACGCTGGTGCGCCGTCGCCGGGCTGGTCGGCCACCTGGTCGCCAAGGGTGTTGGCGAAGGAGAACGACTGGGTCAGCGCCTTGCCGTTCAACTCGCCGGCCAGCACTTCGCCCGTGGCATAGCGCAGTACCTCGACCTTCAGCACCTCGTCGCTGCGCCGCGACTGCAGCACGTCGCAGTAGGTCTTCATGGTGCCATCGGTAGCCAGAGCGAGTCCCTCAAGGCGAACAATGATGTCGCCACCCTGGATCCCGGCATTCGATGCCGGCGAGCCGGTCTTGACCGAAGACACCCAGACCCCGGTCAACTGTGCGGCCTCATCGAACACCGCCTTGCCGTTGATGCCGATGGAGTGGACGTTCTTGCCCTGCTTGAGCTCCTCGGCGATCCGCCTGGCCAGCTGCGCGGAGATCGAGAAGTTCTGGCCGGTATCCGCTCGCCCGGCGTAGTTCACGCCGACCACGCGGGCATTGTCATCAAGCAGCGGTCCGCCCGAGTTGCCCGGATTGATCCGCGCATCGTGTTCGATCACCGCATCGACCGAGGCCCACTCGGTTTCGCCGACCGTGCTGGCCTTGGAAACGATGCCGCGGGTCAGGGTGTACTCGGGCGAGCCAAGCGGAAAACCCGCCGAGCGCACATCGGTGTTGACCTTGGCCGCTTCGGGGTACCACTCGAGGTACGGATATCCCTCGCCGTCGAGGTCGATCACCGCAAGGTCAGCGCATTCCGAAACGCCGAGGATCTTCGCGCTCACCGGCGTGCTGCTGCCGCCGACAAAGACCTCGAGCGTGGCCGCGCCGGTCACCACGTGGTTGTTGGTGACCGCGATGCCGGAAGGGTCGATGATGAACCCGGACCCCGAACCCGCTGCATTGAGCTGCAGGCCGACCTGCGGGTCCTGGAAACTGCCGGTTGCGACGATGCGGATCACCGCCTGCTTGGCATCGTCGACGGAGGAAACCCCGCCGCCGCCGCAGGCGGTGATCAGCAGGGCCGGAAGCAGGGCCATGGCGCAGCGCTTGAGCCTGCGGCTTGACCGCGACCGGTGCGGCTGCGCATTCGACGAGCTGAGATCGGAATACATGGCGAGTCCCCTGTGGCGATTGAATGAACGAAACCTTAATTCCGGATCCTAGCAAGAATCGACAGCGCAGATCCGCAGCGCCCGCGGGTCGCAAACGAACGTGGTCATCCGTTTCGGTGGCCGCTGGACAGCGGCTGCGGTGGCTGAGGCGAACGTGTTCCGGAACTCGTGGGCATCTGGACCGCGCACCAGGTGTCGGCCCGCGATCAAAGCCGCCAGTTTGACGGTTCGACTACGGCCTGGAGGGCGCATTCTTCGAGGACCTATGAGGGCGCAATATTGCCGTTCGCGTAGGGCGGGTCTTGGACCCGCCGGATGGGCGCCCCAACGTTCGATACGGGCGTTCGGACGGTACGCCCGGTGCGCCCGGTGCGCCCAAGGCGCACCCTATGGATGACCGCTTCGCGCAATGTTGCCGTTCGTCGAGGTTCATCAACAGCGCCGGCTTTCTGTGGGAGCGGATCGTATCCGCGACCGCGGAGCTTCGATTTAA
>CAYGMG010000246.1:0-2825 GCA_964350895.1 uncultured Lysobacter sp.
CGTCGCGACTTCAACAACATACTTCCGGAACAGGACACTAGTGGACTGTAACGGACAAATCGATAGCAGCTCGCTGGGTCTGGCCGCGCTGGACTTGCGCCTCACTTGGCCAATAGCTACGGCTATTGGCCTCGCTCCGGCACGGCGTCCATCGCGACCATGCCGGCGCGATCCCTCTACCGCTTCATCCGTTACAGTCCACTAGACGGATGGCCCAGCAGTGACCGGATATGGCCGGTATGCGCCGGCCGGCAGGTTCGCTCAATCGGCGCGTTCAGTCCGGTCGCGGCCGTTCTGCTTGGCCCGGTAAAGCGCCTGGTCGGCCTGCGCCAGCAGCTCGTCGTGGTCGGTGTACTGGGGAAAGCAGGCGATGCCGGCCGACAGGGTGACCGCGAACTCCTCGCCGGCGGCGGAAAAACGCAGGCCGCTGAAGCGCTCGCGCAGGTCGTCGACCAGCCGGGTGGCGTCCTCGATCTCGCACTCGGGCAGGATCAGCAGGAACTCCTCGCCGCCGTAGCGGCCGATGCGATCAGACTTGCGCGCGCGCTGGCGCATCAGGTTGCCCAGCGCACGCAGCACCTGGTCGCCGACCGGATGGCCGAAGCGGTCGTTGACCCGCTTGAAGTGGTCGATGTCGAGCATCGCCGCGCACAGCGGCGCGCCGAGCCGCTTGCTGCGCGCCAGCTGGGCGGCCAGCTCTTCCTTGATCCGGCCGTGCTTGAGCAGGCCGGTCAGGCTGTCCGAGTGGATCAGCCGCGCCACCTGCCGGGCGCGCTCGACCCGGGTGCGAACCGCGGCGACCAGATGGCCGTCGGCGATCGGCTTGGTCAGGAAGTCGTCGGCGCCTTCGCTGGCCGCGGTGAGCTGCAGGTCGAAGTCGGTCTCGGCGGACAGGAAGACCAGGGGTGTGGCCAGCCAGGCATCGTGCATGCGGATCACCCGGGCCAGCTCGGGTCCCGAGCAGACCGGCATGTACAGGTCCATCAGCACCAGCTCGGGCTGGAACTGGTCCATCACGTCCAGCGCCTTGAGCGGATCGGTGCAAGTCCGGGTATCGAAGCCGCCGGCTTCGAGTACCGCAGAGTGATGCCGGGCAAGCAGCTCGTCGTCGTCGACCAGCAGGACCCGGCCGGAGGTTCCAAGGCGCTCCTTGCGCTGCCGCTCCAGCCGATCGACCACCTGCATCGGATCGAACGGATGCGGGAAGAAGCCGCTGGCGCCGGCGCGCGCGGCCTGCAGACGCAGTGGCAGCGAGTCCTCGGCGGCAAAGGTGAACAGCAGCCAGTCAGCAAATTCAGGCCCATGGCGCAGCTCGGCGACAAACTCGAGCAGGCCGCGGCGCGCGGCGGCGCTGGCGCCTTCGCTATCGATATCGATCAGCAGCGCCTCGGGCGGCTGCGCGGCCATCATCTGGCGCAGGTCTTCCCGGCTTTCCACGGCCTGTGCTTCATGGCCGAACTGCTCAAGGGTGGAGAGCAGTCGCGCCGAGCGCTCGCTGCTGGCGGGAATCCAGAGCAGTACGTTGCCCGGGCTGCCGGTTGCGGCGACCCGCTGGCCGGGCGCGCCTTGCCCCGCTGCGTCAAGCCATTGCTGAAGGGCGCGCAGATGCTGCGCCAGCAGATTGAGATCGGCGTCCGCCGGGTTGCCGCGCAGGATTCTTACTTCCAGCTCCAGTCCGCGCGCCTCGCGGCTGAGGTCGGAGAAGCCGAAGCTGCCTCCGGAGCCGGCGAGCTTGTGCAGCTGGGACTCGACCTCGTCGAGCAGGCTGATGTCCTGCAGCTCGGCCAGGCGCTCGGCCAGCGCTCCGAGCAGGGCGCGGGTGCGTTCCCGATAGTCGCGCTTGAGCGCGTCGAGCTGACGCCGCGCGGCAGCGATGCGCTCCTCGTTCACCGTTTCGCCCATATGCCACGCAGCTGGTCGGCCAGACTCATCGGATCGAACGGCTTGGCGACGACGGCCAGCGCCCCCAGCTCCATCAGCTGGGCAACCTCGGCTGGCTGTACCTTGGCGGTCATGAAGACAACCGGCAGGTCGCGGGTTTCCGGCAGCTCGCGCAGGGCTTTCAGCGTGCCTGGTCCGTCCAGCCCCGGCATCATCACGTCCAGGACCACCAGATCGGGACGCTCGCGGCGGGCGACGTCCAGACCTTCCTTGCCCGACCCGCAGAGGCTGACCTTGAGGCCGCCGACGGTTTCCAGCGCCAGCTGGGCGATCAGCCGGATGTCTGGCTCGTCCTCGACGCAGAGTACGTGGCGTAGCTCGCTCATGACACGAGAGTACCGCCAGACGGCAGCGGATCGCCATCGGCTGCGGTGTCTGCCGCCCCGCGCAGCAGGTCGAGCAGGGCGATCAGATCCTGTTCGGCGGCGGCCTGGTCGCCGTCGGGGGCGGCTTGCCTCAGGGAGGACTCAAGCCGCGCCGCGGCCGCCGACACCGCGCCGAAGCCGAAGGTGCCGGCCGAGCCCTTGAGCTTGTGCAGACTCTCCAGCAGAGCCTGCACGTGCTGGTCATGGAACAGGATCTCCAGCTGCACGGCGTCCTCGGCCAGGCGCTGCAGGTAGCGCTGGCGCAGCCCGTCAAGGCGCGCCGCAAGGCCGGGCAATGCAGCGGCCTCGGCTGCGCTGCCCGCCGCCAGGTGTGCGGCCAGCAGTGCGTACAGCTCCTCGCGGCGGATCGGCTTGTGCAGGACCGTATCGCAGCCGGCATCGAGAAAGCGCCGGCGATCTTCCGGCAGCACGTCGGCGGTGACCGCGATGATCGGCAGGCCCTGGCCGGCTGCGCGCAGCCGGCGGGTGGCTTCGATACCGTCCATCAGCGGCATGTGC
>CAYGMG010000247.1:0-2791 GCA_964350895.1 uncultured Lysobacter sp.
GCCGGCGGCGACGACCTGTTCCTGCCGCCGAACCAGATGCGCCAGGTCATGCACGGTGATCGCGTGCTTTGCGCGGTGGCCGGGATCGATCAGCGCGGCCGCCGCGAGGGCGCCGTGGTCGAGGTGCTGGAGCGGCGCACCTCGCGCCTGGTCGGGCGCTTCGAGGAGCGCGACGGGATGGGCCTGGTGCTGCCTGACGACCGCCGCCTGCATCAGGACATCCTGATCCCCAACGAGGCCCGCGGTGGCGCGCGCCACGGCCAGATCGTGGTCGCCGAGATCACCGCGCCGCCGTCCAAGGGCCGCCCGCCGTTCGGCAAGGTGCTGACCGTGCTCGGTGACTCGCTGACCCCGTCCCTGGTGGTCGAGATGGCCATCAATGGCCACGGCATTCCGCATGACTGGCCGCAGGAGGCGCTGGACGAGGCCAATCGCGTACCGCTGGAGGTGCGTACTGCCGACATCGAGGATCGGGTCGACCTGCGCGGCCTGCCCCTGGTGACCATCGATGGCGAGACCGCCAAGGATTTCGACGACGCGGTGTACTGCGAGCCGCAGCGCAACGGCTTCCGCCTGGTGGTGGCGATTGCCGACGTCTCGCACTACGTGCGCCCGGGCGGCGCGCTCGACGAGGAGGCGTCCCGCCGCGCGACCTCGGTGTACTTCCCCGGCTTCGTGGTGCCGATGCTGCCGGAGACCCTGTCCAACGGGATCTGTTCGCTGAACCCGAAGGTCGACCGGATGTGCTTTGTCTGCGACATGCAGGTCGACAACGAGGGCGTGGTGACCCGCTCCAAGTTCTACGAGGCGGTGATGCGCTCGCAGGCGCGGCTGACCTATACCAAGGTCTGGGCGGCGATCGGCGAGAACGACCCCGACGCGCGCGCCGAGCTGGGCGAAGTGCTGCCGCACGTCGAGCGACTGCACCAGTTGTTCGGTTTGCTGGCCAAGCAACGACGGGCGCGTGGGGCGATCGAGTTCGAGAGCGAGGAGATCGACTTCCGCCTTGGCCCGGACGGCGAGGTGGTGCAGGCGCAGAGCACCGAGCGCAACGACGCGCACAAGCTCATCGAGGAATGCATGATCGCGGCCAATGTCGAGGCCGCGCGCTACCTGTTGCGCAAGAACATCCCGGCGCCGTACCGGGTGCATGACCGGCCGCCGGAATCCAAGTTCGAGGATCTGCAGGCCTTCCTGTCCGAGTTCGGGCTGCGCCTGCCGAACTGGGAGCGGGTCACCCCGAAGGACTTCACCACCCTGCTGCGCAAGGTGCGCAAGCGTCCGGATGCGCTGCTGCTGGAGCAGGTGCTGCTGCGCTCGCAGGCGCTGGCCGTCTACCAGCCGGAGAACATCGGCCACTTCGGCCTGGCGCTGGAGTCCTATGCGCACTTCACCTCGCCGATTCGCCGCTATCCGGACCTGCTGGTGCACCGGGCGATCAAGCACGCGCTGCTTGGTGGTACGGCGGCTGATTTCGTCTATGCCGCCCACGAGATGACCGGACTGTCCCTGCACTGCAGCGAGTGCGGCCGGCGCGCCGACGAGGCCGAACGCGAGGTCGACGAACGCTACCGCTGCGCCTGGATGGAACGCCATGTTGGGGCCGAGTTCGAGGGGGTGATCTCCGGCGTGCAGAGCTTCGGCCTGTTCGTCGAGCTGACCGAGTCGCGGATCAGCGGGCTGGTCCACGTCACCCAGCTGCCCAACGATTACTACCGCTTCGATCCGCAGCGCAAGCTGATGGAGGGCGACCGTAACGGTCTGGTGCTGCGCCTGGGTGACCCGGTGCGCATCCTGGTCCTGCGCGCCTCGCTGGAGGAGCGCAAGATCGACTTCCGCCTGACTGAACATAACGGTACGCCGATGCTCGGCGGCGGCCGGCCGGGGCCGGAGCGCAAGGCCGAGCGAAAGCCTGATCGCAAGCAATCACAGCGCGGCGGAGGCCGCCGGCGATGAGCGAGCAATGGATCATCGGCATCAATGCGGTGGCCGAGGCGCTCAAGTTCGACGCCAAGAACCTGGCCGAGGTGCTGATCGAGCAGCGGGCCAAGAACCCGCGTCTGGCCGAGATCGCCCAGGCGGCGAAGACCGCCGGGGTCGCCGTGCGCGAAGCCGCGCCCGATGCGCTGTCGCGCGCGGCGGGCGGCGCCCGCCATCAGGGCGTGGTCGCCCAGGTGGCGATGACCCGCAACCTCGGCGAGGGCGATCTGGACGACTTGCTGGGCACGCTCGACAAGCCGCTGCTGCTGATCCTCGATGGCGTGCAGGACCCGCACAACCTCGGCGCCTGCCTGCGCTCGGCCGAGGCCGCCGGTGTCGACGCGGTGATCGTGCCGCGAGACCGCGCCGTCGGCATCACCCCGGTAGTGCGCAAGACCGCCTCCGGCGCCGCCGACCGCGTGCCGCTGATCCGCGTCACCAACCTGGCGCGGACCATGAAGAGCCTGCAGGAGGCCGGCGTGTGGATCGTTGGCCTGGCTGGCGAGACCGACAAGTCGCTGTACGAGATGGACCTGTCTGGTCCGGTGGCGATCGCCATGGGCGGCGAGGGCGACGGCCTGCGTCGGCTGTCCCGCGAACACTGCGACTTCCTGGCCAGGATTCCGATGCGCGGACAGGTCGAGAGCCTCAACGTATCCGTCGCAACCGGCGTAGCGCTGTTCGAGGCCCTGCGTCAGCGAGGCACTGGCTAGGACGCATTGCCTGCATGCGAAGGGGTGCTGGCTGGCGTTTGCAATGGGCGCATAGCTGCCGTTCGCA
The DNA here is from genome assembly GCA_964350895.1 of uncultured Lysobacter sp. GTDB lineage: Bacteria > Pseudomonadota > Gammaproteobacteria > Xanthomonadales > Xanthomonadaceae > Pseudomarimonas. Next base: position 2,761 of record CAYGMG010000247.1, read on the forward strand.
GGGCAATCCGGCGAGCTGTTGTGGGAGCGGA
>CAYGMG010000248.1:0-2662 GCA_964350895.1 uncultured Lysobacter sp.
GTCAGTGGCAAGCCTGTCGCGCTGCGGTCGCGGATACGATCCGCTCCCACAACAGCTTGCCGGCGTGCCCTGCGAACGGCCGGTTTGCGCCCATAGCCGCCATTGAACCGCAGCGACAGGAACACAGCGCTACGCAGGAATTCCTGGGCAATCCTCTCCCGGTCGCCCTCCTATCGCGAAGCCAGCAGCAAATCACAGTCGGCGCGCAGGGTCATGGACTCGGCGGTCGAGCCGAGCCGCGTCGGTGTGGCGGGGTCGTTGCCGCGCCCTAGCACCAGGGCCTGCACATCGAGACGTCGTGCTGCATCGAGCAGGGCCTTGTCCGGCCGCCCGGACAGCACCTCCGCGCTGATCGGACGGTCGGTGGCGTGCTCGTCGAGCCATCCCTGCAACCGCTGTGTGGCGTGGCCGCGCAGGCCCAGGGCAACCGTTTCCGGCTCGCTGCCAGAGGCCGCTGCGGCTTGCTCCACCAGGGCGCTGTCGACGACGTGAGCGGCGTGCAGGGTGGCATCCGGCCACAGGCAAAGCGCAGCGGCGAGACCGCGCTCGCAGCCGGGACCGAAGTCGACGCCGAGCAGGGCACTGTCGACTTGCTGGGCGGCATCCGGATCCTCGCGGCACAGCCATAGCGCGCAATCGATATCGCGGACCAGGCGGCGCGCGGTCGAGCCGAGCAAGCCTTCCCGCCACAGCCGATTGCCGCTGCCGGCCAGCACCAGATCAAAGCCGCCATCGCGGGCCATGGCCGACAGCAGGGTTTCCGGCCGGCCGGCAAGGCAGTGGCTGCTGACCCTTGTCGAGTCCGGCAGCCGCAGCCGCGCGCGCACCCGCTCCAATGCCCGTCCGGCCTGCTCCTGGCAGCGTTCGAGCAAGGTCTGGCGAGCGCCGAAGCCCCAGCGCACCACTGCCTGCAAGGCGACATCATCAACCACGTGGACCAGGGCCAGTTCATCGATCGGGCAGCGCCCGGCCAGCCAGCTCAATCGGTGTCCGATGGCCGCTGCAGCCGGCCCGAGGTCGGTGGCCATCAATACTTTCAAGCCCTCTGCCATGTCGGATTCTCCCGGTAGCCCAAGGCCAGTATGCGCACTGCGCCGCTGCCGACCCTGATCAGGATCAAGGGCCGCGCCGCCGCCTGGTGGCGGCGTACAATGCGCCGATGCTGCGGATCGATACCCACACCCACTACCTGCCGCGCGACTGGCCGGACCTAGCAGCACGTTTCGGCGACCCGCGTTTTCCGGTGATCCACCACACCGAGGACGGCGCCCATCGCATCTACAAGGACGGCCGCTTCTTCCGCGAGATCCGCGAACACACCTGGGATATCGCCGGCCGGATCAGCGATTACGCACGCTTCGGCATCCAGGTGCAGGTGCTGTCGACGGTCCCGGTGATGTTCAGCTACTGGGCCCGCCCGCACCACGCGCTGGCCTTGCACCAGTACCTCAATGACTGCACGGCCGCCGCCTGCAAGGACCACCCGCGACACTGCACCGGGCTCGGCACGGTGCCGCTGCAATCGCCGCAGCTGGCGATTCAGGAACTGGAGCGCTGCATGGACCAGCTCGGCCTGCAGGGCGTGCAGATCGGCTCGCACGTCGGCGACTGGAATCTGGATGCCGAGGCGCTGTTCCCGTTTTTCGAGGCAGCACAGGACCTTGGCGCGGCGATCCTGGTGCATCCCTGGGACATGATGGGCCGCGAGAGCATGCCCAAGTACTGGCTGCCGTGGCTGGTCGGCATGCCTGCCGAGCAGGCTCGCGCTGCCTGCTGCCTGATCTTCGGCGGCGTCCTTGAACGCCTGCCGCGATTGCGCGTTGCGCTGGCCCACGGCGGCGGCAGTTTTCCCTACACCCTTGGCCGTATCGAACATGGCTTCCGCATGCGCCCGGACCTGGTCGCCACCGACAATCCACGCGGGCCGCGCGACTATCTGCCACGGCTGTACTTCGACAGCTGCGTGCATGACCCGCAAGCGCTGCGCTTCCTGCTGGATCTGGTTGGCCCCCAGCAGCTGATGCTCGGCACCGACTACCCGTTCCCGCTCGGCGAGCAGCAGCCAGGCCAGGGCATCGATGCGCTTGGCCTGGATCAGGCAGCACAGCAGCGCGTGTTCTCCGGCAGCGCGCTTGCGTGGCTGGGCCTTGCGCCGCATCGCTTCCAATGAGCCGGAAAGGCGACTGCAGCCGCGGCAAGCAGGCCCACCGCCGCGCGACGGCCTTGCCGCCACGCCGCGTCGATCACGCGCGACCGGGCACGATCCACTTCCCAACATGACCGTTACAGGCCACCGACCATGAGTTTCACTGCCTTCGAGGATGAAGCGCGACAGCTTGATGCTGCCGACCCGCTGGCCCGCTTCCGCGACGCCTTCCTGATCCCGCCGCATGGCGATGGCCAGATGCACTACTTCGTCGGCAACTCGCTCGGCCTGATGCCGCGCGCCACTCGCGGCATCCTCGACGAAGTCATGCGCGACTGGGCGCAGCATGCGGTCGAGGGCCACTTCGCCGCCGACAATCCGTGGATGCACTACCACGGCCTGGTCCGCGAGCCGCTGGCCGAACTGGTCGGTGCCAAGCCGCTGGAAGTGGTGGCGATGAACACCCTGACCGTCAATCTGCACCTGATGATGGTCAGCTTCTATCGGCCGCGGCCG
>CAYGMG010000249.1:0-2633 GCA_964350895.1 uncultured Lysobacter sp.
GGGGCGGGTCGCCCGACGAGCGCTGAACAATGACCCGCGACACCCTCGCCTAGCGCGTCACCGCGCATGCCTGCCAAGCACGCGCTGATCATCGGGGTCGACCGCTACCCGCTGCTCGATCCGCAGTACCAGCTCGCGGGCTGCGTCAGCGATGCCAGGCTGATGCGGCAGATCCTGCTGCAGCGCTTCGGCTTCGTTGATGCCGACCTGCATTCCCTGCACGACGCCGAGGCCAGCCGCGAGGCGATCCTCTTAGCCATGCAACGGCTAGCCGACTCGGTGGAACGCGATGACGTGGTGTTCTTCCACTTCAGCGGGCACGGCTCGCGGCGCACCAGCGCCTCGCCCGACGAGGCCTCGGGCAAGGACAGCACGATCATGCCCAGCGACAGCGGGCGTCGGCCGCACCCGAATCGCGACATCGTCGATGACGAGATCAACGAATGGCTGATGCGCCTGTCGGACAAGACCCGGGCAATCAGCCTGCTGTTCGACTGCTGCCACTCCGGAACCATCACCCGCGACCCGTTCGCTGCACGCACCCGCGCTGCGCCCGACGACACCCGCTCGTTGCCCGAGCTTGGCCTCGCACCGCGCGCGCCCGGCACGCGCTCACTCAGAGGCGATGCAGCGAGCAGCTGGGCGGCCCTCGGCGAGGCCTACGTGGTGATGTCCGGCTGCCGCGACAACCAATACGCCCACGAGTTCAGCGAACAGCGCGGCGGCGAGACCATCCGCCACGGCGCGCTGACCCATTTCCTCAGCCGTGCCCTGCTCGGCGCACCGGCCGGCAGCACCTGGCGCGAGGTGTTCGACGCCGCCCAGCGCCAGGTCAGTGCGCGCTTTGCCAGTCAGCACCCGCAGATCGAAGGCGCCCGCGACCGCTTGCTCTTCGAAGGCGTTGATGTACCGCCGATGCGCTTCGTCAGCGTCGAGGCGGTCGACGGCCAGCGGGTGACCCTGGCCGGCGGCGCGGCGCACGGCCTGCAGCCGGGCAGCCAGTGGACTGCCTACCCGGCGGCGACCCGAACGCCCTCGGCCGATGCGGTGATCGGGGTGATCGAGATCGACCGGGTCGGCAGCCTGCGTGCCGAGGGTCGCCTGCTGCAGGCAACCGATGCTTTGCTGCCCGGCGCACGCTGCGTCGAAAGCCGGCCCTCGCTGGCGCAGTTCCGTGTCGATGTCGACCTCGGCACCCTGCCCCCCGCGGACGCCGCAAGGATCACCGCGCTGATCGAGGCATCCTCCCTGCTCCGCGTTGCCAGCAGTGCGGACAGCGCCCAGCTGCGCATCGATGTCGGCACCCGCGGCGCTGAGGGTGAAGAGCGCCGGCCCGGATCGCAGACGCCGTCAGCGCAACGCTGGGTGGTGATTGACCGCAGCGGCGTCGAGGCGCTTCCTGCGCTCGCCATCGAAGCGCCCGACTCGGCGCAAACCCTGGTCGCCAATCTGGAAACCCTGGCCCGCTATCGCAACGCGCTTGCCCTCGACAACCCCGACAGCCGATTGCAGGTCGACTTCCGCCTGCTGGTCGAGTCCGCCGACGGCGAATGGCGGCCGCTGGCAGCCGGCGAGGGCGTCGACGAAGGCGACTGCATCGCCTTCGAAGTGGTCAATCGGGAAACCCGGCCGGTGTTCATCAGCGTGCTCGACTTTGGCCTCAGCGGGCGGATCCAGCTGCTCTACCCCCCGGCCAAGTCCAGCGAGCTGCTGGAGGCCGGGCAAACCCTGCGCATCGGCTGCGACCGCCGACGCATTCGCCTTGGCCTGCCGCAGGGCTTTCTGGCCGATGCCGGCAACGAGACCTTCAAGTTGATGGTCACCCTGGACGAGAGCGACTTCAGCTGGCTGCAGCAATCCGGCACGCGCGCGGTGGACCGCTCTCGCTCGCCGCTGCGCGCCCTGTTCCGCGCCGCGCTCGACGGACCGAAAACCCGCGACGCGCTGATCGAGGACGGCGAAGCCGAAGACTCGGCCGAGGACTGGGCCGCACTGAACAGGATGTTTGTACTCAAGCGCCGCGCGACGGGAAGCGCCTCGGCCCCGCCCGAATGATCACACCCTCCGACCGGAATCCGCACTGATGGGCAGAGAGATACGCACCGCCGCCGCGCCCGCCCCGACCGGTCGCCGCGGCGGACTGGACGAAGACTTCCCGCCAGCCAAGGTCGCCGCCGACGGCTACAGCGACCGGCTGATGAAGCTGATTCCCGGCGAAGTGATCGGCGTCTACCTGTCGATGGTCACCCTGCTCAAGCACTCCAGCGACCCGATCGCCCCGATCGTGCCCTGGCTGGTGTTCGCCTTCGGCGTCGCCGCCACGGTGTTCTACCTGCGGGTCACCCTGAAGATCAGCAACCGCCGCCAGGTGGTCCTCAGCGTCGGCTCGTTCTGCGTCTGGGCCTTCACCATCGGCGAGCCCTTCTCCCAGCTGGCCTGGTACAACGGCACCTATGCCGGCCTGCTGCTGATCGCCTTCACCTTCCTCGCCCCCAAGGTACCCATGCGCGACCCCGCCGCCAGCGAACCGCAGGCCGCCTAGGGCGCTAGATTCGTGGCCATGGTTGGAGGGCGGCTATGGGCGCATATTTGCCGTTCGCGCAGCGAACTCAACGCCTGCTTCTTGAGCGGTT